>NZ_JBEAFQ010000002.1:0-492683 GCF_040062275.1 Klebsiella sp. GW_Kp182 | reverse complement strand
TTTCTTCCCGGCTTGCGCTGCGCTTAGCCGGGCTACAGGTTCACAACCGTCTGCGATCGGGTAGCCCGGGCAAGGCGCTTGCGCCGCGGCCCGGGGAAATTGCCGCCTACAGCCGCACAACGCCCCTGGCCGCCGCCTCATCACGCCACGCCAGCAGCGGCTGATAGTCCGCGCGCCGCATATCGCTGTAGCCGCAGATAAACAGCGCTTCGCAAAGCGGCCGGTAGCGTTCATCGCTCACCAGCTGCTGCAATGCCTCTCTCAGCAGCCCCAGCGTCGCCGCGGACGTCGTCGCCGACGTAATCAGCGGCAGACCCGGGGCGAGCGGGCTGCGCGCAATCACCGCCAGCCCCGCCAGCGCCTCCGGCTGATGACGCTGCAGCAGCGCCCAGGTCACGCAATCAATAGCGGCAATATCCGCCGTCCCCTGCTGAAGCTCACGCAGCGACTGGCGATGGCTGCCGCTAAACGCGACCGCCGAGAAGAAACGCCCATCGCGCGACAGCGGCGCGACCATTTTTAACAGCACGTTATAGCCGGACTGGGAATCCGGCGAATTGCACACGACCCGGCGCCCGCGAAAATCCGCCAGCGTCTGACCACCGTCCGCCTCACGTACCGCCAGCAGGCTGCGGTAGTTCCGCCCTTCGCATCCGGGCGCGGAATAGTGAAAACAGCCGACCGTTTGCACTGCCGGCAGCCGCGTCATCAGCGGATAACCGCAGGTCTGGCTCAACAGCAGCGCCGGATGGCGCCAGTGCGTCAGCAGATCCTCAGGTACCTGATACGACAGCGTATCCTCCTCCACCACGCCGCGGGCCGCCAGCAGCTGCCACACCGCCCGCCAGAGCGCCTGAGTATCCTCGTCATTCACCGCGTACATCGGAAACGCCAGCCTTTCACTCATGCTCTTCATCCGCCTTACCCTGCTGGTTGAACCCGGGATGGGCATTCACCGCCACCGGCCTGGCAAAAAAATGCCGCAGCCATTCACCGTAGCCGCGCACCACAAACCCGGCGTTGCGCCGCTGATACTCCGCCTGATTATGCAGATAGATTTTTCGCAGCCCGTACCACGGTACCCCCGGCAAATCGTGATGCACTGAATGGTAGTTGAGATTGAGGAACAGCACCCGCCAGACCAGCCCCGCCTCGTTAATCACCGAACGGGCCAGCGGATCGTCCGCGGCGCGGTGTTCAAGGAAAGAGCGCACTTTGGTCAACGCCAGCGCCGGGTAGCTGATAGCCAGCACGAAGTAAAGCGGCGAAAAGCCGAGGTGATTCATCCACGCGAACAGCGCCGCCAGCAGCAGACCGTGAACCAGCCACATCGCTATTGTGTTCACCCGCCGGTGTCGAAATGCCGCCAGCGCGCTGCCGAGCGTCTGGGCAATATCCAGCAGCGGCGCCACCAGCAGCCTGCCGATAAACGTATTGCGCAGATGAATAAGGCTACGCTGCCAGGGGGCAAAACGCTGCCAGCTCTGCGGCGTAAAATAGTAGGATTCCGGATCGTCAACCGGCTGCGTCAGCAAATGATGATGATGGTGCGCCAGGTGCGAGTCGCGGTACAGCCCGTAGGGATACCAGACCGCCAGCGGCAGGGTCCCCAGCAGCTGGTTAAACCATGGTCGCGACGTGGGGTGACCGTGAATAAGCTCATGCTGCAATGACATATACCAGGCGGTGAACCAGATGAGCAGCAGCGTGGCGGGGAAAATGCCCAGCTCGCGCCACCAGGCCAGCGAGGCAAACCAGCCGCCGTAGACGGCAACGATCAGTAGCCAGGTGGGCAGCTCGCTGCGCCACAGCCAGCTACGGGAAAACTGATGAATCCGCTCGCGCTGCTGCGGATGCAGATAGACCGACCTGCTTTTTGCCATTCCTGCCACTGCCTTTTCGCGTTATCGTTTGATCCTCCGAAGATGTGAGATAACGCGTTAAATAACAAAGAATTTAAATCGCTTAGCTTTGCCAGAAAATCACCTTAGCCCTCGTTGAGCACGATGATATATCGCCACCCGGCGAGCATGCTCACGCCCGCGCACGCCAGCAGCGACGCCCCCAGCGATTGCCCCCACCCGGCCGCCAGCAGACCGGCGCCAATCAGGACATAATAAAACAGGCCGAAAAAGGCGCCGGCGGTGCCCCGACAGTCGCCGTAGGCGCTCAGCGCCGACCCCAACACCAGCGGGATCGCCATGGCCCAGGCAAGGGTGACCAGCGCAACCGGCGCCACAAACCAGATTGATTCCCGCAGCACGTACACCGCGACGCCGCCGACTAAGTGCAGAATGCAGGCGATGGCGAGAATCCGCCCCAGCGAGACATTCCGACGCAGCAGCCGGTGGTTAAGCAGCGCGCCGAGCAGCGAACCCGCGGCAAGCGCCATGCCGCTGTAGCCAAACGTCAGGGCATCAAGATCGAATCGGGCGAACAGAAACGGGGCCAGGCTGTAGTAGCTGAACAGGCTGACGTTAAATGCCGCCACCAGGATTGCCGCCAGGGCGATACGCGTATCGCCCACCATCCGCCGCAGCACGTGAAGAAACGGCCCTCTCCTGAGGTTTTGCGGACGCGTTTCCGGCATCAATGCCAGGCAGCCCAGCAGAAGCGCGGCGGCCAAAAGCGCCAGCGCGCTGAATACGCCGCGCATCCCCCAGAGGGCGGTCAACCCGCCGCCGATATAGACCCCGACGGCCGGGCTCACCGCCAGCGCCAGGCCGATAAACGAAAAAATTCCCGCCAGCTGCCGCCCGCGATAGCAGTCCCGCAGGACCGTCTGCGTCACCACTGAACCGGTTGCCGCGCCAGCGGCCGTGACGATCCGTGCCGCCAGCAGCAGCGAAAAATCCGTCGCCCACAGCGCCATCAGGCACCCCAATGCGTAAACCCCTAACCCCGCCAGCAGGGCCGGACGCCGGCCGTAGCGATCGCTGAATCCGCCCCACAGCAAAACGCCGACGGCAAAACCGATAAAGTACACGGAAAGGGTTAGCGCCGCCTGCGGCGCGCTCACGGAAAAACGGGCGCTGATATCGGTCAGCGCCGGGCTATAAATCGTTTCCGCTATTTGCGGAAACATCAGTAGCGCGGTCACCAGCACCAGCGCGGCACGTCCCAACATATCCACCTCCTGATTAACAAGAGGCGCTATTGTAGGGAAGCCGTTTATCGAACATTATAAACATAATGACTTTAAATATCGGAAATCAGACATTATGGCCTGGCTTGACGCTGACGCGGCATTCGATCCGGATGCGTTGAAAAGTAGCCTGATTGGCGTGCAGTCGGCGCTCGGTAACCACGACTCCGGCAGCCACCGGCATAAGATGGCGCAGATCCTGTTTACCCGTCAGGGATGCGTGCGTTTAACGCTCGACGATGGCGCCCTGCTGTGCCTGCTGCCGCCGGGGCGCGCGGCGTGGATCCCCGCTGAAGTCAGCCATCGCGCGGAGATGAAAAACATTGTCGACTATCGTTCCGTCTGGTTTCAGCCGCAGCGTTACCCTCAGTTGCCAACGCAGTCGGCGATACTCAACGTGGTGCCGCTGCTGCGCGAACTATTAGAGCGCATCAGCGCCAGCCCCTGGGATACCGACTGGGAGGCCGAGCCGGCGCGACATCTCGCCGCCCTGTGCCAGGCGGAAATTCGCGCCGCCGCGCGGGAGCCGATGATGCTCGCGCTGCCGCAGGATAAACGGCTGGCGATGGTTTGCGGCGACGCGCTGCCGCCGCCGCTTGGGACGCTCGCTGCCCGCTGCGGCGCCAGCGAAAAAACCATCAGCCGACTGTTTCGCCGCGATACCGGGATGTCCTACCAGCAGTGGCGTCAACAGTGGCGATTAATGAAAGCGGTCGAGATGCTGGCAACCGGGGAGCGGATTACCGATACGGCGCAGGCGCTCGACTTCGCCAGCGATAGCGCCTTTATCTACTTCTTCCGCACCATGACCGGCATGACGCCGGGGCGTTATTTTTCCGCCTGATTGTGGCCGCCCGGCGTGAACGGCGGCAGCTTCAGAAAGGTGCTCTGCAGCCCTTCGGACCACGCTTTGCGAATGGTATTGAAATAGGGATCGTTTTCGGTGATCCGATGCTGTTCGGCGCTGCTCAGGCTACCGCTGCGGTACAGCAGGGTGTCCAGCGGCAGCCCCACCGAAAGATTGCTGCGCAGGGTGGAGTCGATCGAAATCAGCGCGCAGCACATCGCCTGCTCCAGGGGAGTATCGATGGTCAGAACCCGGTCGATAATCGGCTTGCCGTATTTGCTCTCGCCAATCTGGAAATAGGGCGTGTCGCGCGTGGCTTCAATAAAGTTGCCTTCCGGATAGATATGAAACAGCCGGTGCGTTTCGCCGGCGATCTGCCCGCCGAGCAGCAGGTTGCAGTTGAAGTTGGTATTGCCGCAGTTCTGCTGATTGCTGCTGTCGCGCTGAATCACCTCCTGTAAGGTTTTGCCGATCAGCATCGCCGCGTCGTATAGCGAGGTCACCTGCATCAGGTTAGGCTCCTGCTGGGTGCGAATGCGGGCGCTGAGCAGGCTAATCACGCTCTGAGTGGTGGCCAGGTTGCCCGCCGACTGCAGGACCATGACCCGTTCGCCATCCTGATGGAAAACGTGCAGTTTTTTAAACGTTGCAATATGGTCCACTCCCGCGTTGGTGCGGGAGTCTGAGGCAAATACCAGTCCATCTGACAAACACATGGCCACACAGTAGGTCATCGTTTTTTGTTCCTGCCGTTATTGCTGCTGCGCCTGCTGCGAATGCTCGCGCACTTCAGCGTTAGTTAACATGATTTCCCCCCCGCCGCCGAGGCGGGTGCCGCGTACCGGGCACGCATCAAGATAGTCCAGCCCGGTCGCCAGCCGCAAATGTTGATTCAGGCTGCGCGTGTTATTGGTGATATCAAACGACTGCCAGCGCTCGTTGAGCCACACTTCGGCCCAGGCGTGCATGGCAACGTGCTCGGCGTTATCGCTGTAAACGTAGCCGCTGACGTAGCGCGCCGGGATCTCCAGCGCCCGGCAGCAGGCGAGAAACACGTGGGTGTGATCCTGGCAAACCCCTTTCGCGCGCGCAAAGGCATCGGCGGCGGAGTCCTGCACCTGGGTGGCGCCCGGCGAATAGGGCATTCTCAGCAGCAGCTCGGCCATTAACCGGTTCAGGCTCTCCTCCTGCGCCTCCGGCTGATACCAGCGCTGAGCGAATTCGCGGATCGGGCCGTCAGCGCGGGTGAGCGGCGTACAGCGCAAGAAAACCAGCGGCGACAGCAGCTCCTGCGGCTCCGTGCCGATGTCGTCCCCCTCTTCCGCGATATCGACGATCCCGCTGGCGCGGATGGTAATCTCTTTATGCGGATTATCCAGCGTCAGCACGTGCAGCACGTTGCCCCAGGCGTCGGTGGTAGCGACGGCGGAACCGTCCGGCAGGGTTAATGTCCAGGCGGTGATCTTCTGCCGACCGCTGCTGCGCGGCGTCAGGCGCAGATACTGGGTCGAAAACTTCACTTCTTCATCGTAGCCGTAGCGGGTCAGGTGATCGATAACCAGTTTCATAACGCCTCCAGATAGGTTTGTCTGATGCTGTCGGAAAGCGCGTTAATCCGCGCCAGCAGTGCATTAAGGGTGACCTGTAAATCGGCCTGCGCCAGATCGTCGCGGGTGCTGAAACGCAGGTCGACGTTGAGCTGGTGCGCCAGCCGCAGCGGCAAGTGCGAGCGGTCGTTGGCAATCTGTTCCAGCTGCCCGACGAGGTCGGAAATACTCGCTCTCAGCGATCTCGGCACATCGTTGCGCAGGATCAGCAGCTCCATCACCGTTTCGCGGCTGACCGGCTGGCGGTAAATGCTGTTGTAGGCCTCGCGGGCGCTGACCGCATTAAGTAGCGTATCCAGCCGGTAGTACTCGCGTACCGGATCGGGATCGCTGTTCAACTGCTGATCCTTAATCAACAGCAGCTGCGCGGTGGCGGATGCCCGCTCGATCAGCGTCCCGATCCCGATAAAGCTCAGGGCGTCGTTACGCAGCAGCGTGCCGAGGATCGCCCCGCGAAACAGATGTACCCGCTCTTTTACCCACTCAAAGAAAGCGTCGTTGCCCAGCTCGCCGATCCCCTGCTGGCGCAGCTTTCGCAGCTCAATGCGCGTGGCGTTGATGCTTTCCCACACCTCCGCCGACAGGCTGCCGCGCACCGCATGGGCGTTGTTCCACGCCATCTCGACGCAGCTGAAAATGCTGTACGGGTTGTTGCCGTCGAGCGCGAAAAAATTAAGCAGGTTGCTCATAGTGAAACGCGCGTGCCGCGCCTGAAACAGCTCATGGGTCAGCGACAGATTCAGCGGCAAGGCTAAATCCCGTGACTGCTGGCTGTGGCGGGGGATCATCGACAGCTTCCAGGTCACGTCCAGCACCCGGGCATAGCTTTCCGCGCGCTCAAGGTAGCGCGCCATCCAGAAGAGTTCACTCGCTGTGCGGCTTAACATGATTCATCATCCTCCATCACCCAGGTATCCTTGGTGCCGCCGCCCTGCGACGAGTTCACCACCAGCGAGCCTTCGGTTAGCGCCACCCGCGTCAGCCCGCCGGGAACCAGGCGGATCTCCTGGCCGGAAAGGACGAAGGGACGTAAATCGATATGGCGCGGCGCCAGCCCCTCGTCGACAAAGGTTGGGCAGGTCGACAGCGCCAGGGTGTCCTGGGCGATATAGTTGGCCGGATTCGCCAGCAGGCGCTGGCGAAACGCATCGCGCTCCTCTTTGGTCGAGCGCGGGCCAACCAGCATGCCGTAGCCGCCCGCGCCGTGAACCTCTTTCACGACCATCAGTTCAAGATTGCTCAGCACGTAGCTGAGATCTTCCGCCTTACGACACTGCCAGGTGGGAATATTGCTCAGGATCGGCTGCTCGCCCAGATAGAAGCGGATCATCTCCGGTACGAAGGGGTAGATCGATTTATCGTCGGCGACGCCGGTACCGATGGCGTTGGCCAGCACCACGCCCCCGGCGCGATACACCGACAGCAGCCCCGGAACGCCTAGCATGGAGTCGGCGCGGAAGGCCAGCGGGTCAAGGTATGCGTCGTCGATACGCCGGTAAATGACGTCCACGCGCCGCGGTCCTTCGGTGGTGCGCATGTACACCGCCCCGGTTTTAATAAACAGATCCGCGCTTTCCACCAGCTCAACGCCCATCTGCTGGGCCAAAAAGCTGTGTTCAAAATAGGCGCTGTTAAACCGCCCCGGGGTCATCACCACCACGCACGGATCGTCCACCGGCGAGCTTTCGCGCAGCGTTTGCAGCAGATAGCTGGGGTAGCGTTCTACCGGCGCAATATGGTGCTGTTCGAACATTTCGGGATACAGCCGCATCATCATTTTGCGGTTTTCCAGCATGTAGGAGACGCCGGAGGGGGTGCGCAGATTATCCTCCAGCACGTAATACTGGCCGTCGCTGTTGCGCACCATATCGACTCCGGTGATATGGGCGTAGGTGTTATTGGGTAAATTTATCCCCTGCATACAGGGTTGATACTGTTCGTTCGCCAGTACCTGTTCGGCCGGGATCAGCCCCGCGCGAAGGATATTTTGATCGTGGTAGATATCGTAAAGAAAAGCGTTGAGCGCTTTCACCCGCTGGCGGATGCCGCGGTCAATCCGCTGCCACTCGCCGGCGGGAATAATACGCGGCACGCTGTCGAAAGGGATCAGTCGTTCGGTGCCCTCATCCTCGCCGTAGACGTTAAAGGTGATGCCGATGCGGTGAAAGAGCAGCTCCGCCTGCTCTTTCTTCTGCCGGATAGAGAATTGATCGGTACTGCGAAACCATTGCCACCAGGCGTTATAGTGCTGACGCTGCTCTCCCTGTGCGGTAAGCATCTCATCATAATAATGCCCGTCAGGAAGCGTTATTTTTATCATGGCCGTCTCCTCCGGTTGTACTCACTTTGAGGTAATCCCGGTAAGAGATAAGCATTAATTATGCCAGGTAACGCAGCGCGGCGGCGCGGCGTTACGCTGTTATGCCATGACGCTGAATTGAATAAAAAACAATCAGACGCTTTGCTTATTTATGGCCTGTTTTTCGCTTTAAACGCACCAATTTGGGGCAAGTCGATTCACGCGATGCTAACGCGCCGCGAGCCACGCTGCGTAGCGCTCGGGCCACTCGACGCTGGGCGTACCGGCCCGGCCCAGCGCAAAACCGTGACCGCCGCTGGCGTAACGATACAGGCTGACCGGGACCTGATGCTGACGGCAGGCGGCGGCCATTATCAACGTATTGTGCGGATCGGAGACATTATCGTCCTCCGCCTGAACCAGAAAACAGGGCGGCGTCCGCCCGCTGACCCAGGTTTGTACCGACCAGGCGCGATCGACCGCCTCCGCGGCGTGAGGCCCGGCGAGGAGCCGATGGGTGGCGGTATGGGTGTACGGAGGTTCGAGGGAAATCACCGGATAAATCAGCGCGGCGCCGTCGGCCCGGGGCGGGGTGTCGTCCACGCCGTCGATCGGCGAGTAAGAGGCAAAATCGGCGCGACAGGCAGCCATTCCCGACAAATGTCCGCCGGCGGAAAACCCCAGAAGGCTGACTTTGGCTTCCCGCTGACGAATCAGGCGCAGCGCCCGCTGAGCGTCCTGCAGCGGAGCAAGGCCGCCCGCTTGCCACCCCTCCCCGGGAAGACGATAGGTCAGCACGTACGCGGTATAGCCGCGCATCGTTAGCCAGCGCGCGGCGGGCCAGGCCTCCTTCGCCATTTCAATGCGTCGATAGCCGCCGCCGGCAGCAATTAATACGCCGTGGCCGCGTGGCGCTGCGGGACGCCATACCGTCAGTTCAGGCTGGGCGATATGGCTTAGCGCGCCGCATGCCGATAAGCGAACGGGGCCGTCCGGTCCGCCGCCGCCGGGAGGCACGCCAGGCCACAGGCGGATCGTTTGCTGGCTTTCAGCGGCGCGAAGACGACCGCCCGCCAGCAGCGCGGCGGCGCTTAAAAACAAAAAATGGCGTCGGTTCATCGGCGGCTCCTGAGACGGAAATTAGTCATTAACGAGCTTGAGTTCCAGCCAGTCCACCACCAGACCCGGCTTGATAAAATCAAAGCCTACACGATATTTCCCTGACTGTAGCTCAATCCGACACAGCTTCTGCACAATCTCACGACCGAGCGTACCGTTGGTCTGGATCGTCGCCACAAATTGTTCATTAAGCAGCAGGTTGCAGGCGGTTTGTGCGAGCGGCGCACCGTTAGCGTGAACGCTCACCAGCACGTCATAAACCGCTGTTCGCTCAACGCTCAGCACCAGCTCCTCGTCGTAGCGCAGCCGCGACTGCTCGGCGATTTTAATTGCGCCAGGACAGGCCCCATCGCACGCAGGATCCGCCGCCAGGCGAATAATCCCCGCCCGCGGCATCTCCCCGCGCTTAAAGACCTGCGTCTGCATCATAAAGTCGAGGATGTTTATCGCGCAGCGCTGAAGCTCACCGAGCGTTAGCTCGCCTGTCGCCAGCGCCGCCAGGGTATTATCTCCCCCCGCATTAACTTCCGCGCCGTTATTATTGACCACCATATAAAGGTCGTTCTGCGCGCGGATCATCGCCGCGGTGTTGTGAGTGCTCGCCGCGCCGCCATCGATGGGATCGTTCATCGTTGCCCACCAGTCGGTCATCACGATCCCGCGAAAGCCCCACTCCTCGCGCAGTACGGTGGTGGTGAGATCGTAGTTGGATGCGGCATGGTGGCCGTTGACCGGGTTATAAGCGGTCATTACCGCATTTGCGCCGCCGGATTTCACCGCATACTCAAAACCTTTGAGATAGATTTCACGCAGCGCGCGCTCTGACACCACCGAATCCGCTTTGGCTCTGGCGAACTCCTGATTGTTGCAGGCAAAGTGCTTGAGGGTGGCAATCCCGCCGCCGCTGCGAATGCCGCGAACCACCGCCGCCGCCATCATCCCGGTGAGCAGCGGATCTTCGGAAAAGTACTCAAAATTACGCCCGTTCAGCGGATGGCGCTGGATGTTCATCCCCGGCCCTAACAGCAGGTCGATACCGTTGCGCAGCAGCTCTTTGCCTTCCATCACGTATAAGCGTTCCACGAGGATCGGGTCCCAGCTGGAGGCCAATAATGTACCGCTGGGAAGCAAAGTGGCCTTCGCGCCGTTATCCATGCGAATCCCGGATGGGCCGTCGGCGGTCGATGCCAGAGGAATACCTTTTTCCAGCAGGCTGTCGGCCACGCCGCCAAAAGCCGACGCGACGCCGGGCGTCACCTTGTGGCTACACATGCCTTCACCGCGCACCAGGCAGGCCAGCTCCTCAACAGACAGCTGAGCAACAAAGGCATTCATCGTGGTACGCCCTTCCGCAACGTCGTTGAGGGTCAGTCCCTGGTTGCCGGTAAGGGTGATAGCCTCTGGCAAACGCTCCTCAATGCGCGCGCGCAGATTAATCTCCCGCCGCGGCACGTCCTCCCACTCGATCTGATAGCGCCCATCATCGCCGTCCGCGACCGGTTTTATACGTACGAAAGGCACCGTCGGCGCCAGCACCTGCTGATGGCAGGAGAGGATCCGCAGCGTTTTCTGCGCGTACCCCGCCTCGCCGTCAACCGGCAGCGGCTGTAGATCGCGCACGCTGTTACCAAGCAGCAAACGATAAAGCCCTGGCTCCATCACATAACAGTGTGGATGCCCGGTCGCCCCGCTATCGTCCAGGGAGGCAAAACGCTCCAGCGGGATCGATAACGTTAAGGTTTCGCTTTCCCCCGGTTGCAGCAGGCGAGTTTTGGCAAAAGCCACCAGCGCTTTGGCCGGTTTGCCGAGCGCGCCCTGCGGCGCCTGGAGGTAGATTTGCACCACTTCTTTGCCCGCGAAGCGCTCCCCGCGATTGGTCACGGTGACGGTCGCCTTGATCAGGTCGCCAAAAGTCTCCGCCCGCGCCGATTGCAGGGTGAAAGAGGTGTATGAGAGACCAAAGCCAAAGGGGAACTGCAGGCGCTGCGGACAAAAGGTTTCGAAGTAGCGATAGCCAACGTAGATATCTTCCTGGTAGAGATTTTTTTCTTCCGCACCCCAGCAGGGGGATGCCGGATGATCGTCCAGCGATATCACAATGCTGCCAACCAGCTTACCTGAAGGGGTCACATCGCCGTATAGCAACGAGGCTGCGGCCTGTGCGCCGTGCGCGCCACCGTGCCAGACATACAGAAGCGCGCGAATGCGTTGACGCAGCAGCGGATCGTCAGCCCATGAGAGATCGATAAGCCCGGCGGTATTCAACACGACTGCCACTTCATCAAACTCTCGGCATACCTGGTGTAGCATGTGCTTCTCATCGGCCGTGAGCCGGTACCCGCCTTCAACATCGGCATTATCCTGATCTTCGCCCGCGGTACGACCGAGGACAATAACAGCCTGGGTCGAGACGGCGCGGGCCTGACGAATCTGCTCATCGCTCAGCGGCATCTCCTGCTGGTACCAGGGTTCCGCTGCCCAGCCCCCTCCGCCGTTGTCGAAGGGGTGTTGTTCAATCCAGCTTTCGTAAAGCGCGGCCAGTTGCTCATTGAGCCTGCCCCCGCTTCGCTCCCGCATTGCCTGCAACAAAGTTGTACGACTCACCACGTTAACAGCCCCACCGGAACCGGTACCGCTGCGATAGTAGTCAATCTGCGTACGGCCAAATAGTGAAACCGGCTGCAGAGGATTGAGTGGGAGCATTCCGCGATCGTTTCTCAGCAATACAGCGCCTTCGGCGGCAGCGGCAGTGGCAAATTCGGCAAACCCTTCCAGCGGAGTGCCCGCTTTACTGTCAAACATGATGTAGTCCTGTTAACTCGAGCCTCCGCAGGAGGCGTAATGGCATAATGAACAGAGCCCGCACAATGCGGGCTCTGCTTTGATCAGAAGAAATATTTGAAACGTAGACGGCCACCGTAGCGGGAGTCTTCATGTTTGTCGCCATCCGTTGGTTTCGCTTCAATCCACGAGGCGTAAGCGCCAAGGTAGATGTTGAAGTTCTTCATATCCATGACATTGGGGAACAGGTACGATGCGTGAATGGTGTGGATATCGTAGTCACCCACGTTGGAGATCCAGCAGCCATCGTCGCAGGTAGAGACATAATTAGCCGAGTTAAACTTGTCGATTTTGTTGTGGGCGTAGATGTAACCCAGTTCAAAACGATGCCAGAGGGAGTTGATAGCTGCGGTGAAATCCTTCTCATCGGAGGCATCCATATAGGCCACGTTCAGGTTAGTGGTGACCCCATCTTCCGGATCGGTTTTTTGTCCATTCCATGACATCGTCAAGCCATAGCCGGTACGGTCCGACTGGTCGACCCAACTGCCGCGATTGTCGTAATAACCGTAAGCATTCTTCACGACGTTCTTTTCCATCGCTACTGCGGTAGAGAAGCGACCGCTATTCCACGCAATCACCGGACGTAAATAGGCGACGTTTTTCTCATTTTCCAGGGTATTGCCGTGATAGCTGGAGTCCTGGAACAGCGTACTGCCGTTTTCCACCAGGTTATTAAGTTCGAAATACCAGTTATCTATCGTTTTACTGAGCAGGAAGTTGCCGCCGCTGCTGCTACGGCCGCGGCCCTCTTTCATCATGTAAATATAGCCGTAGCCATCGCTATAGAGGTCGTTAGCCGTGTTGCCGGAATATTCGACAAACGTATCCTGATTCAGCGGGAACATATCGTAGGCCTCGAAACGACCAACTTTCACCTTCCAGTCATCTTCCCTGCCAAAGAAGAATACCGCATCATCAAGGTTCATTTTACCGGTCATATCAGCCAGCGGCTGGGCGGAGAAACCGGCAAAATTGCCGTTATCCATTTTGCGCATACCATCGAAGCCCAGCAGAATACGGCCGTTAATATCCCAACGTTCTTTAGTACCCGGCGCCCAGTTTTTACTCGAAGAGGTTTTTACCGACGTCAGGCTACCGCTACCGCTGGCGCCATCCATATTGAATTCCACATCGCCATAAAACTTCAGGTCGCCATAGCCAGAGAGCGTAAGCTTCGTGGGCGTCGCGCCGGGAGCGACCGGGTCAGCGGCATCGACTTTCACCGCCGGCGCGGTTTTTGCTGCCGTTGTTTGCTGTTGTTTAAGCGTTTGTATCTGCGCTTCCGCGTCGGCGGCGCGCTGTTCAGCGTTAATTAATCTTTGCTCCAGTTGCGCAAGGCGCTGGTCAATATCGGCAGAGGTATTATTTTTTGCTGCTATCACATTAGAGGACATAATGGCGCCAATAGCCAAAGCCATATATTTTATTTTCATTTGAATATCCCTAAATTAATTATTGTTTATTTCATTCAGGATACACCTGTGGCTATGTGAAGATGAATTCACAACGCCACAAGTGTTATTCTGTTATTTTCAGGACTCGGCAAAAGTTCCTTTTTTCAAATCATCAACAATGCCATTCATTCTATTTTCTGTTAAGCCATAGAATTTAATAGAGACTGCGGTAAGAACATAGAAAATTGACGGTACCAGGGTGAACAATAGCACTACGCCATGTACCGCAGAGGCTGGTTGCACCGTGGTGTTAGCCGCGTAATGGTAGTAAGCCAGCACCCATCCAAGAATCGCACCACCAACGGCTACACCGAGCTTAATCACAAAAATATTCGCCGCGACGTTCATTCCAGTGATACGACGCTGGGTTTTCCATTCACCATAGTTATTAACGTCGGTTATCATTGACCACTGTAGCGCGCCGTTGCCGCCCTGAATAATGGAGATCAGAATATGCACGCCGAGCACCAGCACCCAATATTGTACCGGCACCATAAAGCATACGACGCCCAGCGCAGCGGTGACGAGATTAATCCAGAAAGAGAGTCTGACCTTACAGAAACGCGTACCAAACGGTTTTGCCAGCACCGAACCCAGCATGGAGGCAAACATCCCGCCGAGCATGAATATTGTAATAACGTCCGCACCTTTATTCAGCACGCTATTGACGTAATATACCACCGCCCCGCCGCGAATCACCACGGCAACCAGCATCATAAAGTTGTAAACGGAGAGAATACGCCACTGATCGTTGCGGAAAAGAATTTTCACATCGCGGGCAATATTCAGATTTTCTTCTTTGATCGGCTGGACGCGCTCTTTAGTGGTCGCGAAACAGACGACAAACATCAGGCAGCCGATAACGCCAAATATCGCCATGGAGACCTGAATACCCGTCGCCCGATCGCCAGGATAAAGAAGATCAGCCAGCGGTAAAATAAACGCGGTACCCAGCGCGCCGCCAATCGGCGTGATGGCAAAACGCCAGGATTGCAGAGAGAGGCTTTCACGCGGATCGGAAGTCAGCGCCGCACCCAGTGAGCAGTAAGGAATATTAATGGCGGTGTACATCAATGTCATAAATATATATGCCGCAACCGCATAAACCACTTTCCCCGAGTCGGAGAAAGACGGTATGGAGTAAACCAGCACGCAGCTCACGGCAAAAGGTACGCAGATAGCCAGCAGCCACGGACGGAAGCGCCCCCAGCGGGTTGAGGTGGCATCCGCAATCGCCCCCATAATCGGATCGGTAATCGCATCCAGCAGACGAACCAGCAAAAACATCGTCCCCATCACGGCGGGCGGTAGACCATAAATATCGGTATAGAAGTAGGCTAAGATGGCAACGGAGGAGTCAAATACAATATGGCTCGCTGCGTCCCCCAGGCTGTAACCTACTTTTTCTCTGACAGAAATTTTGTCGCCAGCAGACATACATCACTCCTTTACGAAAAAATGAAACCGGTTTCTGTAATGTCTGCATTTTTTACTTTTCTCTCCTACAGATGCCATTATGTTTTTTTATTAATTATTTATGTTTTTTTATTTATGTGATCCTGTCAGCCTTCAATGGTATTAGAACCCGTTTTTTTGTTTGGCAGATCACATGTTTTAATACTTCGCTAACTTTTTTCAGGCGACAGGGATGAGCAGATAAAAATGCCATATAGGAATACCATGCCGCTTGTCTATTTATTTTTCTTATTCGCGGATTATGTTTTTTATCAATTGCCAGATATTCAGCGAAAATATCCCCCGAAGTACCCTACAAGACAGCGCTGTTTTAACCGCCAATATTTTGTCGGTGCGGAACAGAGCAGTGCCCGGTAAATACTCTGTTTTCACTTAAAATGTTACCTCGGACACGCGCAGCGGCGGATATTCGTCTAAGGTTTTCTGATGGCCGAATGCAGTGGCACATAGTCTGCAATGATAAGGAGAACAATCTATGACGAGTCCCGTTTCCCGTCGCCCCGCTACCCTGCCTTTTGCTCTTCGTCTGGCGCTAGGGGGCGCGTTTGTCGCCCTGGCGACGTTGACGGCTCAGGCTGAAGAAACCCGTCCCACCCCGCAATCACCCGATATCCTGCTCGGTCCGCTATTTAACGATGTGCAAAGCGCGAAACTTTTTTCTGACCAGAAAACGTTTGCTGACGCCATTCCGAACGGCGACCCGCTGATGATCCTTGCCGATTATCGTATGCAGAAAAGCCAGACCAGCTTTGATTTGCGGCACTTCGTAGAACTCAACTTTACCCTGCCTCGCGAAAACGACCAGTACGTTCCGCCAAAAGGACAAACGCTGCGCCAGCATATCAACGGATTATGGCCCGTACTGACCCGCAGTACCGTCGACGTCGAAAAATGGGATTCGCTGCTGCCGCTGCCAAAGCCCTACGTGGTGCCCGGCGGACGCTTTCGCGAAGTCTATTACTGGGACAGCTACTTCACCATGCTCGGCCTGGCTGAGAGCGGCCACTGG
Source organism: Klebsiella sp. GW_Kp182 (assembly GCF_040062275.1). Lineage (NCBI taxonomy): Bacteria > Pseudomonadati > Pseudomonadota > Gammaproteobacteria > Enterobacterales > Enterobacteriaceae > Klebsiella > Klebsiella sp. GW_Kp182. The sequence goes on along the minus strand of NZ_JBEAFQ010000002.1, from coordinate 476,883 downwards.
GATAAAATTGAAGATATGGTGACCAACTTCGCCGCGGAGATCGACGCCTGGGGCCATATTCCCAACGGCAACCGCACCTACTATCTGAGCCGCTCGCAGCCGCCGTTCTTCCCGTTTATGGTTGAACTGCTGGCCACGCACGAGGGCGATGAGGCGCTCAAAAAATGGCTGCCGCAGATGGAGAAAGAGTACCAGTACTGGATGGATGGCGCTGAGGCGCTTGAGCCCGGCAGCGCCAGTAAGCGCGTGGTGCGAATGGCCGACGGTGCCCTGCTCAACCGCTACTGGGACGATAACGACACGCCGCGTCCGGAATCCTGGCTGGACGACGTCACAACCGCCAAAAACAATCCCAACCGCCCGGCCACTGAAATCTACCGCGATCTGCGCTCCGCCGCGGCATCCGGCTGGGACTTCAGCTCCCGCTGGATGGATAACCCGCAGCAGCTCGGCACCATCCGCACCACCTCGATTGTTCCGGTCGATCTGAACTCGCTGATGTTCCACATGGAAAAAACCATCGCCCGCGCCAGTAAAGCGGCAGGGGATAGCGCTAAATCCGCGCAGTATGACGCATTAGCCAACGCCCGTCAGAAAGCGCTGGAGAAATATCTGTGGAACGATAAAGAGGGCTGGTACGCCGATTACGATCTGAAAAGTCATAAGGTGCGCAATCAGCTGACCGCCGCGGCGCTGTTCCCGCTGTACGTCAACGCCGCCTCCAGCGAACGCGCCGCGAAGGTCGCCGCCGCCACCGAAGCGCGACTGCTCAAGCCCGGCGGCCTGACCACCACGACCGTCAATAGCGGCCAGCAGTGGGATGCGCCGAACGGCTGGGCGCCGCTGCAGTGGGTTGCCGCTGAAGGCCTGCAAAAGTATGGCCAGCAGAAAATCGCAATGGAGGTGAGCTGGCGGTTCCTCAGCAACGTTCAGCACACCTACAACAGCGAACAGAAGCTGGTGGAAAAATATGATGTCAGCTCGACCGGAACAGGCGGCGGTGGCGGAGAGTATCCGCTACAGGACGGCTTTGGCTGGACCAACGGCGTCACCCTGAAGATGCTGGACCTGGTGTGTCCGAAAGAGAAGCCGTGTGACTCCGTCCCCACCGCGCGCCCGGCGGCGAATGACGACAACGGCAAAGCGGCGGACGTCTCGGCGCAGCCTGCCGCTCAGCAGCCGGCTGCGGTAGAGGAGAAAAAAGTCGCGCCGTAAACCTCCGCGCGGCGGGGGCCCGCCGCGCGTCTTTATCAATGTGCAGTTCCAGAATCGGCCGGGCCGATGGCTCCCCGGCAAGCTGAGCCTGCGGGGAGCGCCCTTTACATGGCGTCCAGCGCCTTCTGCAGCTTCCAGATATAGCGCGGCGCCTGCGGTGCCGGGTGCTTTTTCACCACGTGCTCAAAGAAATCATCGGCGTCCATATCGTTAATCTCTTCAATCGCATCCTGGCGATTGGACGAGAACGTCCGCAGCAGCGCGCCCGCGCCGTTGGCATAGGACACCACCACCGCATAGCGCATCACCTGCGGGTCTTTAATCCCCGCCAGCGGACCGTTTTCGAGGATGCTGAGGTAGGCCGCCCCCATCGAAATATTGCGCTCGGGATTCTTCAGCTCGCTCACCGAAGGATCCCCGCTCCAGCCCATCCGCCGGTAAACATCGCGACCGGAGGTCGAGGGCTTCAGCTGCATCAGGCCAACCGCGCCGGATTTGCTGACCACCGTCGGGTTACCGCCGGACTCAATGGCGATGATGGCGGTAATCAGCTGGGGATCGACGCCCCACGCCGCACCGGCTTTTTCGCTGATTGGCATCCACTGCATCGCCCGCTTAACCGGGACTTCCGGGTTCCATGGCGGGTTACGATAATCGTGTTTTGAACTACAACCGGCCAACAATACACATAAAAAAACACACCATCTCAATTTCACACATCTATCCTTATTGGCTGAAGTTTGCCGCACGGAGATGACAATAAACGCTCCAGGCGGCATGATAACCCTTTCATTCTTAGCAAGGAATTGTCATGTCTCAGTTTTATCTCGTCGCCCCTTCCGGTTACTGCATCAACCAGGAGGCGGCGTATCGCGGCGTGCAGCGTCTGCAGGAGGCCGGGCACCAGGTCGCGCACCAGGAAGTCATTCCCCGCCGGGCGCTGCGCTTTGCCGGAACTGAGAATGAACGCCTTGCCGATATCAACCAGCTCGCCGCCCTCGCCGGTATAAACCGCATCGTGCTGGCGGTACGCGGCGGCTACGGCGCAACTCGCCTGCTGCCGCAGATTGACTGGCAGGCGCTGATCGCGCGCCAGCAGCAGGATCCGCTGCTTATTTGCGGCCACAGCGATTTCACCGCCATCCAGCTGGGGCTGCTGGCAAAGGGTAGCATAATCACTTTTAGCGGGCCGATGCTGGCGGGAAACTTCGGCGCTGAAACGCTGAACGAATTTACCGAGCACCATTTCTGGCAGGCGCTGCGCAACCCGGCGTTTACGCTCGAATGGCACGGTGAAGGCCCGGACTGTCGCGCCGACGGCACGCTGTGGGGCGGCAACCTGGCGATGCTGACTTCGCTTATCGGCACTCCGTGGATGCCGCAGATTAGCGACGGAATTCTGGTGGTGGAAGATATTAACGAACACCCGTTCCGCGTCGAACGCATGCTATTACAGCTACTCAACAGCGGTATTCTCGCGCGTCAGCGGGCGATTATCCTCGGCAGTTTTACCGGCGCAAACGCCAACGACTACGATGCCGGATACGATCTGCCGATGGTATACGACTACCTTCGCCAGCAGCTTAACATTCCGGTCATCAGCGGCCTGGATTTCGGTCACGAGCAGCGTACGGTCACCCTGCCGCTTGGCGCCAGAGCGTTGCTGGTCAACAACGCATCCATCACCACGTTAAGCATCAGCGGCCACCCGGTTCTGGCGGAATAAAAATTCCTCTAACGCATATCCCGATCGGCGTCAGATTGTTAAAATGGTGTAGTTTTTAATTTATCTTCACGCCGGTAAGGAGTACGTCAACATTGGACGCCGCTGCGGTCATCAGTCTGTTTATCCTGGGTTCTGTTTTAGTAACCTGTAGTATTTTATTAAGTTCCTTTTCCTCACGCCTCGGTATCCCGATTCTGGTTATCTTCCTGGCGATTGGGATGCTGGCGGGCATTGACGGTATCGGCGGCATTCCGTTTGACAACTACCCTTTCGCCTACATGGTGAGCAACCTGGCGCTGGCGGTTATCCTGCTTGACGGCGGGATGCGCACTCAGGCCAGCTCTTTTCGCGTGGCGCTGTGGCCCGCCCTCTCGCTCGCCACGGTCGGGGTGCTGATCACCTCGGCCCTGACCGGACTGATGGCGGCCTGGCTGTTTCATCTCAACCTGATTGAAGGGCTGCTGATCGGCGCTATCGTCGGCTCAACCGATGCCGCGGCGGTGTTCTCACTCCTCGGCGGTAAAGGGCTGAACGAACGTGTCGGCTCGACGCTGGAAATTGAATCCGGCAGCAACGATCCGATGGCGGTGTTCCTGACCATTACCCTTATCGAGATGATTCAGCAGCACGAGACCGGCCTGAGCTGGATGTTCGCGGTGCATATCGTGCAGCAGTTCGGGTTGGGTATCGCTATCGGCCTCGGCGGCGGCTATCTGCTGCTGCAGATGATTAACCGCATTGTGCTGCCGGCCGGGCTTTATCCTCTGCTGGCGCTGAGCGGCGGGATCATGATTTTCGCCGCCACCACCTCGCTGGACGGCAGCGGCATCCTCGCGGTCTACCTGTGCGGATTCCTGCTCGGCAACCGGCCGATTCGCAACCGCCACGGTATCCTGCAAAACTTCGACGGCCTGGCGTGGCTGGCGCAGATCGCCATGTTCCTGGTGCTCGGCCTGCTGGTCACCCCGTCCGACCTGTGGCCTATCGCCATCCCGGCGCTCATTCTGTCGATGTGGATGATCTTTATCGCCCGTCCGCTGTCGGTGTTTGCCGGTCTGCTGCCGTTTCGCGGCTTCAACCTGCGCGAGCGGATATTTATCAGCTGGGTGGGCCTGCGCGGCGCGGTGCCGATTATTCTCGCCGTCTTCCCGATGATGGCGGGCCTGGAGAATGCGCGGTTGTTCTTTAACGTGGCCTTCTTCGTGGTGCTGGTCTCGCTGCTGTTACAGGGGACCTCGCTCTCCTGGGCGGCGAAGAAAGCCAAAGTGGTGGTGCCGCCGGTCGGCTCGCCCATCTCCCGCGTCGGGCTGGATATCCATCCGGAAAACCCGTGGGAGCAGTTCGTGTACCAGCTTAGCGCCGAAAAATGGTGCGTCGGCGCGGCGCTGCGCGACCTGCATATGCCGCCGGAGACGCGGATTGCCGCGCTGTTTCGCGACAACGTACTCCTGCACCCTACCGGCAGTACCCGACTGCTGGAAGGCGATATTCTCTGCGTGATTGGCCGCGAGCGCGACCTGCCCGCGCTGGGTAAACTGTTCAGCCAGTCGCCGCCGGTGGCGCTGGATCAGCGCTTCTTCGGTGATTTTATTCTCGATGCCAGTGCCAGATTCGCCGACGTCGCGCAGATTTACGGCATTGACGGGGGAGAAGAGTTTCGCGATCGCCAGCAGTCGCTGGGTGACGTCATACAGCACCTGTTAGGCGCCGCGCCGGTGGTCGGCGACCAGGTGGAATTTGCCGGGATGGTGTGGACGGTGGCGGAAAAAGAAGAGGATCACGTACTGCGGGTCGGCGTACGGATGGCGGAAGATGAGGCGGAGTGATCCGCCTCAGGCTAAGTTACACCGTCACAACCGGTACGCGCGGCGCGAGCGCGCACATTAATTCATATCCGACGGTGCCGCAGGCGGCCGCGACATCGTCAATTTTGATCTCTTTGCCCCACAGCTCAACCGGCGCGCCGATCCCTGCCTGCGGGCATGGGGTCAAATCCACGGCCAGCATATCCATTGAGATGCGCCCGACCGTCACGGTGCGTACGCCGTCAACCAGCACCGGCGTACCGCTCGGCGCCAGCCGCGGATAGCCATCGGCATAGCCGCAGGCAACGATGCCGATACGCCGCTCCTCCGCCGTGCGCCAGGTTGCGCCGTAGCCGACCGCTTCACCGGCTTTCAGGTTCTGTACGGCAATAATTTCGCTGCTTAGCGTCATCACCGGTTTCAGCCCGGTGTTGGCCACGTCCTGCCACAGGCCGGAAGGCGAGGCGCCGTACAGCACGATCCCCGGCCTCACCCAGTTAAAATGCGACTCCGGATGCCACAAGGTTGCCGCCGAGTTCGCCAGCGAGCGCGGGCAATCCAGCCCTTCCGCCGCCTGCTCAATGCGCCGCATCGGCTCGACAATGCCGTCCGGGTTTTCCGCTTCGGCGAAATGCGACATTAACGTCATTTCGCTGACGTTACCGAGCGCTCGCAGCTGCTGCCAGACGATGTGCAAACGGTCCGGCATAAAACCCAGCCGATTCATCCCGCTATTCACCTTGACGTAAATATCGAGGGGCGCGTGCAGCTTCGCCTGCTGCAGCGCCTTGATTTGCCAGTTACTGTGCACGCTGGTAGTCAATCGGTATTTATCAAACAGCGCCAGCTCATCGGCATTGAAGAAACCTTCCAGCATCAGTATCGGCCCTTTCCAGCCGAGCTCGCGCAGCAGGATCGCCTCTTCAAGATTGAGCATCGCGAAACCGTCCGCGGCGCTAAGCGCGTTCCAGACCCTTGCCAGGCCGTGGCCATAAGCATTGGCTTTGACCACCGCCCACAGGCGCGAGCCGGGCGCCGCGCGGCGAACAATTTGTTGATTCTGGCGTAAGGCTGACATATCAATGCTGGCCTTTACAGGACGAGACATGAAAGCTCCTTGTTAATTGTGAACGCCATGCAGATGCTGAGCGCGGGCCGGCGTAAAGCCGCGGCCGTAGCGGGCGACGGCAAGATCGTCATACGGGATCGCCGGCGTACGCCCGGAGATCAGATCGCTGATCAGCTGGCCTGAACCGCAGGCCATGGTCCATCCCAGCGTGCCGTGGCCGGTGTTGAGCCACAGATTTTTATACGCCGTGCGGCCCACCACCGGCGTACCGTCCGGGGTCATCGGACGCAGTCCGGTCCAGAAGGTTGCCTGTTCAACGTGGCCGCCGCGCGGGAACAGATCGCGCACCACCATCTCCAGGGTTTCACGCCGCGGCTGCAGCAGTTCTTTATTAAATCCAACAATTTCCGCCATTCCGCCAACGCGAATACGCCTGTCGAAACGGGTGATGGCGATTTTGTAGGTTTCATCAAGGATAGTCGAAACCGGCGCGCCGTCTTCTTCCGCGATCGGAATCGTTAGCGAATAGCCTTTCAGCGGGTAGACCGGAATATCCACCAGCCCTTTCAGCATGGCCGTCGAATATGATCCGAATGCCATCACGTAAGCGTCGGCTTTGATGATTTCAGCGCCGCACTTCACGCCGGAGATGAGATCCCCTTCATAGAGCAGTTCATCCACCGGTGTATTAAAACGGAAAGTCACGCCCGCCTGTTCCGCCATCAGGGCCAGACGCGTGGTGAAAAGCTGGCAGTCGCCGGTTTCATCATTAGGTAAACGTAAACCGCCCGTCAGTTTATGGCTCACTTCCGCCAGCGCCGGTTCAACGTCCAGCAGGCGGTTTGCCTCCAGCAGCTGGTAAGGCACGCCCGCCTCCTGCAGTACCGCGATATCGCGGGTCGCGTTTTCGAACTGCTTGTCGGTGCGGAAAAGCTGCAGCGTGCCGCCCTGCCGGCCTTCATACTGGATACCGGTGCTCTCGCGCAGCGCCTTCAGGCAGTCGCGGCTGTACTCCGCCAGGCGCACCATACGCCCTTTGTTTTCCATATAGTGGCGAGTGTCGCAGTTGCGCAGCATCTGCCACATCCATTTCAGCTGGAACGGCGTGCCATCCAGCCCGATAGCCAGCGGCGCGTGGCGCTGGAACATCCACTTAATCGCCTTCAACGGTACTCCCGGCGCCGCCCACGGCGCAGCGTAGCCGGGAGAGATCTGCCCGGCGTTAGCGGCGCTGGTCTCTTCGGCTGGCCCCGGCTGACGATCGATAACCGTCACTTCATGTCCTGCCTGGCTTAAGTACCAGGCGCTAGCGACTCCAACTACCCCACTTCCCAGTATGACGACGCGCATAGCGGCTCCGTAATCGTTAAAGAACAATCATCTGATTACAAATTGATAACTCAGATGAAAATATTATTCAACATACGCTTTATTTATGGTGACTTATCTCACAGGGTTCTGCGCCAGCACTGCCCCCGTCGGTTTACCATCTCCTGCTGCGCCTCATTTTTCTACAGAATAAAATCCTGTTTAAACCGTAAAACAACGCCTTTAAGATTGTGAAATCGCGAAGAAAAGAAAATGCGGATGCACGCAGTTTGCGACGCCGTGTTCTATGCTTGTTAAGAGGTTTTCCGTACAGAGAGAACCATCAACAACGAGGGCGCGCTAATGGCTACGATTGATTCCATGAACAAGGACACAACCCGTTTAAGCGATGGACCCGACTGGACTTTTGAGCTGCTGGAGACCTATCTGGCAGAAGTCGATCGGGTGGCGAAGCTGTATCGTCTTGACACCTATCCGCACCAAATCGAAGTCATTACTTCCGAACAGATGATGGATGCCTACTCCAGCGTCGGGATGCCGATTAACTATCCGCACTGGTCGTTTGGTAAAAAATTCATTGAGACCGAACAGGCCTATAAGCACGGGCAACAGGGGCTGGCCTATGAAATCGTCATTAACTCCAACCCCTGTATCGCCTATTTGATGGAAGAGAACACCATCACCATGCAGGCGCTGGTGATGGCGCACGCCTGCTACGGGCACAACTCGTTTTTCAAAAATAACTACCTCTTTCGCAGCTGGACCGACGCCAGCTCCATCATCGACTATCTCATCTTCGCGCGTAAATACATCACCGAATGTGAAGAGCGCTACGGCGTTGATGAAGTCGAGAAGCTGCTCGACTCCTGCCACGCCTTGATGAACTACGGCGTTGACCGCTATAAACGCCCGCAGAAAATCTCGCTGCAGGAGGAAAAAGCGCGGCAAAAAAGCCGGGAAGAGTATCTGCAAAGCCAGGTGAATATGCTGTGGCGCACCCTGCCGAAGCGCGAAGAGGAAAAGACCATTGAAGCGGCGCGCCGCTATCCCTCTGAGCCGCAGGAAAACCTGCTCTACTTTATGGAGAAAAACGCGCCCCTGCTGGAGCCATGGCAGCGTGAGATCCTGCGTATCGTGCGTAAGGTCAGCCAGTATTTTTATCCACAGAAGCAGACTCAGGTGATGAACGAAGGCTGGGCGACCTTCTGGCACTACACCATCCTGAATCATCTTTATGATGAAGGAAAAGTCACCGAGCGCTTTATGCTGGAGTTTCTGCACAGCCACACCAACGTGGTGTTCCAGCCGCCCTATAACAGCCAGTGGTATAGCGGCATTAACCCCTATGCGCTGGGTTTCGCCATGTTCCAGGATATCAAACGTATTTGTCAGTCGCCGACGGAAGAGGACAGGTACTGGTTCCCGGATATTGCCGGATCCGACTGGCTCGAAACCTTGCACTTCGCCATGCGCGATTTCAAGGATGAAAGCTTTATCAGCCAGTTCCTGTCGCCGAAAATCATGCGCGATTTCCGCTTCTTTACCGTGCTCGATGACGATCACAACAACTATCTGGAAATATCCGCCATTCATAATGAAGAGGGATATCGTGAGATTCGTTCGAAGCTTTCAGCGCAGTACAACCTGAGCAACCTCGAGCCGAACATTCAGGTATGGAATGTGGATCTGCGCGGCGACCGTTCGCTCACCCTGCGCTACGTGCCGCACAACCGCGTGCCGCTGGATAAAGGACGCCGCGAGGTGCTGAAGCACGTCCACCGCCTGTGGGGATTTGACGTTCTTCTGGAGCAGCAAAACGCCGATGGTAGCGTTGAGCTGCTGGAACGTACGCCGCCGCGGCCCAATCCGCTGTAGCGCGTATAAAGCAAAACGCCCGGTGACAGCACCGGGCGTTGTTTATTCGTGGGCGGGGTCTAGCGCATATTAATCGCCAGGTCACCCGGCAAATTCTTCTGCATACGATGCCAAATCTCCCCGCTGTCATGCCCGTAGCGGCGAACGATTTCATAAACCTGTTCATGAAGCCCTTCTTCACATACTTTCGCCAGCTGATGATAGAAGCCGAGCGCCAGGCTACGCGCTTCCGGGTTGGCAAAATAGTGACGACCTATGCGGGTGTACAGACCTTTCATCCCGTTGAGGATCAGGCCGTAGATGGGGTTACCTGAAGCAAAGGCCAGACCGCGGAAGATATTATAATCCAGCTCGGCAAACGCATCGGCGTGGTCTTCAATTTCACGCGCGCTCGCCAGAACCTCCAGCGCCTTATCCGGGTGCTGACGGAAAGCGGTGCGGATAAAAATAGTCGAAATATTGGTACGCACGGACAGCAGATTATCAATCAGCTGCGGAACGCTGTCGTGATCGAGACGCGCGAGGGTTTCGAGAATATTCAGACCTGACGTTTCCCAGAAGTTGTTCACTTTGGTAGGCTTACCGTGCTGAATGGTTAACCAGCCATCGCGGGCCAGACGCTGCAACACTTCACGTAAGGTTGTACGGGTAACACCAATCAGTTCAGAAAGTTCACGTTCAGCGGGAAGAATTGAACCAGGAGGGAAGCGGTTATTCCAGATACTTTCAATGATGTACTCTTCAGCGAAACCCGCAGGGCTTTGCGCCTTAATGACCATAATAAGATTTCCATTACACAGCGTTGCTATTCGACTCATCATACCAGAGCGGCCATAAGGCAGATAGCGCCAGAAAGTAATTAAAAAGGGATCGCCGTTTCATTTTCAACTTTTCATTTCACACTTTCTGTGGCTAAAGAACGTGATGCGAAGAAAGTTGCGTCTCGTTTTGCGCAACTGGTAATCTTGCGTATAGTTACGCATAAAATCATGTTTCAGAATTTGACGGAGAAAGGATGTCTGTCGTGGAAATGTCGTATGGCCGCGCCCTGTGGCGCAACTTTCTTGGTCAGTCCCCGGACTGGTACAAACTCACTCTCATCATTTTCCTGATCGTTAATCCGCTGGTCTTTTATCTTCATCCGTTTATTGCCGGATGGCTGCTGGTTATCGAATTTATCTTCACCCTGGCGATGGCGCTTAAATGTTATCCGCTGCTGCCGGGCGGCCTGCTGGCTATTGAAGCGGTATTTATCGGTATGACCACGCCCGGGCATATTCGCGAAGAAGTGGCCAGTAATCTTGAAGTCCTGCTGCTGCTGATGTTTATGGTGGCGGGTATCTACTTCATGAAGCAGCTGCTGCTGTTCATCTTCACCCGTTTGCTGCTCGGCATTCGCAGCAAGATGCTGCTGTCGCTGGCGTTTTGCGTCGCGTCCGCTTTCCTCTCCGCCTTCCTCGACGCGTTGACCGTTGTCGCCGTCGTGATCAGCGTAGCCGTTGGCTTCTACGGTATTTATCACAAAGCCGCTTCGGCGCGGCCGGACGATGACAACATGCTCGACGACAGCCATATCGAGCAGCACTATCGCGATGTTCTGGAGCAGTTTCGCGGCTTCTTGCGCAGCCTGATGATGCACGCCGGGGTCGGCACCGCGCTCGGCGGCGTAATGACGATGGTCGGCGAACCGCAGAACCTGATTATTGCCAAAGCCGCGGGCTGGCACTTCGGTGAATTCTTCATACGCATGCTGCCGGTAAGCTTACCGGTGCTGGTATGCGGCCTGCTCACCTGCCTGCTGCTGGAGAAATTCCGCCTGTTTGGCTACGGCGAACCGCTGCCGCCTACGGTGCGCAAAGTGCTACAGGATTTCGACGATCGTAGCCGTCAGAGCCGCAGCCGTCAGGATCGCCTGCGTCTTATCGCCCAGGGGGTTATTGGCGTCTGGCTGATCGTCGCGCTGGCGCTGCATCTGGCGGAAGTCGGCCTGATTGGCCTGTCGGTCATCATTCTGGCAACGACTTTTTCCGGCGTCACCGATGAACACGCCATCGGCAAAGCGTTTACCGAAGCGCTGCCGTTTACCGCGCTGCTGACGGTCTTTTTTGCCGTCGTGGCGGTGATCATCGATCAGCACCTGTTTGCCCCGGTGATCGAATTTGTTCTCCAGGCCTCGCCGCACGCCCAGCTATCGCTGTTCTATCTGTTTAACGGCCTGCTATCGTCGATTTCGGATAACGTCTTCGTCGGCACCGTGTACATCAACGAAGTGAAGACGGCCCTGGAGCATGGGACGATCGGCCTGCCGCAGTTTGAGCTGCTGGCGGTGGCCATTAATACCGGTACTAACCTGCCATCCGTCGCCACGCCGAACGGTCAGGCCGCGTTTCTGTTCCTGCTCACCTCCGCGCTGGCCCCGCTGATTCGCCTCTCCTATGGCCGTATGGTGTGGATGGCGCTGCCGTATACTCTCGTCCTGACCCTGGTGGGCCTGGCGTGCGTCGAGTTTACCTTGATGCCGGCGACCCAGTGGATGCTGGAGCAGGGTTGGCTGGTGACGCCTCAGCTGCTGAAATAAAAAAGCAATACCCGGATCAAAAATCCGGGTATTCCATATTCGCTTACGTAATATTTTCAGACTAGCTGCTGGCGTCGCTTCGGTTTTCGTTTACACTGCCATGATTTAGCATGTTCCAGGGAAATGATTATGTTGCGATATTTAAACCAGTGCTCAAGGGGACGCGGTGCCTGGCTCCTGATGGCGCTTACCGCGTTTGTTCTTGAATTGGTTGCTTTGTGGTTCCAGCACGTCATGCTGCTGCAACCCTGCGTACTCTGTATTTACGAACGCTGCGCGCTTTTTGGCATTATGGGTGCCGGTATTGTCGGCGCCATCGCGCCAAAATCGCCTCTGCGCTATGTGGCGATTATTATCTGGCTCTACAGCGCCCTGCGCGGGCTGCAGCTGGCATGGGAACACACCATGATTCAGCTTCACCCTTCCCCCTTCCAGACCTGCGATTTCGCCGCTCGTTTCCCCACGTGGCTGCCGCTGGATAAATGGCTGCCTCAGGTATTTGTCGCAACCGGTGACTGCTCCGTACGCCAGTGGGAATTCCTGACGCTGGAAATGCCGCAGTGGCTGGTCGGGATCTTCGCCGCCTATCTGGTTGTCGGCGCGCTGGTGCTTATCGCACAGCCGTTTAAACCTAAAAAGCGCGATCTGTTTGGCCGCTAAGAACGATTGCTGATAAAGCGCTCCTCCGGGAGCGTTTTTTTTGCCTGCACGTTGACGTCGGTCACATAAAGTTGCATATTAAATGCAACTTATCGATGTTAACTAAGGAGCACATGATGTCTCATTTGCGTATTCCCGCTAGCTGGAAGGTAAAACGCTCCACCCCATTCTTTACCAAACAGAACGTCCCTGCCGCTCTGCTGACGCACCACAACACCGCTGCGGGTGTTTTCGGCCAGCTTTGCGTGATGGAAGGTACGGTAACCTATTATGGTTTCGCCGACGAACAGGCGACAGAGCCTGAAGCAAAGGTCGTTATCAACGCCGGACAGTTCGCGACCAGCCCGCCGCAGTACTGGCACCGCATTGAACTTAGCGACGACGCGCAGTTCAATATTAACTTTTGGGTTGCAGATGACGCCGACGGTGAAAGCGGGCTATTCCACGCGAAGAAAGGCTAACTGAGCGCCTACTGCGCCCAGTCTGGTTTGTTCAGGATATGATCCTGCCAGTCAACCACCGTGGATTCTTTCACAGCAATATGGCGAACGGAGATGCGTTCGCCATGCATCGCCGCCTTCGAACCGGTTAACAGCGGGTGCCAGTGCGGCAGAGGTTGACCTTCCGCCAGCAGACGATAGGCGCAGGTCGGCGGCAGCCATTCAAACGTAGGCAGGTTGTCGCGGGTGAGCTTAATGCAGTCCGGTTCATATTCGAAACGGCGCTCATAGTTACGGCACTGGCAGGTTTTGATATTAAGCTGACGGCAGGCGACGTTGGTGAAGTAGATTTCGTCGGTATCCTCATCCATCAGCTTATGCAGGCAGCACTGTCCGCAGCCGTCGCAAAGTGATTCCCACTCCGCATCGCTCATTTCATCCAGTGTTATGTGTTGCCAGAAAGGTTGTTCGCTCATTGGGATGTCCGTCATTGCAGTTCAGGGTGCACCTTATAACCAGTCTGGCACGCCGATGCAAGTTTTGCCGCCCGGAGAAGGCGGCAAGCGGTCGTTACAGCACGCGGGTGGTCAGCGAAAACCCGTTAAAACCGACTTCCAGCTCGTCGCCGCTGGCGAGCGGCCCCACGCCTTCCGGGGTGCCGGTCAGCACCACATCACCGGCTTTCAGGGTGAAGAAGCGCGACATATAGGCGATCAGCGGCACAATTTTATGAATCATGTCGGCCGTCGTGCCCTGCTGGCGCACCTCGCCGTTTACCTTCAGGCTCAGCGGCGTATTCTGCGCGTCGCCGTGAAATTCGCCGGCGGGAATAAACCCCGAAATCGGGCAGGAGTTATCAAAGCCTTTCGCCTTTTCCCACGGCTGCCCGGCTTTTTTCATTTTGCCCTGCAGATCGCGCAGAGTGAGGTCCAGCGCCACGCCATAGCCGGCGATGGCTTTGAGCACATGATCGTCCGTCGCCTGACGCAGCGTGCCGCCAATCAGCACCGCCAGCTCAACCTCGTGGTGCACCGACCCCAGCCCCTCAGGAAGCACCAACGGCTGGCGGATGTCGCATAGCGCCGTCTCAGGTTTAATAAACAGCACCGGCTCTTCCGGCGTCGCACTGCCCATCTCCTTGATGTGTTTTGCGTAGTTGCTGCCCACGCACACCACTTTGCTTACCGGATAATCCAGTAGCGCACCCTGCCAGTTATGATGTTGGTACATTGTTTTCCCTCTGTGGGTTAATCAGATTTATTCCCCTGTTCCGCCAGGTGTTTCTTGAGTAAATTTTCAGACGGAGGAGGGAGCTGAAGGTAATAGCCCTGATCGGCCAGCGCCTGTTTCACTTTATCCAAATCGGCGTGGATGAGTTTTTTTCGCCCATCGAGCGGTAAAATCATTGCCAGTTTGGGCGTACCGAAGCTATACATTAATTCGTCAGGAACGCGGGAGAAATCGTCCTTTTTTTCGACATATAAATAGGTTTGCTCACGTTTAGTACTTCGATAGATCACACAAAACATAGTTTTACTCGGAATTAGACCTGTGGTCACTTGCCTCTATATATGAGTGACTATAACATGCCTTTTAGTCTTCGGAATATCACCGCACTTCAGCGAGTGATAAACAGCAAATTGAGTAAGGCCAGGATGTCAAATACGCCAATCGAACTTAAGGGCAGTAGCTTCACCTTATCTGTGATTCATTTGCACGATGCAAATCCCGAGGTTATTCGTCAGGCGTTAGAAGACAAAATCGCCCAGGCTCCCGCCTTTTTACGTCATGCCCCCGTGGTGGTGAATATCAGCAGCATTGAAGATGACGTCGACTGGCGCCCTCTTCATGAGGCTATCGCGGCTACCGGTCTGCGTATTATGGGCGTAAGCGGATGTAAACTTCCTCGGCTGAAAACCGAAATTGACCGAGCCGGGATCCCTTTATTAACCGAAGGGAAAGAAAAAATTACCCGTCAGGCCGCGCCAGAACCCGTTGCCCCGCCGCCAGCTGTTAATCAGATCACAAAAACGCGCTTGATCGATCAGCCGGTACGTTCCGGTCAGCGTATTTATGCGCCACACTGTGATCTAATTGTTACAAACCATGTGAGTGCCGGGGCTGAACTTATTGCCGATGGTAATATCCATGTATATGGCATGATGCGGGGACGTGCGCTTGCCGGCGCCGGCGGCGACAGAGACGCCCAAATATTCTGCAGCAACCTCTCGGCGGAACTGGTTTCCATCGCCGGGGAATACTGGCTGAGTGATAACATTCCGGCCGAATTTTATGGCAAAGCGGCCCGTCTACGTTTAGACGACAGCGCTTTGACGATTCAATCGTTGAATTAATCCCTTTTTAACAAGGAATTTCTATGGCACGCATTATTGTTGTGACTTCGGGTAAAGGAGGCGTTGGCAAGACCACCTCCAGCGCGGCCATCGCTACTGGTTTGGCCCAGAAGGGAAAGAAAACGGTCGTTATCGACTTCGACATCGGCCTGCGTAACCTCGATCTAATCATGGGCTGTGAACGCCGGGTCGTTTATGACTTCGTCAACGTCATCCAGGGCGATGCCACGTTGAACCAGGCGCTGATTAAAGACAAGCGCACGGAGAACCTCTACATCCTTCCGGCCTCCCAGACGCGTGACAAAGACGCCCTGACCCGCGAAGGCGTAGACAAAGTTCTCGAAGAACTGAAAAAAATGGATTTTGATTTTATCGTCTGTGACTCCCCTGCAGGCATCGAAACCGGTGCGCTGATGGCGCTGTACTTCGCTGATGAAGCCATCATCACCACCAACCCGGAAGTCTCCTCCGTTCGCGACTCCGACCGTATCCTCGGCATCCTGGCCTCCAAATCCCGCCGCGCGGAAAGGGGCGAAGATCCGATTAAAGAGCATCTGCTGCTGACGCGCTATAACCCAGGCCGCGTGAACAAAGGTGACATGCTGAGCATGGAAGACGTGCTGGAAATTCTGCGCATCAATCTGGTGGGCGTGATTCCGGAAGATCAGTCCGTGCTGCGCGCGTCTAACCAGGGCGAACCGGTTATTCTGGATGACGCCTCGGATGCGGGTAAAGCCTATGCCGATACCGTTGAACGTCTGCTCGGAGAAGAACGCCCTTTCCGCTTCGTAGAAGAAGAGAAGAAAGGTTTCCTCAAACGCCTGTTCGGAGGATAAATTATGGCATTACTCGACTTTTTTCTCTCGCGGAAAAAGAACACGGCCAACATTGCGAAAGAGCGCCTGCAAATTATCGTCGCGGAGCGCCGCCGCGGCGACGCTGAACCGCACTATCTTCCGCAGCTGCGCAAAGACATTCTCGAAGTGATTTGCAAGTATGTGCAAATCGACCCGGAAATGGTCAGCGTACAGCTGGAGCAGAGGGACGGTGATATTTCGATTCTGGAGCTGAACGTGACCCTGCCGGAAACTGAAGAGTCGAAGTCCTGAGCCTGAAGGTATAAAAAAACCGGCAACGCTGTGCGAAGCCGGTTTTTCACTATGCCGTTCGGCGCTAGCGCGGGTAGTCGCTCAATAGCGCATTCAGGCGATCGGCCATCAATTCTCCGCGCCAGCCGGAAACCAGTTCAGGCTGCCCGTTGCCGTTTTTAAGCCCCCAGTGCCAGTTCAGCAGTTGGTTAATCTGTCTTCTTGAGGCCAGCAGCTCCGCGCTAACGCCCTTCTCGGCGCTCACGGTCTGCACAAGCGCTTTAATATCCTTAAACAGCTTGCGGTAGCCCGGCATGTCGATCAGGTTCTGCAGCGGCTCTGGCAGCGCCTCTTCCGGCAGCGCCTGCGCTTTCTCGACGAGGCCGATCAGCGTCTTGCCGTGGAAACGAATTTCGCTGCCCGAGAGTCCGAGGCTGTCAAGCTCCCCGAGGCTGGTGGGCATATAGCGCGCCACGTTCCACAAATGCTCTTCCCGGATCACAAAGTTGACGGCCAGATCGCGCTCGCGCGCTTTGCGCAGACGCCACTCCGCCAGCAGCTGCAGGCAGCCCAGCTGACGAGTACGCAGCTGCCAGGCATTACCGATATCGCGCCACGCCTCGGCGGGATCCTGAATCTCCTGACGCCGCTGCTGCATCAGCTGACATTCATCCAGGGCGGCGGAGAGCCAGCCTGCGCTGTCGGTTTCAGCCATCAGCTTTCCGGCAATCGGCAGCAGGTACCAGACGTCGGCGGCAGCATAAATGCACTGGCGTTCGGTCAGCGGGCGCGCCAGCCAGTCGGTGCGGGACTCGCTCTTGTCCAGCGCCACGCCGGTAAACTCTTCCACCATCGACGCAAAGCCCCACGACATCGGGCGGCCGCAAAAAGCGGCGAGAATTTGCGTGTCAATCAGCGGCTGCGGCATCAAATGAAAAGCATTGAGGAATACTTCCAGATCTTCACTGCCGGCGTGCAGAAATTTGGTCACATCTTTATTCAGCAGCAGTTCACGCATCGGTTCCCAGTCGGTGATGACCAGCGGGTCAATCAGCGAAACCTGGCTGCCGTCGAACAGCTGGAGCAAACCGAGCTGCGGGTAGTAGGTACGAGTACGGACAAATTCCGTATCCAGCGCGATGGCGGAAACCGCGCTTGCCGCGTCGCAGACGGCGCGAAGGCCATCGTTGGTGGTGATCATCTGATAGTTCAAATCATACTCTCTTAACTTGCGCCCATAAAAAACGCCGGCTTAGCCGGCGTCTGGCGATTCACTCTTAGCTCAGGCTTTATTGTCTACTTTAGCACGGGCTTCGTCACGCAGTTCTCGACGTAAAATTTTCCCGACGTTGGATTTCGGCAGCTCATCGCGAAACTCCACCAGCTTCGGCACCTTGTAGCCGGTTAGCTGGCGACGGCAGAAAGCGATCAGCATCTCTTCCGTCAGCGCCGGATCTTTCTTGACCACGAAAATCTTCACCGCTTCACCGCTGCTGCCGGACGGCACGCCGACCGCGGCCACTTCCTGAACCCCGGCGTGCTGCATCACCACATCTTCGATTTCATTCGGATAGACGTTGAAGCCCGAGACAAGAATCATATCTTTTTTGCGATCGACGATACGCAGGAAGCCCTCTTCATCCATCACCGCGATATCGCCGGTATGCAGCCAGCCGTCCTTGATAATTTCAGCGGTCGCGTCCGGACGCTGCCAGTAGCCCAGCATCACCTGCGGCCCTTTCACGCACAGCTCTCCCGGTTCTCCCGGCGCGACTTCATTATCGTCATCATCCACCAGCTTCGCTTCGGTGGAGGGCACCGGCAGGCCGATACTGCCGCTGTGATAGTCGATATCGTGCGGATTGACACTCACCAGCGGCGCGCACTCCGTCAGGCCATAGCCTTCCAGCAGATATTGCCCGGTCAGCTTAACCCAGCGCTCCGCCACCACCTGCTGTACCGGCATTCCGCCGCCGGCGGAGAGATGCAGTGAAGAGAAATCGAGCTGCTGAAACTCTTTGTTATTGAGCAGCGCGTTAAACAGGGTGTTGACCCCGGTCATCGCGGTGAAGGGATATTTCGCCAGCTCTTTGACCAGGCCTGGAATATCGCGCGGATTGGTGATCAGCAGGTTCTGCCCGCCCAGCTCTATAAACAGCAGACAGTTCATGGTCAGGGCAAAAATGTGGTACAGCGGTAGCGCGGTAACAACCAGCTCTTTACCGCGGTGCAGCAGCGGCCCGTAGGTACCGTTAACCTGCTCAAGGTTCGCCAGCATATTACGATGAGTCAGCATCGCCCCCTTCGCCACGCCGGTGGTCCCGCCGGTGTACTGGAGAAAAGCGAGATCCTGAGAGACGATTTCCGGCTTAATGTACTGCATACGGTAGCCGTGCTGTAGCGCGCTGCGAAACGAGATGGCGTCCGGCAGATGATATTTTGGCACCAGCCGTTTGATGTACTTCACCACAAAGTTAACCAGCGTCCCTTTCGCCGTGGAAAGCTGATCGCCCATGCGGGTTAAGATCACGTGCTTGACCTGGGTTTTATCAACCACCTTTTCCAGGGTATGTGCGAAGTTGGAAACGATCACAATGGCGGCGGCGCCGCTGTCGTTGAGCTGGTGCTCCAGTTCGCGCGGGGTGTAGAGCGGATTAACGTTCACCACGATCATGCCGGCGCGCAGAATACCAAACAGCGCCACCGGATACTGCAGCAGGTTAGGCATCATCAGGGCGACGCGGTCGCCTTTTTGCAGGCCTAGCCCTTCCTGTAGATAAGCGGCGAACGCCCGACTGCGCTCCTCCAGCTTACGGTAGGTCATCACCTCGCCCATATTGATAAAGGCCGGCTGATCGGCATAGCGGCGGACGGCGTGTTCAAACAGTTCAACCAGGGATTGATAGCGGTCAGGGTTTATCTCCGCAGGAACGTCCGCGGGATAACGGTTTAGCCAAACCTTTTTCACTGCATCACCTCTGAAATAGTTATTCGTCGTCATCACAGCCCCTGATCAACAAACATTTTGTTAACATTATATTAACTCAGCGTACCAGTTTATTAATTAGCCGTTGTACAGGTTGCGAAGCGCGTCACTATTTATTTTTCTTATTTGACTGAAAACGAAGAAACAGCGGACCAGCCGCTGTTTCTTTTTGCTTACAAAGACTACAAAATCATTCGGTTACAACGTTTCTGACTTCGGCAGGACCGGGGTTATACCAGCCCCAGCCGCCGTACCCGTAGCCCCACGGGCGCGGGCCGAACATCCACGGGTCCATCATCGGCTGCGGCGGCATGACCACCTGCTGGACTACGTTCCAGCGTTTGTAGCCGGTGGCGTTCATCAGCATGAATTTATACGGCGTATTGCCCACTTTACCGTCGACGACGCCGACGATCGGGCCAACCACGGTAACCAGCTGTCCGCGAAAATCCACCGGGTCGATAAAGCCGTTCACGTCGGCAAAAATACGCCCGCGCGACGCTTCGCCCAGCTCCGGACGCGCGGCGTCGTCAAGCTGAACGGTGGCAATTTCCAGGCGGGTTTTACCCTGCTGATTCTGCACGCTGACGACCTTACCGCCAAAACGCGCTTCCTGGCCGACATACAGCTGCGGCGCGTTCATCACGCGGACTAAATCCTGCTGCGGCGTCGGGGTGGTGCCCTTAATGGCATCCGGCACCGAAGCGCACCCGCTCAGCGCAGCAACGACTGCTGCCGCGACTAACCAACGCACTACCCTTTTTTGACCCGCCATGACGCGACTCCTTCCTTCTTCTCAGACATATAGTTACTGAGATTCACTCGCGGCCAGGAAGTTTCTTCCACGCCACTTCATTACGTAAATAAACTGGCTCAGCGTGTTCGACGGCCACGGTTTTTCCCGCCGTAAACAGGTGGCAGGCCAGCGGCAGCATATCCTGCGCTTCAGGCAGCTGAATGTCGCCATCGACGAGCGTTAAACCGCAGTCGTGAGCCATATCCGGCCACGCCTGCCAGCCGGTGCCCACGGTGGCCCACTCGCCTTCCAGCCGCTGAAGCCGCTCGCGAACCGCTTCCGGCTTCAGCACCGCCTCGCTCTCTTCGCCGTGCCAGACGCCCTGCTCATCGCGCTGATATTCCGCCCAGTAGACTTCGCCCATTCTGGCGTCGATGGCCGCCAGCACGCGGGTGGCGCCGTTTTTCCGCCACGCGCCCTGCGCCATGGTCGCCAGCGTAGATACGCCGATCATCGGCAGCCCGGCCCCCAGCGCCAGCCCCTGCGCGATACCGATGCCGATACGCACGCCGGTGAAGCTCCCCGGCCCGCGGCCAAAGGCCAGCGCATCAAGCTCGGTCAATAGCGTTCCGCTTTCATTGAGGACATCCTGCACCAGGGGCAGGATACGTTGGGTATGTTCACGGGGGCAGATTTCAAAATGAGCACTGAGGGTGCCATCATTCCACAGCGCCGCGGAGCAGGCCTCCGTGGCGGTATCGATAGCTAAAATTCGCATGGGTTGTCGCGCTCTCGCTCTAGCAGATTGACAAAATGGCGCGCAGCTTACCACATTTTGCGCCGGATTACCTCGCCGGCGGCACCGCAAGAAAACGCACCGCCCGGCGGATATCGCGCGTGCGCGGCGCAGGCGGAAGGCTCGCGAGGAAGACCGCGCCGTAGGGACGCATCACCAGACGGTTGTCGCAGATAACCAGTACCCCGCGATCGTCGATGTCGCGAATCAGGCGCCCCACCCCCTGTTTAAGGGTAATCACCGCGTCCGGTAGCTGGACCTCGTCAAAAGGATCGCCGCCGCGCAGGCGACAATCTTCCATCCGCGCTTTGAGTAGCGGATCGTCCGGCGAGGTGAACGGCAGCTTGTCGATAATCACCAGCGAAAGCGCATCGCCGCGCACGTCCACCCCTTCCCAGAAGCTGCTGGTCGCCACCAGCAGCGCATTTCCGGCGCTGACGAACTGCTGTAAAAGCTGACCTTTGCTGGTTTCTCCCTGCAGGAGCACCGGCAGCGTCATGGTGGCGCGGAACTGTTCCGCCAGATCGCGCATCATGGCGTGCGAGGTGCAGAGCATAAAGCAGCGCCCGTCGTTGGCCTCAATCAGCGGTTTGAGCATCGCCGCCAGATGGCGCGCCGCGCCGGGCTGGTTCGGCAAAGGTAAATTGCGCGGTACGCACAGCAGCGCCTGATGGGCATAATCAAAGGGGCTGGGCAGCAGCAGCGTTTGCGCTTCGCCAATCCCCAGGCGATCGGTAAAGTGGTGCAAATCGTCATTGACCGAGAGCGTCGCCGAGGTAAAAATCCAGCTCCCCGATTTTTGCGCCATCACCTCTTTAAACTTATCCGCTACCGTCAGCGGAGTCAGCGCCAGAGTAAAATTACGCGAAGTGCACTCATACCAGTAGCTAAAGCCGGGCTGGTTGGTCTCTTTGAGCCGCTTCAGGCGGCCGCGGTAGACGGTGGCCCGCTCAAAGGCGGCGTCGAGCAGCGCCGAGCGGCCCAGCGACAGCTTTGCCACGTCGTAACAGAGTTCGAGCGCATCATCAAGCAGCAGCAGCGCGCGCTGAATGTTGTTATCCGCCAGCAGCTCGCGCAGGTTGCCGCGATAGCCGGGTTCCCCCAGCTGCAGGCGAAAATCCTGCGCGCTCTGGGCCAGGCGGTCGGCGCATTTCTGCAGCTGCTGGGTGTCTTTGAGTTCGGTGCGATAAGCAATGGTGATATCTTTCGCCAGGTCCAGCAGCTGGCGGCTGGAGAGCGACTGGCCGAAGTACTGGCTGGCGATGTCCGGTAGCTGATGCGCTTCGTCGAAGATCATCACTTCCGCTTCGGGAATCAGCTCGGCAAATCCGCTCTCTTTGACCACCATATCGGCGAGGAACAGATGGTGGTTGACGACGACCACGTCAGCATCCATCGCCTTTTTCCGCGCCTTCACCACAAAACAGTCTTTATATAACGGGCAGTCGCTGCCGAGGCAGTTATCGTTGGTACTGGTGACCAGCGGCCAGGCCTGGGAATCTTCGGCCACGCTAACGCAGGTGCTGATATCGCCATCAACGGTCTGGTTAGACCACGAACGCAGCAGAATGACATCGCTGAGGGTTTGCACCGGCAGGTCGCCGCCGGCGAGCGCCTGCTGTTCCAGCCGCTCCAGGCACAGGTAGTTCGAACGCCCTTTCAGCAGGGCCAGCTTACCGGTGTACTTCAGCGCTTTAGCGACAGTGGGTAAATCCCGACTGTAGAGCTGATCCTGTAGCGCTTTCGAGCCGGTGGAGATAATGACTTTCTTATTGGCGCGGAGCGCAGGCGCCAGGTAGGCGTAGGTTTTCCCGGTCCCGGTCCCCGCCTCAACCACCAGCGGACGGGTTTCTTCAATCGCGCTGGCGACGGCGAAAGCCATCTGACGCTGCGGCTCGCGTGGTTTAAATCCCGCAATCGCGCTGGCCAGCTGGCCGTCTGCTGCAAAATCGTCGATCACATTACCCCCTGGTTATTTGGACAGTGATTATGTCAGGGTGGAGTCGTTTTCGCCAGTGCGGGTAGTGACGCAGGTGAAACATTATGGCAGTCTTGCCGCAGCTTAATGAACCGGAACAAAGAGGAAATAAACATGACCATTACGCGTATTGATGCCGAAGCCCGCTGGTCTGATGTGGTAATTCACAACCAGACGCTGTACTACACCGGCGTGCCGTCCAACCTTGATGCCGATGCCTGCGCGCAAACCGCCGATACCCTGGCGCAGATTGACGCCGTGCTGGAGAAACAGGGCAGCAGCAAGTCGCGTATTCTTGATGCGACGATTTTTCTTGCCGACGGCGCAGACTTTGCGGCGATGAACCAGGCCTGGGATGCGTGGGTCGTCGCCGGTCATGCCCCGGTGCGCTGTACGGTGCAGGCGAAGCTGATGAATCCGAAGTACAAAGTCGAGATTAAAATCATCGCCGCCGTGTAAGACAGCCGTGGCCCCGTAGCCCGGGCAAGCGTAGCGCCTCCCGGGAAGAAGCCGCGCCAAAGCCGTTATCCGGCGCATTCCCCGGATAGCGGCGTAAACGCCTTATCCGGGCTACATAGCAGCCAGGCCGATCGGGCACAGCGCCGTCGGGAGGCAAGAAGCATTGTTCTATCAGCCCGGACACCACATCAGCTGTTCCTTCAACTGCAGCGTCTCCTGCGGCACACATTTCAGCGCTTCACGATAGCTGGCAGATTGTTTTGCATAGCCCCGCACTGACTGCAGCAGCACGCGCAGCGCGCTATCCCACACGATTCCCTGCAGGTCGCTATAGGGCCAGAGATCCGGTTCCCGGATAAACGGCACCAGGTAATCAATCCCCTGCTTCACGCCTCGCCCATCGCGGATGGCGTTCCAGCGATCGAACTCAACGTGTTCGGCGTAGCGGTTGAGCAGCAGATGCGCCTCCAGATTAAACAGCGAGTAGTGGAACGGAATGGTACGTTCCAGCTCCATCGTCTGCCTGCCGTCCTGGTCAATCTGCGCCGCCATCCGCTGGGTGATCCCCTGCTCGATGATCCGCGCCGCCAGCCCTTTATCGCCATAAAATAGCGCGTTAACCGTCCGCTGAGCGTCGTACCAGGTGCCGTGGTTGTTGTGCCAGACGTACTCAGAGTGGCCGATGTCGCTGTAGTACATCCAGTGGTTAAAGTCGCGGAACCACTGGTGCAGGCCGATGATATCGTCGGTATCAAGCACGCTCGCCGCGTTAATCAAACCGATGGTGTCCACCACCATCCACATTAAGCGGGTATCGATAAGCCCGGTACCGCGACCGGAAACAATCCCCGGGATCGCCTGGCCATAGTTCAGATGCGGGTTCATCCGCGTTTCCGCATCAAGGAACCAGCAGCGGATCTGCGCAGCCGCCGCCTGCGCGTACTGGCGCTGACCGGTGAAGTACCACGCCAGCCCGAGGGTCAGGCACCGTTCGCACATGCGGATAATGCGCGAGGTATCCGTGTCGTTGTTCTCACACTGCGGATTAATATGCCCGTCGCGGCGAATATAGGGCAGCCCGTTGGGCCGCCGCGGGTTTGGCCACCAGTAGGTCCCCAGGCTGTAGTAATCGTGCGCGTCGCCGCTCGCTGGGCGCAGCTTTTTATGTACCACGCTTTCCGGCGCTTCCCGACGCAGGATATCCGCCTCCGATACCAGCTTGCTTAGCGCCAGCTGCAGCGGCGAGAAGGGCTGCTTCAGGCCCGCCCGGGCGTTTTCCAGGCAGGTTTCGTCAAGGGTGTACAGCTTCATCACCACCTTAATTTCCCTCCCGGCAGGCTATGCGCTGGCCGCTTTGCGCATCGAACAGGTGCACGCCGGCGAGCTTAGGCTGCAGCCAGATCTTATCGCCCTCTTTTACGGCCAGACGCTGTTTGAACACCGATGTAAACGCCCCGCCGCCGGTATCGCAGAAGAGCTGCATATCCGAGCCGGTGTTCTCCACCGCCGTCACCTTCGCCGCCAGCGCATCGTCCCGCGCTTCATGAACCACGTTGACCTGTTCGGGGCGAATGGCGTACACCACCTGCTGACCGTCGGTGACCCGTAAACCGGCGGGCAAAGCCAGCAGGGAGCCATCTTTCAGACGCAGGCTGGTGGCGCTACCGTTCAAGACCACGACGCCCGGCAGCTGGTTAATCTCCGGCGAGCCGATAAACCCGGCGACAAACAGATTCGCCGGCCGGTCGTACAGTTCCAGCGGGGTCCCCGCCTGCTCTATTCGCCCGTCGCGCAGCACCACAATCATCTGCCCCATGGTCATGGCTTCAATCTGATCGTGGGTGACGTACACCGAGGTGGTTTTCAGCCGACGATGCAGTTCGCGGATCTCACCGCGTACCTGGGTTCGCAGCTTGGCGTCAAGGTTGGAGAGCGGTTCATCGAACAAGAACACCTGCGGCTTACGCACGATCGCCCGCCCCATCGCCACGCGCTGGCGCTGGCCGCCGGAGAGATCTTTGGGCAGGCGCTCCAGCAGCGGCTCCAGCCCCAGTAGCGCCGCCGCTTCATTCACCTTCTGGCTGATTTCCGCTTTCGGCAGCTTAGCCATCTTCAGGGCAAAGCCCATATTTTCACGCACCGTCATCTGCGGGTAGAGCGCATAGCTCTGGAACACCATCGCAATGTCGCGCAGCTTCGGCTCCACCTCGGTGACGTTACGCTCGTTGATATGTACTTCGCCGCCGGAGATCTCCTCCAGCCCGGCAATCATGCGCAGCAGCGTGGATTTGCCGCAGCCGCTGGGGCCAACGAGGACGCAGAACTCGCCGTCCGGAATCGTCAGCGACACATCTTTAATGACGTGGGCATCCCCGTATGATTTGCGCACGCTATTTAATACAACCGATCCCATCGTTAACCCCTTATCCTTTGACCGCGCCGGACATAATCCCGCGATTGAAATGTTTTTGCAGACCCAGATAGACGATGATGCTGGGCAGCATCGCCAGCAGCGTAATGGCGATAAAAATGTTCGGCGTGATGCTCTCATCGGTACGCAGCGTGCCGAGGATCACCGGAATGGTATTCAGGCTGTCCTGGTTGACCACAATCAGCGGCAGCAGGTACTGGTCCCAAATCATAATAAAGCCGAAGGTCACCACCGTGCCAAGCGCCGGTTTTACCAGCGGCAGAATGACGTGGAAGAAAATCTGCCATTCGTTCGCGCCGTCAATCCGCGCCGCCTCCTCCAGCTCTTTCGGTATCGCTGACATAAATTCGGTCAGGACAAAGATGGAGAACGCCCAGCCGACGACCGGTAAAATCATTCCGAGATAGCTGTTGTAGAGCGAGGCGTCGATCAGCGGCAGCCGCCAGTTGATAATCATGTACAGCGGAATGGCGATGACCTCTTCCGGCAGCATCATGGTGGACAAAATCACCAGGCTCACCAGCGCTACGCCGCGAAACTTCTTCCGCGCCAGGGCGTACGCCGCCAGCGCGCTGACCGACACCTGCAGAACGGTGCCGAAGAACACCACCAGAATGGAGTTCAGCAGATACTGCCAGACGCCGATATCCATCCACGCGAAGATGAAGTTTTCCAACGAGAACTGATGCGGCCAGGCCAGCAGCTCGCCCGGCTTCACCGGCGCGCCGCTGAATGCCGTGGCGACGATGCCCCAGAACGGCCCGACAAAGACAATCAGCAGCAGCGCGTAGATGAACCAGCGCCCTGCTGTATCCCAACGTTTGCTTAACATCGCGGCTCCTTAGTAACGGGCGATACGTTTTTTCAGCGTCAGATGACAGAGGGTTAAGATAACCGTGAAGGTGAACAGCAGGAACGACACCGCCGAAGCGTAGCCATAGTCAAACTGCTCAAAGCCCAGCTTGTAGATGTGGGTCATGACCATTTCCGTGGCGTTAGAAGGCCCCCCTCCGGTGGTGGCGTACACCTCGGCAAACACGCGGAAACCGCGAATGAAGGAGAGCATCAGTACCACCGAGAGCGCCGGGATCATGCCGGGCAGCGTGACGTAGCGCAGGCGGTTCCACCAGCTGGCGCCGTCGACGTTCGCCGCATCGTATAAATCGCGGCTGATTCCCGCCAGGCCGGCAATAAAGATCACCATGTTGTAGGGCACCGCTTTCCAGATATGCAGCAGCATGATGACGCCCAGCGCCTGATCGGAGCTGGCAAGAAAGCCCTGGTCGGCGACGCCAAACCAGCTGAGGATGTGGTTAACCACGCCGTTGGGCGTCGGGTTAAACAAAATGCGCCACATTTCGGCGACGATCGCCGCGCTGGTAACCGCCGGTAAAAAGATGGCGGTTCGAATAAAGCGCAGATGGCGCGCCGGGCCTTCCAGCAGCATGGCGAGGAAAAACGCCAGGATAGCCGCGGCGAACATCGTTACCACCACGTAAAGCAGGGTATTCACCACCGCCGCGTGCAGCTCTGCGTCGGCAAAAGCGCGGGTGAAGTTATCGAGCCCCACCCACTCGTTGGGCTGATTAAAGTTAACCTTGTAAAAGCTCATCACCAGACCCTGAATCATCGGGATAAACTTAAACCAGCTAAAAATAATCAGCGCAGGCGCTAAAAACAGCCACGGGATCAGCGCCCGCTTACGCTTTGCGCTCAGCCATCCGGTCGAGTCAGGCGAAGCGGCCTGCTTTATCGGCGAGGACTTCGTCTCATGCAGCGTCATAACCTATGTCCTCAGTTAGCCAGCACATTTTGTTTTTTCAGCTCAGCGTTCACCTTGCCGTCGAGCGTCTTCAGCTCGCCGGGAATATCGCTGCCGCAGTCGGCAAAAATCCGGTTAAAACCGTCGGCAACCACCTGGCGCACCGGCGTCCAGTTGGGGATTTGCGGCACGTAGCGTCCCTGTTCGTTGTAAAGTCTGGCGAAAGTTTCCCAGCGCGCGTCCTGATACACGGCTTTGACGTCGACGTTCTTATTCACCGGCAGACGCACTACCGGAATATGCTGGCTGCCTTTACCCATGCCGATCTCCTGACCTTCCGCAGAGATCATAAATTCGATAAATTTTCGCGCCGCCTCTTTCTGTATGCTGCTCTTCATCATAAAGACCGTGGTGCCCTCGGCGAGGGTGGCTTCGCCTTTCGGCCCCGCCACCGGGATCACTTCGAAGTTGTCTTTACCGGGGTCTTTATCGAACAGCGCGATATGGTACGGCCCGCTGAAGAACATGCCGCTTTGCCCGGAGCGGAAGGAGGGAATAACGTCGGCGGTGGTGGCGTTAATCGCGCCCGGCTGGGTGACTTTGTCGCACATCATGGTGCGCATAAAGGTCATCGCCTGAGCCACTTCCGGCGTATTGAGCGAAGCGCTGAATTTTCCGTTCTCTTCTTTAACGAAATCACCACCCGCCTGCCAGATAAAGCTGCTCATAAACCAGCTGGCGTAGCCGCGCGTCGTGGAAGCGGGAACGATAAAGCCGTAGGTATCATTTTTGCCGTTACCATCGGGATCCTGAGTGGTGAAGGCTTTCGCCAGCGTCTGGATATCATCCCAGCTCTTAGGCTGCGGCAGCCCCAGTTTTTCACGCCAGTCTTTACGCACGAAGAGCGCGAAAGTTTGCGCCGAGGTCGGCACGCCGTAATACTTACCGTCGATATAGCGGGTACTCTTCCATGCCGTCTGGAATAGCTGGTCGCCGCCCGCGATCGCCTGCGGGTCAATTTCTTCGGCAATACCCAGCTGGATGAACTGCCCCAGCGACGCCGCATCGTTAAAAATCAAATCGGGTAAGGCGTTGCCCGCCGTGGCGCGCGCCAGCCGCTGTTCAAAGTCGGTGGTGGCGTTGAAATACGCGATTTTGATACCGGTTTTTTCTTCAAATTTTTCCGCCTCCTGTTTGTAGATATTCTTCGAGTCATTGCTGGCGCGGATCCAGACGTTGAGAGTGGTGGCGGCGTAACTTTGACTAACGCCGAGCCCGAGTGCGGTGAGAAGTAACAGTGAACGTAATTTACAGGCAGACATGATGGCATATCCTTTATTGTAGGGCACAAAGGTAATTAAATTCTCAATTAATACACGTAAAAGAATTTGAATATCGCTCAGGCGTTAATACAGCTGGCGCAAGAATTATTTCCATTCATTAGATAGAAATGTATTTCCCAATACAACCGTATAAAAAAGAAATTGCGTTTCAAAAACAAGAAAATTGAGACAGATCACACAGAGAAGTGACAAAAAAAGTGACAAAAAAATAAATAATCATATAAATCAATTGCTTATGATTTTACTAATTTTGTTAAAAGATTCAAAAAATAGAGAAAAACGGCAAAAAACGTGATGTACACTGCATTAAAAGCGTCATTATTTATCCAAAACGTTAAACTTGAAGGACATCACAAAAAAAATCACTTTGTCTTTTACACTGCTCGCCATCGAATATTTAAATATATTATTTTTAATTACACCGCCTGTTTCACGCGTTCTTTAAATACGCGTCAGGTATAATTCTGTTGTTATCTTTTCTCATATTTGCAGAAGGGTTATCACGATGAACTCAATACCTCGCCGAGGTTTGTTAGGCATTGCGCTGTTTTGTTTCGGCCTGAGCGCCGCCTCGTATGCCGCCGAGCCGTACACGCTAGACGGAAAGGATTTAGCCTTTAGCCGGCAGCAGATCGCCGCGAAAGATCCGCTATTTGTTCAGGCGCAAGCGGCGCTGCTAAAAAAAGCCGATCTGGCGCTCAATCATCCGCTGTTCTCGGTGATGGATAAAACGCTGGTCGCCGCCAGCGGCAATAAGCACGACTACTACAGCTTTCCGCCTTACTGGTGGCCGAATCCCGATACCAAAGACGGGCTTCCTTATATTCGCAAAGATGGGCAAACCAACCCTGACGCCAATAGCGACGCCACCGATAAGAACCGGCTGGTGAAGATGAGTAACGACGTGTCAACGCTGGCGCTGGCGTGGTACTTCTCTCACGACGATCGCTACGCGCAAAAGGCGGCGGCGCAGTTAAAGACCTGGTTCCTCGATCCCAAAACGCGCATGACCCCCAACCTGCAGCATGCCCAGGCCATTCCCGGCATCAATACCGGACGCGGTATCGGCATTATTGATAGCCGCGCGCTGGTTGACGTCGTTGACGCCATCGCCCTGCTGCAATCCTCCGATGCGCTGAGCGAAAACGACGTTAGCGCATTGAAGCAGTGGTTTGGTGACTATTATCACTGGATGACCACCAGCCAGAACGGCTTTGAAGAAGAGAACTGGCATAACAATCACGGCAGCTATTTCGATATGCAGGCCGCCGCCTTCGCCCTGTTCAGCGGGAAAATCGACGAGGCGAAAAAGCGCCTGTACATCACCCAGCTGCGGCGTATTGCGGGACAATTTGATATTGAAGGCCGCCAGATGGCCGAACTGGAGCGCACGCGCCCGTGGCACTACAGCAATTTTAACCTTGAAGCCTACAACCGCCTGGGAAGGCTCGGCGAGAAGGCGGGCGTCGATATCTGGAACTTCACCCTCGACGACCATAGCCTGCGCAAAGGCTATCAGTACATCGCCGGGTTTATTAACAGCGATACGCCGTGGCTCTGGAAGGACCTGGATAAAATGGATGACAAGAAAGCGCTGCGCAATATCGCCACCGCCGCGCACGCCTGGCCGGAAGATCCGCTGTTCCGTGACAAAGCGCAGTGGCTGCGGGCGAAATACCCCGACGATATCACTACGCTCATCGCCCCGCTTTCCGCATCGTCAGAGGTCAGGGATAACCGCTAATGAAACAATTCTCCGGGCTCTGGCCCGACATTGTCGGACGTGCAGCCGCGAATAGCGGACTGCTTGAACGGCTGGTGAAGGATGCTCAGCCGGTATTAGATGCAGCGGTTCGCATTCCGCAGTCAGGGATCGCCAGCTGGAATCTCTACTACTTTTGTCCGCACCACGGCGTGCGTCTGACGTGGCGGGCGGATACGCCCCACCAGCATGCCTGCCCGGTCGATGGGGAAATATTTAGCGGTGAACCGTGGGATGGCGCATGGTGGCGCGAGATGAATGGCCGTAACGCCAGCGCCTGTCAGCAGCTTGGCCTGTTATGGCGGCTGACAGGCGAAACGGCGTATCGCGATAAAGTTCGCACGCTGCTGATGGGCTACGCGGATGTCTATCCCGGCTATGAGATCCACGGCGATATTCCCAACAACGGACCGGGCAAGATGAACGCCCAGACGCTGTGCGAAGCCAACTGCATTCTGGAAATGGCGCTGGGTTATGACTTCATTCGCGACAGCCTGGCGCCCGGCGAGCAGCGGCACATCAGTGAAAACCTGCTGCGCTGCGCGGCAGCGTTTTTGCGCGACCATCGTAGCCCGCAGATCCACAACCATGAGGTTAAAATCAGCGCGGCGCTTGGCGTACTGGGTTTCATCCTCGAAGATGAGACGCTGCTGGAGTTTGCCGTGAACCAGCCGTACGGCCTGCGCTGGCAGCTGGAAAATGGCCTGCTGGCGGAGGGGCTATGGTTTGAAGGCTCCGTTCACTATCACTACTACGCGCTGCAGGGCTTTCTGGCCTTTGAGAAGCTGGCGCGCGGCACCCGCTGGAGCCTGCTGGACGGCCCGTGGTATCAGGCGATGCTGACGTTCCCGCTGTCGCTACTGCTGCCGGACGGCACCTTCCCGCGGCTTAATGACTGCCTCGCCGGGCAGGAGAAGCTCAACCATCGGGATCTTTACGAGTTCGCCTGGTTTATCTGGCGTGACCCGCAGTACGCCGCGGTGCTGCAGTTTACCGAAACGACGCCCGACGAGCGTGAAACCTTACTGTGGCGCGAACACCCCCTGCCGGAAACGCCCCTGCCGCTGATCCCGCAGCAGTCGCTGTTTGCGCCCGGCGCCGGCCTGACGTTATGGCGGCGACCGCAGCAGGCGCTGCTGATTAAGCACAGCCCCTGGGGCGGCGAGCACGACCATTACGACAGGCTGGGGCTGATGCTCTGGCATCGCGACGGCTGGCTGCTCACGGATATGGGCACCACCGGCTATGGTGCGAAAATGCACTATGACTATTATAAAAACAGCGCCACCCACAATACGCTTTCGGTCAATCAGACCAACCAGCCTCCGGCCAATCCGCAGGTGCTAGGCTGGCATATGGATAGCGACTCTCTGTGGCTGGATAGCGAGGTTGACTGGGGAAAGCCGCCGCCGGAGCTCAACAGCCATAGCCGCGTCGAGTGGGACGCGGCGGCCTGGCGAGGCGTGCGCTTTCGCCGTCGCCTGCTGTGGCTTGAAGAGGTACTGATCGATCTCTCTACCGTGGAAAATCCGCATCGCCAGCAGCTTGACTGGACACTGCACCTGGCGGCGCGGGCGCTGGACCAGAGCGGTACGCCGCAGCCTTTTTCGCTCAGCGGACCGCTGCGGCATATGGCCAATGCCACCATGACCCCGCTGAACGGCTGCCAGCCGCGCCACTTTGCGCGCGACAAAGACACCGTTGCGCTCTGGCTTTCCGGCGATGGTGAACTCTGGCAAGGGCTGGCGCCCGATAACCCGGCGATTCGCGATCTCAGCTATCTGGTGATGCGCAATCACCTGCCGCAGGCGCGTTTCGTCTGCCTGTGGGATTTCGCTAACCGCGCGCCGCTGACGGAGGTGAATGTGCATCATACGCCAGCCGGTACGCACATTACCTTCTGGCGCGGCGATCGCGTAACGCACGTGACGCTGTACGACGATCCCGGGAAACGACCTGATGCGATCCTTCCGCTCCCGGAAAGCGGCATCTGATCGCAACGGGGGATTTACTCGTCTTCATCCTCAAAGCGCGCCACAATCCGATCCCCGGTATGCGAGGCGCGCAGTTCATCCGCCACTAAAGCAATCGCCTGGCCGCTGCTCATGCCCTGCGACATCAGCTCCTGAATTCGTTCCACTGCTTTTTGCTGCTGCTCGTGGCTCAGCGAAGGTAAACCTGCAAACATGACTGACTCCTGCTACATTGTGGGGCGTAATTATTTCACGCCGTCCGCGCGTATACCAGCGGACGGTAACGATCAGGATTGAAGAAGACGATGTTGTCCCCCGCAATGATTTCCCTGCCCTGGCGTCCGGATGCCGCTGAATACTATTTTAGCCCGTTGAGTTCCCAGCCCTGGGCGATGCTGCTGCATTCCGGTTTTGCCGAACATGCGCATAACCGTTTTGACATCATTGTCGCCCAGCCGCGCGCCACGCTGGTGACTCACGGTCAACTAACCACCCTACGCGAAGGGGAAACCGTCTCAACCTCCGCCGCCGATCCGCTTACGCTGGTGCATCAGCAGCTGGCGCACTGTAACCTGCAGCCGCAGCCTCATCCGCATCTGCCGTTTCTCGGCGGCGCGCTGGGACTGTTCGGCTACGATTTGGGTCGTCGTTTTGAACATCTGCCGGCGCGGGCCGACGCGGATATCGAACTGCCGGATATGGCGGTAGGTATTTATGACTGGGCGTTAATCGTCGATCATCATCGCCGGGAGGTGTCGTTATTCAGCTATGACGATCCGCAGGCGCGCCTGGCGTGGCTGGAAGCACAGACAGCGCCTGTCGCTGCAACCTTTACCCTGACCTCAGCGTGGCGCGCGAATATGAGCCGCGAGGAGTATGGCGAGAAGTTCCGCCAGATTCAGGCTTATCTGCACAGCGGCGACTGCTATCAGGTCAACCTGGCGCAGCGGTTTACGGCGAGCTATCGCGGGGATGAGTGGCAGGCCTTCCGTCAGCTTAACCGCGCCAATCGCGCGCCGTTCAGCGCCTTTATTCGCCTGGATGAAGGGGCCGTATTAAGCCTGTCGCCCGAGCGTTTTATTCAGCTCCGGCAAGGCGAAATTCAGACCCGCCCCATCAAGGGGACATTACCCAGGCTGGCCGACCCTGAGCAGGACGCGCTGCAGGCGCAAAAGCTGGCGAACTCGCCAAAAGACCGCGCCGAAAATCTGATGATCGTCGATTTAATGCGTAACGATATTGGCCGGGTTGCGGTACCCGGTAGCGTTCGCGTTCCTGAGCTGTTTGTGGTGGAGCCCTTCCCCGCCGTGCATCATCTGGTGAGCACCGTCACCGCCAGGCTGCCCGCTCATCTGCACGCCGCCGACCTGCTGCGCGCGGCCTTTCCCGGCGGCTCAATCACCGGCGCGCCGAAGGTCAGAGCGATGGAGATCATCGATGAACTGGAACCGCAGCGGCGCAACGCGTGGTGCGGCAGCATCGGCTATCTCAGCTTCTGCGGCAACATGGATACCAGTATCACTATCCGTACGCTGACGGCCTGGCAGGGACACCTCTACTGCTCCGCCGGCGGCGGAATTGTGGCCGATAGCGAAGAGGCAGCGGAATATCAGGAAACTTTTGATAAAGTTAATCGTATCCTGCATCAACTGGAGAGCTAGAACATGGCGGACAGCGCCCTCGAACTTGACGATTTCCTCTCACGTTTTCAGCTTCTGCGTCCGCAGCCCACGCGCCACGCGCTCAACCAGCGCCAGGCCGCGGTGCTGGTACCGATAGTTCGCCGCCCGCAGCCGGGGCTGCTGCTGACCCAGCGTTCGCCGCTGATGCGCAAGCATGCGGGTCAGGTGGCCTTCCCCGGCGGCGCGGTAGATAACAGCGATGCAACGCTAATCGCCGCCGCGCTGCGTGAAGCGCAGGAAGAGGTGGCGATCCCGCCGGAGTCGGTTGAGGTGATTGGCGTTCTGCCGCCGGTCGATAGCGTGACCGGCTTTCAGGTTACTCCGGTGGTAGGGATTATCCCCCCCAATTTGCACTATCACGCCAGCCAGGATGAAGTGGCCGCGGTCTTCGAAATGCCGCTGGCCGAAGCGCTGCGCCTGGGGCGCTACCATCCGCTGGATATCCATCGCCGCGGCAATTCGCATCGCGTCTGGCTCTCCTGGTACCAGCATTATTTTGTCTGGGGAATGACCGCCGGCATTATTCGCGAGCTGGCGCTACAGATAGGCGCCCGTCCTTAGCTATACTCAAACTGAGACGGCGTTCTCAGCATTAGTAAATCCGGGGTTATGCATTAGTTTAATTCATGTGAATAGATAAGCTGATGACCCGGTTCCCTCTTACACTATGCGCAGTGATTACATCGTTGTCGCACCCGCGACAACCCTGTCAGGAGTGTTAGCGTGATTAGTATATTCGACATGTTCAAGGTGGGGATCGGCCCCTCATCTTCCCATACTGTAGGGCCGATGAAGGCCGGTAAACAGTTCGTCGATGACCTGGTCGAAAAGGGATTGCTTAATGAAGTGACGCGCGTGGCGGTTGACGTCTACGGCTCACTGTCATTAACCGGCAAAGGCCACCATACGGATATCGCCATTATTATGGGACTGGCGGGCAATCAGCCCGATACGGTCGATATTGACGCGATACCGGCATTTATCCGCGACGTTGAAACGCGCGGTCGCCTGCTGCTGGCCCAGGGGCAGCATGAAGTCGATTTCCCGCAGAATGACGGCATGCGTTTTCGCAGCGACAACCTGCCGCTGCATGAAAACGGCATGACCATTCATGCCTGGGCTGGCGAGAAAGAAATCTACAGCAAAACCTATTACTCCATCGGCGGCGGTTTTATCGTCGATGAAGAGCATTTCGGCAAAGAGAGCGCCAGCGAACTCACCGTACCCTATCCGTTTAAATCCGCTCAGGAAATGCTGGGCTACTGCAAAGAGACCGGCATGTCGCTCTCCGGCATGGTGATGCAGAATGAGCTGGCGCTGCACAGCAAAAAAGAGATTGAAGACTATTTTGCCAATATCTGGCAGACCATGCGCGCCTGTATCGATCGCGGAATGAATACCGAAGGCGTTCTGCCCGGCCCGCTGCGCGTGCCTCGTCGCGCCTCGGCGCTGCGGCGGATGCTGGTTGCCAGCGATAAACTCTCCCACGATCCGATGAACGTGGTGGACTGGGTCAACATGTTCGCGCTGGCGGTCAACGAAGAAAACGCCGCCGGTGGCCGCGTGGTGACGGCACCGACGAACGGCGCCTGCGGCATCGTACCGGCGGTGCTGGCTTACTACGACCACTTTATCGAGTCCGTCAGCCCGGATATCTATATTCGTTACTTCCTGGCGTCAGGGGCTATCGGCACGCTGTATAAAATGAACGCGTCCATTTCCGGCGCGGAGGTGGGCTGTCAGGGCGAAGTGGGCGTGGCCTGCTCGATGGCCGCTGCGGGCCTGGCGGAAATCCTTGGCGCCAGCCCCGAGCAGGTCTGCGTGGCGGCGGAAATCGGCATGGAGCACAACCTTGGCCTCACCTGCGACCCGGTGGCCGGCCAGGTACAGGTGCCGTGCATCGAACGTAACGCCATTGCCTCCGTCAAAGCGATCAACGCCAGCCGGATGGCCATGCGCCGCACCAGCGAGCCGCGCGTCTCGCTCGATAAAGTCATTGAGACCATGTACGAGACCGGTAAAGACATGAACGCCAAATACCGGGAAACGTCGCGCGGCGGCCTGGCGATTAAAGTTCAGTGCGACTAATCCGTGTCCTACAGAATGCGCCCCCGGGCGCATTCTTCTTTTTCCACGCTATATTATTATCTGCGCCCACTACACTTGCTCTATAACGGCTGTTACTCTCATTAACACTTTTAGCCGACAGGGCGTCGCGCATGCAGACTGCACAAAAAGTTATCACAACCTACCGCAGGAAACGTATCCTGGTTTGCTTGCTGGTCGCGCTACTGACCCTGACGACAACATTAGTGATACGATTTATTTCGCAGCGTAGCTTAAATCAGCAGCGCGTCCAGCTCAGCACCAATAAAATGGTGGCCGCGATGGATAATATTCTGCGGCCCCTGGCGGCCCAGCACGCCACGCTGCTGCAACTTGTGAACCATCCCTGTCAGGACGTCCACCTCACGTTACGTAAGCTGGCGGCATCGCTGCAAACGGTACGTTCCATCGCGCTGGTCCAGTCTGACCTGCTCTATTGCTCGAGTATTTTTGGCCAACGAAATATTCCGGTTCACCAGTTACAGCCGGCGCTCCCCGCCAATCACGCCCTGCTCACCTTCAGCTACGACGCATCGCTGCTTAAAGGGACGCCGGTGCTTATCCAGTGGTATCCCGCTTCGCTTAGCGGCGCCGACGGCGTGCTGCTGGTGATCAATATCGAGCTGCTGGGCGAGTTAATTTTTAACGCAAAATCGCCATTAATTACCGGAATTGGCCTCAGCATTGGCGATAAAAGCTTTATTAGCGGTTCCGGGTTGATTAAACAGGAATCCTTGCCGGGCGAGCAAATCATCTACCGCCAGTCGTCGACGCAGTTTCCCTTCACCATTAACGTCAGCGGGCCGGGCGCCTCAGCGGTCGCCCTCAATGAGCTACCGGCCGAACTGCCGCTGGCGCTGATAATCAGCCTGTTAATGACCGGCATCGCCTGGCTGGCGACCGCGGGAAGAATGAGCTTTTCCCGGGAAATTAATCTCGGTATTGCCGCCCACGAGTTCACGCTTTGGTGCCAGCCCCTGCAGGACTTGCGCACCCGTCAGTGCTGCGGCGTGGAGATACTGCTGCGGTGGAATAATCCACGCAGAGGCGCTATTTCGCCGGAGGTATTTATCCCCATAGCCGAAGGTTATAATCTGATCGTTCCCCTCACCCGCTATGTCATCTCCCAGACGGCCCACAAATTAGCCCTTTTTCCGCAGGACAAACATTTTCACATCAGCATCAACGTCGCCGCCCGCCATTTCGCCAACGGCGAACTGCTGCGCGATCTGCATCACTACTGGTTCAGCGCCCATCCGGTACAGCAGCTGGTGGTGGAGCTCACCGAACGCGACGTGCTTCAGGATGGCGACCACCATATGGCCGAGCATCTGCATTTCAAAGGGGTGCAGCTGGCTATCGATGATTTCGGCACCGGCAACAGCTCCCTTTCCTGGCTGGAAAAGCTGCGTCCTGATGTATTGAAGATCGATAAATCCTTCACCAGCGCAATTGGGATTGATAGCGTCAACGCAACGGTGACCGACATGATCATTGCTCTCGCCCATCGGCTGAAGATTGTGACGGTCGCGGAAGGCGTAGAGACCCGGGATCAGGAAGAGTATCTGCGCGGCAACGGCGTCGATTTATTGCAGGGATTTTACTACGCCCGGCCGATGCCGGTAGAGGACTTTCCGCAGTGGCTGGCGGCGGAAAAGCGTCGGGAGCTGAACGCTTAAAAATGCCCGGCGGCCCGAGGGCCGACGGGCATCAGCCGTTACTCTTCTTCGTCGTTATACTGTCGCAGCTTGACGACGCGTACCAGATCGACGCGATAATCGTTGGCTTCAACAATCGTGAACTGCAGAGGTGCCAGTTCAAGCACGTCGCCCGGACGCGGAATATGGCCGTTGACGGCAATCACCAGGCCGGCAACCGTGGCAATATCTTCGTCCTCATCGACCAGATCGTCTACCCCCAACGCCTGCTGCAACGCATGCACGTCGGTTGAACCTTTCACCAGCCAGCCGTCGCCGTCGATGACAATTTCCGGCGTTTCGTCAGCATCCGGGAACTCGCCGGCAATCGCCTCCAGTACGTCCAGCGGCGTAACCAGCCCCTGTACGACGCCAAACTCGTTAGTCACGATGACAAAGCTACCGCGGGCGCGGCGCAGCACGCCCAGCAGATTGATCGGGTCCAGCGTTTCCGGGACCACAATCGCCGGCGAGGCGGAAGCCAGAGCGGCAACATTGTCACCCGCTTCCAGCGCCACCAGCATCTCTTTCGCCCGCACGATACCGATGATTTCATCCAGCTCGCCGCGGCAGACCGGGAACAGGCTGTGCGGTGAAGAGAGCAGCTGACGGCGAATTTCCTCTTCGCTTTGCTCGGCGTTTACCCAGCTAATTTCCCCGCGCGGGGTCATAATGCTGCGCAACGAACGCTGGGCCAGGGTCAGCACGCCGTTAATCATATAGCGTTCTTCTTCCGCAAACGCGCCTTCGGGGATCGGCACGACCGACGCGCTATCGCTATCATGCGCCGCGGCGCTTTGCTTACGCCCGCCCATCAGACGGAGGATCGCATCGGCAGTGCGCGCGCGTAGAGGCAGGGTCGATTGATGACGAATAAAGTTACGGCGCGCAATCTGGTTAAAGAACTCGATGGTTATCGAGAAGCCAATCGCGGCGTACAGGTAACCTTTCGGTATATGGAAACCAAAACCTTCAGCCACCAGGCTCAGGCCGATCATCAGCAGGAAGCTCAGACAGAGCACTACCACCGTCGGATGCTGGTTGACAAAATTAGTCAACGGCTTCGAAGCCAGCAGCATCACCGCCATCGCGATCACCACCGCCGCCATCATCACCGGCAGGTGGTTAACCATCCCGACCGCGGTAATCACGGCGTCCAGCGAGAACACGGCGTCCAGTACCACGATTTGTAGTACCACCACCCAGAAGCTGGCATAGCCTTTACCATGACCGGAGTCATGCTGGCGGTTCTCCAGCCGTTCATGCAGTTCGGTGGTCGCCTTAAACAGCAGGAATATCCCCCCGAGCAGCATGATCAGGTCGCGTCCGGAAAACGAGAAATCGGCAACGCTGAAAAGCGGTTTCGTCAGGGTCACCATCCACGAAATAACCGACAGCAGACCCAGGCGCATAAACAGCGCCAGCGAGAGGCCGATCAGGCGCGCCTTGTCCCGCTGCTTTGGCGGCAGCTTGTCGGCAAGGATGGCGATAAACACCAGGTTGTCGATACCCAGTACGATTTCAAGGACGACAAGCGTCAGCAAACCGGCCCAAATAGAGGGATCCATTAAGAATTCCATGAGCAGCTCCAGTTAACGACAGGCGTAGTCATCGCTGTGTCATGCACAGACGAGACACTTGTTGCTGGTGAAAAGACGTAGCAGGTGGCGGCGGCAAACGCGTGCCGGAAGGTGAAAAGACGTCGGTGACGGTCCATATAGCGGGCTATGCCCTATACTCCTGAGTAATTAAACGGAACGTAAACATAGCAAAATATAGAGCATAATTGGAAAAAATTTACCTGTCTTTGCAATAGCTAAGACTATTTTTTGCGCTGCAAAATAATTACCAACAGATGCATAATTAGCGGAGCTTCATCACATTAATTATTTTTTCACTGTCTAAAATAATTCGCTGTAGTAATTACTTTATATCTTACACCCTTACTGAATCGATTTTGTTCGCAAGAGTGATTCAGGATGTATCAGAACAGATGATGCATTCACGATTATAAAGGAGGTAGCAAGTGACGATTGCTATTGTAATAGGCACACATGGTTGGGCTGCAGA
Source organism: Klebsiella sp. GW_Kp182 (assembly GCF_040062275.1). NCBI lineage: Bacteria > Pseudomonadati > Pseudomonadota > Gammaproteobacteria > Enterobacterales > Enterobacteriaceae > Klebsiella > Klebsiella sp. GW_Kp182. The sequence goes on along the minus strand of NZ_JBEAFQ010000002.1, from coordinate 436,963 downwards.
ACAGCTGTTAAAAACGGCAGAAATGCTGCTGGGCGAACAGGAAAACGTAGGCTGGATTGATTTCGTCCCTGGCGAAAACGCAGAAACGTTAATCGAAAAGTACAACGCTCAGTTGGCAAAGCTGGATACAGCAAAAGGCGTGTTATTTCTCGTCGATACATGGGGAGGCAGCCCGTTTAACGCGGCCAGCCGCATTGTCGTCGATAAAGAACATTATGAAGTCATCGCGGGCGTTAATATTCCGATGCTGGTCGAAACGCTGATGGCGCGTGACGACAACCCGTCGTTCGATGAGCTGGTTGCCCTGGCGGTAGAAACCGGTCGCGAAGGCGTTAAGGCGCTGAAAGCGAAGCCGGTGGAAAAGGCCGCCCCTGCTCCGGTTCAGGCTGCTGCACCGAAAGCGGCTGCGCCATTGAAGCCAATGGGTCCAAACGACTACATGGTTATCGGACTTGCGCGTATCGATGACCGTTTAATCCACGGCCAGGTCGCCACTCGCTGGACTAAAGAAACCAACGTTTCCCGCATTATCGTCGTCAGCGACGAAGTTGCGGCGGATACCGTACGTAAAACGCTGCTGACTCAGGTTGCTCCTCCGGGCGTTACCGCCCACGTTGTAGACGTCGCGAAAATGATCCGCGTCTATAACAACCCCAAATACGCAGGCGAGCGCATTATGCTGCTGTTCACTAACCCAACGGACGTTGAACGCGTGGTTGAAGGCGGTGTGAAAATCACCAGCGTCAACATCGGTGGCATGGCTTTCCGCCAGGGTAAAACGCAGGTGAACAACGCCATTTCGGTCGATGAGAAAGATATCGAAGCGTTCAAAAAGCTGAATGCCCGCGGTATCGAACTGGAGGCCCGCAAAGTTTCCACCGACCAGAAACTGAAAATGATGGATCTGATCGCCAAGGTGAAATAAGTCACCCCGCGGATCGCAACGCAATTTTCAACTTAAGACTTAATCAACAGGAGAAGTACAATGGAGATTACCTTTCTTCAGATTGTGCTGGTGTTCATCGTCGCGTGTATTGCGGGTATGGAGTCGGTACTTGATGAATTTCAGTTCCACCGTCCTCTGGTGGCCTGTACGCTGATTGGCGCCGTTCTCGGGGATATGAAAACCGGTATTATTATCGGTGGTACCCTGGAAATGATCGCCCTGGGCTGGATGAACATCGGTGCGGCCGTTGCGCCGGATGCCGCCCTTGCTTCCATCATCTCTACCGTTCTGGTTATCGCCGGCCATCAAAGCATCGGTGCCGGTATCGCGCTGGCAATCCCGCTGGCAGCGGCAGGCCAGGTTTTGACCATTATCGTCCGTACCATCACCGTTGCCTTCCAGCACGCGGCGGATAAGGCCGCGGAGAATGGAAACCTGACGGCCATATCCTGGCTGCACGTTTCATCGCTGTTCCTGCAGGCCATGCGTATCGCTATCCCTGCCGTTATCGTGGCGATTTCCGTCGGCACCAGCGAAGTACAGGGTATGCTGAACGCCATTCCAGAAGTGGTTACCGGCGGTCTGAACATCGCGGGCGGCATGATCGTGGTCGTCGGTTACGCGATGGTCATCAACATGATGCGCGCAGGCTACCTGATGCCGTTCTTCTACCTGGGCTTTGTGACCGCCGCGTTCACCGATTTCAACCTGGTTGCTCTGGGTGTAATTGGTACCGTGATGGCGGTGCTCTACATCCAGCTGAGCCCGAAATACAACCGCGTAGCGGGTGCGCCTGTGCAGGCTGCTGGTAATAACGATCTCGACAACGAACTGGACTAACAGGTGAGCGAAATGGTTGATATGACTAAAAATACCACCGAGAAAAAACTGACTCAGAGTGATATTCGTGGCGTGTTCATTCGTTCTAACCTGTTCCAGGGTTCATGGAACTTCGAACGTATGCAGGCGCTGGGCTTCTGCTTCTCCATGGTGCCGGCTATTCGTCGCCTGTATCCGGAGAACAACGATGCGCGTAAACAGGCGATTAAACGTCACCTTGAGTTCTTTAACACCCATCCCTACGTTGCGGCGCCGGTTCTCGGCGTAACGCTGGCGATGGAAGAGCAGCGTGCTAACGGCGCAGAGATCGACGATGGTGCTATCAACGGTATCAAAGTTGGTCTGATGGGCCCGCTGGCCGGCGTGGGCGACCCTATCTTCTGGGGTACCGTTCGTCCGGTGTTCGCCGCGCTGGGCGCAGGTATCGCCATGAGCGGCAGTCTGCTCGGGCCTCTGCTGTTCTTTATCCTGTTTAACGCGGTGCGTCTGCTGACCCGTTATTACGGCGTAGCGTACGGTTACCGTAAAGGTATCGATATCGTTAAAGATATGGGCGGCGGCTTCCTGCAGAAACTGACCGAGGGGGCGTCAATTCTCGGCCTGTTTGTCATGGGGGCATTGGTTAACAAGTGGACGCACGTGAACATCCCGCTGGTGGTTTCCACCATCACCGGTCAGGATGGCCAGACGCGCGTGACCACCGTGCAGACTATCCTTGACCAGCTGATGCCGGGCCTGGTGCCGCTGCTGCTGACCTTCGCCTGTATGTGGCTGCTGCGCAAGAAAGTTAACGCCCTGTGGATCATCGTTGGCTTCTTCGTCATCGGTATCGCGGGCTACGCTGTCGGCCTGCTGGGCCAGTAATCTACACGCTGTGCGCCGGGGGCTTGCCCCCGGCTTTTTTATTTGGAGGATGGATGACAATCACGGACCTGGTGTTAATCCTGTTTATTCTCGTTCTGCTCGCGTTTGCGATTTACGATCAGTTCATCATGCCGCGCCGCAATGGCCCCGTTTTGCTGGCTATCCCCCTGCTCCGCCGCAATCGCGTCGATGGCATTATCTTCGTCGGCCTCATTGCTATCCTGATTTATAACAATATTGCCAGCCAGGGCGAACTTATCACCACCTGGCTATTATCTGCCCTGGCCTTGATGGGGTTATATCTTTTCTGGATCCGTTCACCCAAAATCATCTTCAAAAAAGAAGGCTTTTTTTTCGCCAATATCTGGATCGAATATAAGCGTATTAAAGAGATGAATTTATCGGAAGATGGCGTGCTGGTTATGCAATTAGAGCAGCGTCGCCTGCTAATTCGCGTACAAAATATCGACGACCTGGAAAAAATATACAAACTTCTCATTTCAACTCAATGAGTTACAAATATAGCCTGCGCTATATTTTGTCATTCCCCGGCGAATGGAATATAGCCGCGGCTATATTCCATTCGTTTAATTCGCCGATATTTATTAACGAATTATTCACTTCTAAATTTAAATGAAAATCGTTATCATTTGGTTAGCAAAATAACCTGACTCTGTTATTGTTTTATATTCTAAAATTATGTTAAGGTTGCGCCCGTCGTTGGGGAGTAGCCAATTTTCTGCCTGCCAGAAAATGTACGTGTCAACATACTCGTTGCAAAACGTGGCACGTACGGGTTGAAGAAGAACGTCTTCAATCAGGCGAGACCATAGACGCATCGCTGCTGTACGCGGCGCCTCATCTTCAGGATGGGCTGCGTATTTTTACTGGGGGCGGCGATGTGTCATATGGATTATCCCCGGTCAGGACGCTCTCATGAATGTATCCGCTACAATTCTTCTTGCCTTCGGCATGTCCATGGACGCCTTCGCGGCCTCTATTGGCAAAGGCGCCACTCTCCATAAACCTAAATTTTCTGAAGCCCTGCGCACGGGTCTTATCTTTGGCGCTATCGAAACGCTCACGCCGCTGGTCGGTTGGGGAATGGGGATGCTTGCCAGCCAGTTTGTTCTCGAGTGGAACCACTGGATTGCCTTTGTGCTGCTGGTGTTTCTCGGCGGTCGAATGGTTATCGAAGGGTTTCGCGGCGGCAACGACGACGACTGCGAAACTCCGCGACGCCACGGTTTCTGGCTGCTGGTGACCACCGCATTCGCTACCAGCCTTGACGCCATGGCCGTCGGCGTTGGCCTGGCGTTTCTGCAGGTCAACATTATCGCCACCGCGCTGGCTATCGGCTGCGCCACGCTGATAATGTCGACGCTCGGTATGATGGTGGGACGTTTTATCGGCCCGCTGCTCGGCAAACGGGCGGAAATCCTCGGCGGTATCGTGCTGATTGGCATCGGCGCCCAGATCCTCTGGAGCCATTTCGCCGGCTGATCCTCAGGCGTCGCGCTGCCAGCAGTGAATGGCAAAATCGGTCTGGCAGTCAAATCCCACCTGTTGACGCAGCGCTTCCCGAACCGGCGGCTTAGCCCGCCACGCAAACGGCGTCATTTGCAGTAAAGCTTCCGCCTCGCTGCCGTTAAGCTGCATCGGATAGGCCAGCTGCTGCTGGTGACGTAGCGTAAACCCTGCCATCTCTTCCGCGTTCTGCTCGTGCAAACGCACTTCGTCGTATATCAACCCTTTCAGCTCCATCAGGTGACGAGGCCCCGGCGTCGCGGTGATGACCCAGCCGCCGGGGCGGACAACGCGCGCCAGCTCAACGGCATTGCAGGGGGCGTAAATACGTACTATCGCATCCAGGCTTGCATCCTCAAACGGTAAACGCTGGCTGGAGGCGACGCAAAAGTTGACCTGCGGGTACCGTTTTGCCGCCGCGCGGATAGCGGATTTCGACACGTCCAGACCCCAGCTGCGGCTGGCGATGGCGGCAAAAGCGTGGGTGTAGTAGCCTTCCCCGCAGCCGATGTCCAGTAAATCGGTCGGCGCGAAGGTGTGCAGATAAGCGCAGATCGCGTCGCGAAGCGGCTGATAATGACCCGCATCGAGAAACGCCCGCCGGGCCTGCATCATTTCAGCGCTGTCGCCCGGATCGCGGGAGCGCTTAAACTGCACCGGCAGTAAATTGACGTACCCTTCCTTCGCCAGATCGAACTGATGCCGCTGCGGGCAGATAAAGCTATTATCGCGGCGCTCAAGCGGCGCGTGGCAAAGTGGGCAACTGTAAGACATGGCAACTCCGGTGTGCTGAAAGGGCGAAAGTGTAGCGCTATTCGCCCCTCCAGGCCACCGTTACAGCGCAGGCGGCAGCACGCCGTCATGATGCATGACGATCAGGTTTTCAGAACCCTGCGGCATCCCATCTGGCATCACGTTTTCCAGGCGCAGGACATCGCCCATGATCTGGCTGAATACCGGCGCCGACACTGCCCCACCGTAATACGAACCGTTGCTGGGGTCGTTCATCACCACTACCAGCGCAAATTTTGGGTTACTGGCGGGCGCCACCCCTGCGGTGTAGGCCACGTATTTGTCGATATATTTCCCGTCAGGGCCAATTTTCTTGGCGGTACCGGTTTTTACCGCCACCCGATAGTCGCGCACCGCCGCTTTTGTGCCCCCGCCGCCCGGCAAGGCAACGCTCTCCATCATATGTTCGACTTCATGCACAATCTGCTCCGGCATCACTCGGGTGCCCATGACCGGCGGATCGATACGCGTGATCGATAGCGGACGCTCAATACCGTAGCTGCCAATAGTTGCGTAAACGTGCGCCAGCTGGAGCGGCGTAACCATCAGGCCGTAGCCGAAGGCGAATGTCGCCCGGTCCAGCTGTCCCCAGTAGCGACGCTGCGGCATCAGCCCGGCGCTTTCACCGGTTAATCCCAGACCGGTAGAGTCGCCGAAACCGAACGCTTTATAGGTATCGATAAGATGTTGAATCGGCATGGCCAGCGACAAATGTGAAACGCCGGTATCGCTGGATTTTTGCAGAATGCCGGTGAGGGACAGCTCAGGGTAGTAACCGACGTCGCGAATACGATGACCGTCGAGGGTAAACGGATGGGTATCCACCACGCTATCCGGCTGAACAATGCCCTGCTGGAGCGCGGTCATCAGCACCAGCGGCTTAACCGTCGACCCCGGCTCGAAAGTATCGCTAATCGCGCGATTGCGGAAATCATCCAGCTTCGCGTCATCGCGATTGTTAGGGTTGAAATCGGGGTAGCTGGCCATCGACAGGATTTCCCCGGTATCAATTTTAATTAATACCGCCGCCCCTGATTCCGCTTTGTTCCAGCGCACGGCGTTATCCAGCGCGTCCTCGGTCACCGTTTGCAGACGCTCATCGATACTGAGCTGCAAATTGTGGGCCGGGACCGCCGGGACTTCGGTGATATTTTCGATGACGTTGCCGTGCCGGTCTTTGCGCACCAGGCGACGCCCGGGCTGACCGGTTAGCTGGGCATTAAAGCTTTTCTCTACCCCCTCGATTCCTTGATTATCGATATTGGTAAAGCCCAGCAGATTAGCCGCAACGTGCCCCGCGGGATAAAAACGACGCGACTCATCGCGCAGATTAATCCCCGGCAGGTGCAGCTTGTCGATCCACTCCGCCTGCTCCGGGTTTATCTGGCGCGCCAGATAGAGAAAACGCGCATGAGGATGCGCCTGCACGCGATGGGCAAGCTCGCTAAGGTTGAGGTGTAAAGCTTGCGCCATCGCCTGCCAGCGCGGGCCATATCCGACGCCGCCTTTTGCGAGAGTTGTTTGCGGATCGATCCAGATGGCGCTCACCGGCACGCTAACCGCCAGCGGGCGGCCCTCGCGATCGCTAATCATGCCGCGCTGCACGTCGATAGGCTCTTCGCGCAAGGAGCGCATATCTTCTTGTTTAACCAAATTGTCGGGAGAGACAATTTGCAGCCAGCCTACCCGGGCCAGCAGCAGACCCATACAGCAAAGAATGGCCACGCATAACAACCCAAACCGCAGAGGGGTAAAGTTGGCGGCTGACTTAAGTTTGTTCTTTTGCACCTTAGCTCCATCATTATTTTGCAACCACCTGATTTAACAGATATATACAAAACAGGTTGCTAAACAGTGCTAATAAGGATGTTGTTTTGCAACAAAGCGCAACAGAGGGAGGAAAAATGACATGATTTGCAATAAAGACTAAAAAGCCCCGCGGCTGCGAGGCTTTCTTACAAGATTCAGTGGTCTAAATCAGATAGCAGTTACGTTAACTGCAGCTGGACCTTTCTGGCCGTCCTGAATTTCGAACTCAACGTTCTGGCCTTCAGCCAGAGTTTTGAAGCCGTTACCCTGGATAGCGGAGAAGTGTACGAACACATCTTTGCTGCCATCAGCCGGAGTAATGAAGCCAAAACCTTTAGACTCGTTGAACCACTTAACTTGACCTTTAATCTTTGCCATTTGCAAAATTCCTTAGACTGTTTTCTTCGCCCGTGGGGCACTTACATAGATAAAACTGACACATGACTGCATGAGGCACTAATATAAGGTTCGGCAGAGAAGCGGTATTCAACGACAACGTGTTTACTCAGGACTTCTTTACTGAAAATGCCACACATAAACAGAACTGTACCTCGTTTAACCCGAAACGTGTTATCACATACTACGTAAATAATGGCAAGCCATTTTTAGACGGCTCTCGATCGCTCGCACAAATTATAAGGGAATCATTTGATCACCTGCACATTTATGCGACTTTGCTTCCTCTGGCTTATCCTTCTCCCTCCGCGCTGGCGCCGCTGAGACGGCCCCCTGCCTGGGAGTTTATCCGCCATTGCTCAATGACTTCAGCTTGCCGGGCCCCGCGTAGAGCCAAGCTGCCAATTTTAGGGGGAGTCAGAAAGCATTGCATAAAGATGCATTTAAAAGCTCATATCGATAGTTGAAAAATTGCTTTACAGGCCCATGGCATAATATCGAAGCGCGTTAATTGAAGTACTTAAAATATTGTCTATACTTCATCGCAATAATGAACGCCTGATGACAGTCAGGTCTTTCCTGTTCTTTTATTTGATGAATTAAACAAACTAATTAAAGAGAGCATAAACGCGCCGCCTCCGCTTGCCGGTGGGCAGGTTTACGTTCGGAAGAGAATTTATCGATAAGGATACGTTATACACCGGGGGAGATACAGGCGCACACCGTCACGATGTACACCTGACAATCAGATTAGCGCTCTGCGACCAGACGAATGAAGTCGTCGTCGCCTTTCCCCTTCTCGGCGATGGAAGGTTCTGCGGCACTCTCCTTCTCTGGCTCATTGGCCTCGCAGAGACGGCGCAGCAGCGCGTTTTGCCGCTTTTGCTGATCCAGCAGCGCCTGCAGCAGCGCTATCTGCTCATTAGCGCGCGAGCTGGCGCGATTAACAAAAAACCATAACAACAGGCCGACAAGCAACAGCACAACTGAAAGCGCCACGGATGCCAGGCTTACAATCCCAGGATTTAGTAACTCACTCATTTCACCACCTCAAAGAGAAGGCGTTTATTCTACCACCCGCGCGGCAGAAGAAAATCAGTCATATTAAAAATGTCTTACCAGGGAATAAATTTATTGATAGTGCAGATGCCGCTGAAGAACTGTACATCCTGATCGCACATTACGTTAAGCATCTGAGTCCATAGCAGTAAACAACCTGCGATGATGACTATCAGCAAAACCCAGCGTAATTTTTTCACTCCACACTCCGCATCAGTACCAGATGTCGCCAGGATAACATGACCTTCTTAAACCGCGGCTAACTGTAATACGAAAGGCAAGTTTAGGAATCATAGACTTGTTTCAAACGATGTTCATGCCAGAATGGACGCAAGGATAATACAAATAATGAGGCAACAATGCGATTGATCATTCGTACCATTGTGGTGCTGGCTATCTTGTGGATTGGCGTATTATTAAGCGGCTACGGCGTATTAATGGGCAGCAGTGAGAATGCCGGGGGGCTGGGATTGCAGTGTAAATATCTCACGGCTCGCGGCATCAGTACCGCACAATATGTTCATTCCAGCAGCGGTATTATCGGCATTACCGATTGCCCTATCCTGCGAAAAAGCGCCACGGTTGTTGATAACGGCTAGTCACGATCGGGCTACAGACGCTGTAGCCCGATTTACGCACAAGGTCAGAACGGATAATCGTTGTAGCCCATCTGTTCTGAAATTTTACGCGCCGCCGTGTGCAGCATCGCCACGTACTCGTTCAGGCGCTCTTCCGAGAAACGCAGCGTCGGGAAAGAGATACTCAGGCCCGCGATAACCACGCCGAAGCGGTCGAAAACCGGAACCCCGATGCAGCGCAGTCCCTCTTCCTGCTCTTCGTTATCTTCGCCATACCCCTGCTCGCGGACCTTATCGAGAACCGCCAGCAGCTCTTCGGTGCTGGTGATAGTTCGGTCGGTGCTGCGTTTGTACTCCACCCCTTCCAGAATCTGCTCAACCTCGGCACGATCGCGCCAGGCCAGCAGCACTTTACCGATCGCGGTGCTGTACAGCGGGTTACGACGCCCGATGCGCGAATACATGCGCAAATTGTACATTGAGTCGATTTTGTGGATGTAAACAATGCTGTCTTCATCCAGGGCGCCCAGGTGGACGGTCTCTTTCGTCAGGCGTGAAAGCTCGCGCATCTGAATATCAGCGCTGCGCACCAAATCAACGTTCTGCAAAGCCCGCGCGCCAAGTTCGAAGAGTTTCAGGGTCAGAGAATATTTCTCGGACTCACCTTCCTGAGCTACGTATCCCAGCGATTTCATGGTCTGCAAAAAGCGATAAACGGTGCTTTTTGACATCATGACGCGCTGGGACAGTTCGGTAATGCCAATTTCACGCTCTTCGCCAAGCGCCTGCAGAATGCCAAAAACCTTCAATACCGAAGAGACAGAATCTGGCTGTTTATCCAAATCTGCAACTGCCATTTATCACCTCATCGCAACTGTTTTATAAAAATTAGAACCGGTTTTTATTATAAATTCGCATCCCGTTACCCGCAATCGTTCTTCTGCCGATTCGTTACAAATCTGCGACATGCCGCTGAATAATCAATGCTAAAATTATTAACCAGTTAATAGTTCCCGATAAGATACAGACTTCACATGGATAAAAACATCTCCGATGGGCTGCCTTTACCGCAGCGTTACGGCGCCATTCTGACCATTGTATTAGGCCTGGCGATGGCGGTGCTGGACGGCGCTATCGCCAACGTCGCCCTGCCGACCATCGCCAGCGATTTAAACGCATCCCCGGCCTCTTCAATCTGGATAGTTAATGCCTACCAAATTGCTATCGTTATCGCGCTGCTGCCGCTCTCTTTCCTCGGCGATATGGTCGGCTACCGGCGTATTTATAAAATCGGCCTGGTGCTTTTTACCTTCACGTCACTGGCCTGCGCGCTCTCCAGAAGCCTGGAAATGCTGACCCTGGCGCGCGTGGCGCAGGGGCTCGGCGGCGCGGCGCTGATGAGCGTTAACACCGCGCTGATTCGCCTGATTTATCCTCAGCGCTTTCTCGGCCGCGGGATGGGGATCAACTCTTTCGTGGTGGCCGTCTCCTCCGCGGCGGGGCCGACCATCGCCGCCGCGATTCTCTCAATGGCTTCATGGCAATGGCTGTTTCTGATTAACGTTCCGCTGGGGATTATTTCACTGCTTCTCGCGATGCGCTATCTGCCAGCTAACACCGGCCGCAGCAAGGTTACCCGCTTCGACCTGCCGAGCGCCATCATGAATGCCCTCACTTTTGGCTTACTGATTACCGCCCTCGGCGGGTTCGCTCAGGGCCAGTCAGGCGCGCTGGTTGCGGCGGAGGTTATGGCCATGCTGGTCGTCGGGTTCTTTTTTGTCCGCCGCCAGCTCAAAATGCCGGTCCCCCTGCTGCCGGTTGACCTGCTGCGCATTCCGCTATTCTCTCTGTCAATTTGTACGTCGATATGCTCTTTTTGCGCCCAGATGCTGGCGATGGTTTCGCTGCCGTTCTTCCTGCAGTCAATGATGGGGCGTAGCGAAGTGGAAACCGGTCTGCTCCTGACGCCGTGGCCGCTGGCCACTATGGTCATGGCGCCGCTGGCGGGATATTTGATTGAGAAAGTTCACGCCGGGCTGCTGGGCGCGATGGGTCTAATCATCATGGCCTGCGGCCTGTTCGGCCTGGCTTTACTGCCCTCCGCGCCGTCGGACCTGGATATTATCTGGCGAATGGCGCTCTGCGGCGCGGGCTTTGGCCTGTTCCAGTCCCCCAACAATCACACCATCGTCTCGTCAGCGCCGGCTCATCGCAGCGGCGGCGCAAGCGGCATGCTGGGGACCGCGCGCCTGCTTGGGCAGAGCACTGGCGCCGCGCTGGTGGCGCTGCTGTTTAACCTGCTGGGCAATAGCGGAACCCACACCGCGCTTCTGCTGGCCGGAACGTTTGCCGTCGTCGCGGCCGCCGTCAGCGGGCTACGCGTCACGCAGCCGCGCGTCAGGCTGTAACGCAAAAACCGGCGTAAAAAAATCCGCAGCCCGAAGGTTGCGGATTTTTGTTTTCAGGGCCAGGCGCGACGGTTATTTCAGGTATTCGCCGCTGCGCAGGGCTTCAATACGTTTATCCAGCGGCGGGTGAGTCATAAACAGCTCGCTCATGGATTTCGCTTTGCCGTTAATGCAGAACGCCATCATGCTGCTGGCCTCCTGCGGCTCATAGCTGGTTTTCAGACGCTGCAGCGCGGCGATCATTTTCTCACGCCCTACCAGCTTCGCTGAACCGGCGTCCGCATGGAACTCGCGGTAGCGGGAGAACCACATGGTGATGATGCTGGCCAGAATACCAAATACCAGCTCCAGCACCGTGGCGACCGCAAAGTAGATCAGCGGGTTGCCGTTGCTGCTTTCACCTTCATCGCGGTTGCCGCCGAGGAAGCCCGCCGCAATCTGCGCGATAACGCGCGAGATAAAGATAACGAAGGTGTTCACTACCCCCTGGATCAGCGTCATGGTGACCATATCACCGTTGGCGATGTGGCTAATCTCATGGGCGATAACCGCTTCCGCTTCATCACGGCTCATGTTCTGCAGCAGCCCGGTACTGACCGCCACCAGCGACGCATCGCGGCGCGCGCCGGTCGCGAAGGCGTTAATATCCGGCGCATGGTAGATAGCGACCTGCGGCATAGCGATGCCCGCCTGGCGCGCCTGCTGCGCGACGGTATTCATCAGCCAGCGCTCGGTTTCGTTACGCGGCTGCTCAATGACTTCCCCACCCACCGATTTCAGCGCCATCCATTTCGACATCAGCAGCGAAACGATTGAGCCGCCGAAACCAAACAACAGGGCCATGATCAGCAGCCCGGTCATGCTGCTTGACTGAATTCCCGTCAGGCTCAGCACCAGCCCGAACACCACCATCACTGCCAGGTTGGTCAGCAGGAAAAGCGCGATTCGCATCATAATTTTCTTTTAACCTCGATTTAACAAAACGCACTATGCGATTACCCACATGGTATGGGTAGAACGCCAATTTTCAACCATCAGGCCCCGCTAAGTCACGAGAAAGACACAACTTTACATTTTGTAGCATATTGCTGACGCTGGGCAAAAGCGTTGACATTTTGTTGAAATCAGGCAATGAACGTTGGGAAAGGCGAGAAAGAAAAACGGGCACAACTTAGTGTGCCCGTTGGGGGATTATTTACTGGCCGGAGGCTCTACCGCAGGCCGATCCTTTTCCTCATGGGCCAGGTCGAGCGCAATATGAACCGTTTCATCAAGATACGGGTCAGGCTCCTGGTAATCCTTCGGCAGATCTTCCAGTTTTTTCAGTAGCGGCTTGCCTTCGCGTTTCAGGCGATCGTTAACGCGGGCCAGACGAATCGCATCATCTTCTTCATTCTCCTTTTCACGCTGCGCGTAATTCAGGGAGACGATGTTGCGTTTGTCTTTCATCGCGTTATAGCGAGCAATGTCCTTCATGATGTACTGGAACTCAGGATCCTTGGCGATACGCGCATCGTGGCGCTTCAGCAGCTCGGGTCCGAACGGCGTCAGGTCACCATACTTCACGAAGGTTGCCGCATTGACGCTATCCCACGGCAGCGCGTTATCTTCATACTGCTCGCCGGTTTCACGCTCTTCGGTTCCGGTCGGCATCATGATGTCCGGCGTCACACCCTTGCGCTGAGTACTCCCGCCGTTAATACGGTAGAATTTCTGGATGGTGTACTGTACGGACCCCAGCGCCGGCCAGTCAGGGCGCAGCATCTGATCGTAAATGCGGTTCAGCGAACGATACTGCTGGACGGTCCCCTTGCCAAAGGTCGGCTCACCGACGATCAGCGCGCGGCCATAATCCTGCATCGCGGCGGCGAAAATTTCAGAAGCCGAGGCGCTGAAACGGTCGACCAGCACCACCAGCGGGCCTTTGTAGTACACCACGCCGTCGGTATCGCTGTCTTCACGCACCTTACCGTTATTATCGCGAACCTGGACAACCGGGCCGGATGGAATAAACAGGCCAGAAAGCGAAACCGCTTCGGTCAGCGCCCCGCCGCCGTTGCTGCGCAGATCGATAACGATGCTGCTAACGTTCTGTTTCTCCAGTTTCTGCAGCTGAACCTTGACGTCGTCCGTCAGGCCAACATAGAAACCCGGAATATCCAGCACGCCAACCTTCTCTTTGCCGACGGTTTTGACTGACATCTTAACCGCGCGGTCTTCAAGACGAATGCGTTCGCGCGTAAGGGTCACAATCCGCGTTTTCGCGCCTTTACCCGCCGGGAGAATTTCCAGACGAACCTTGCTGCCCTTGGGACCTTTGATCAGCGCCACGACATCATCAAGACGCCAGCCGATGACATCAACCATGCCTTTACCCGGCTGGCCAACGCCAACGATACGGTCGCCCACGCTGATGGATTTACTCTTCGCCGCAGGACCACCGGCCACCAGTGAGTTGATCACCGTGTAGTCGTCATCCATCTGCAGTACCGCGCCGATACCTTCGAGAGACAGGCTCATTTCGGTGTTGAACTGTTCGGTATTGCGCGGAGAGAGATAGTTCGTATGCGGGTCGATTTCACGCGCAAAGGCGGTCATCGCCAGCGAGAAAACGTCTTCGCTATTGGTTTGCGCCAGACGGCGAATGGCAAACTTGTAGCGACGGGTTAGGGTCTCGCGAATCTCTTTATCATCTTTGCCAGCCAGCTTGAGGCTGAGCTGATCAAACTTCACCTTGGCGTCCCACAGCGCATTCAGCTCGGCCTCATCTTTCGGCCAGGGAGACTTGCTGCGGTCAAGGTTGAAGTTGTCATTGCCGGTAAAGTCCATCGGACGTTCCAGCACTTTCAATGCATATTGATAACGCTCAAATCGACGCTTCTGCGCCAGGTTATACAGGTCGTAAAAAACGTCCAGCTTCCCGCTGCGCAGCTCATCGCCGATTTGATTCTTTTTCGCGGCAAACTGGGCCACGTCGCTGGCTAACAGCACGTTATGGCTGTAGTCGAGCAGGTTCAGGTAGCGATCGAAAATTTTTGCCGAAAAGGCATTATCAAGATCGAACTGCCGGTAGTGAGAGCGGGTAAAGCGCGATGTGACGCGCTCGCTCACCGTCGCGTGCTGCGGCTCTTCTTTCAGCACGGGGATTTGATCGATCCGGGTGATATCGTCCACGGCGAACGACTGGCCTGCGATTACCAGCAGGCCCGCCAACGCGGTGAGCTTAAAGAATTTGTTCATGCCTGGCCCGGCCTCCGTTTCAGAACACCAGGTGTTCTGCGCGTACAATCATTGACATACCAGAAGTCAGCTGTACACGAACGCCATCTTTGGTGATTTCCAGGACGGTGGCGTCCATTGCATTATTGCCTGCTTTCACCTTCAGTGCCTGGCCAACGGTCAATACAGACACATCTGATACAGGGGTATGACGCTCTTCGCGCGGCGCTTTGGCTGCTGCTGCCGGGCGAGGTTTACGCTGCTCAGCGCCGTCTTTACGACGCGCCTGAGGCTGAGGACGCGGTTTACGCTCGCGACGTGCCCCCTCTTCCGGCTGGCCTGCTGCGGCAGCGGCTTCGCGTTTTTTGGCCTGCTGCGCTTCGCGCTGCGCCTGGACGCGGGCTTTTGCTTCTTCAAGCTGCTGACGGGCATGAGCGACGTGCTGCTCTTCCAGTTCGCCGCACGGGTTGCCGTCAAGGTCAACGCGGACTGCGCCAGGCTTAACGCCGTACAGGTAGCGCCAGCTCGAAGTATAAAGACGCAAAGCAGCGCGAAGTTGGGTTTTGCTGAGATTCATCTCTCCGCCAACGCGCTCAACGAGATCCTGAAAAATACCGACTTTCAGGGGGCGAGCTTCGCCTTCAGCGCTAAAACACTGAGGGAAACGTTCGGCCAGAAACGCAATGACTTCTTTACTGCTATTCAACTTAGGTTGATTTTCCATGAAATTTCCTGATTACAACGGACGTAGCCAACAAGCCGCAGGCATGAACAGGCGTCATTATAATGACGTCATCGGTAAATGCTACGTTATCCGTTGATTATCCTGCGACGCGGGTGAATATTTTTTGATAATCAGTCGCAGAAATGAGTTTTTCCAGATGCGCGACCAGTTCTGCCAGTCCCTGCTCATCTTCAGCGGTGAAGCGGGAATGCGCCGTGCTATCGATATCCAGGACGCCGATAGTTTGATTGTTCACCCGTAACGGGAAGACAATTTCCGAATTACTGGCGGCGTCACAGGCGATGTGCCCATCAAACGCGTGAACATCCTCTACCCGCTGCACGCAATTCTGCGCGACGGCAGTCCCGCATACGCCGCGTCCGACCGGAATCCGCACGCAGGCCAGCTTGCCCTGGAACGGGCCAAGCACCAGCGTGTCACCTTCCAGAAGATAGAAACCGGCCCAGTTCACGTCGGTCAGCCGCTCGAACAGCAGCGCGCTGGTATTTGAAATCATCGCCAGAAAACTGGTTTCGCCTGCCATTAACGCCTGAAAATCGCGGTTCAAATCCGCGTAGAATTCTGATTTGTTCATTATTTGGTCGCTTAGTTGTCTTACTACCTTACACTTACAGCCTAATAAAATAAGCTTTAAATGCATTCATGCTCAAGATGAATTCATTCCTGAGTTAAGATAGAGAGATACACTCATTTCTGTAAGCTATAAATGCCACTAAAAACACCCAGGATTACGCCAGCAAAAAAAATGGTCGTCTACTCGGTCAGCGCCCCCGTTGAGCACGCTCACTATCAGCGCTGTCCGCAGTGCGACCTGCTGTTTCGTTTACCGGTCCTAAAAAAGAATCAAAGCGCCTGGTGTCCCCGCTGCAACGCCAAAGTGCGCGATGGCCGCGACTGGTCGCTTACCCGGCTGGGCAGCATGGCAATCGCGATGCTGCTGCTGATGCCTTTTGCCTGGAGCGAACCGCTGCTGCGTTTGCATCTGCTGGGCGTGCGTATCGACGCTAACGTCCTTCAGGGCATCTGGCAAATGACCGGCCAGGGCGATCCGCTCACGGCGGCGATGGTGCTATTTTGCGCGGTCGTGGCGCCGGTGCTGCTGGTGGTCTCAATCGCCTATCTGTGGCTGGGCAACGTGCTGGGCATGAATCTGCGCCCGATACTGCTGATGCTGGAGCGGCTCAAAGAGTGGGTGATGCTGGATATTTACCTGGTCGGCATCGGCGTCGCCTCCATTAAGGTGCAGGATTACGCCTTCCTGCAGCCGGGCATCGGGCTTATCGCCTATATCTCCCTCACCCTGCTCAGTATCCTGACGCTTATCCATATGAACGTTGAGGAGCTCTGGGAGCGTTTTTACCCCCAGCGCCCGGCGCTGCGGCCGGATGAAAACCTGCAGGTTTGCCTCGGCTGCCATTATACCGGCCATCGCGATTCGCGCGGCCGCTGCCGTCGCTGCCACACTCCCCTGCGCCACAGACGCCGCCAGAGCCTGCAAAAGAGCTGGGCTGCGCTGATTGCGTCAATGGTTTTCCTGCTGCCTGCCAACCTGCTGCCGATCTCGATTATCTACGTCAACGGCGCGCGTCAGGATGACACCATCCTTTCCGGCATTATGTCGCTGGCCAGCAGCAACGTCGCTATCGCCGGCGTCGTGTTCATCGCCAGTATTCTGGTCCCATTCACCAAAGTAATTGTATTGTTTACGCTGCTGGTCAGCATACAATTCAAGTGTGAACAGGGATTACGTACCCGCATCCTGCTACTGCGGCTGATTACCTGGATCGGCCGCTGGTCTATGTTGGATCTTTTTGTCATCGCATTAACCATGTCGCTGATCAACCGCGATCAGCTCCTCGCGTTTACGATGGGGCCCGCCGCGGTCTATTTTGGCGCCGCGGTAATATTAACTATCCTTGCTGTTGAATGGCTGGACAGCCGCTTACTTTGGGACGCACATGAGTCAGGAAACGCCCGCTTCGCCGACTGAAGCCAAAATTAAAACTAAACGCCGTATCTCGCCATTTTGGCTGCTGCCGGTCATCGCGCTGCTGATTGCCGGCTGGCTGATATGGACCAGCTACCAGGATCGCGGTACGACGATCGTTATCGACTTCCAGTCCGCTAACGGTATCGTTCCTGGCCGCACGCCTATCCGCTATCAGGGGGTAGAAGTCGGTACGGTGGAGAACATCTCGCTGAGTAAAGATCTGAGCAAAATTGAGGTTTCCGCCAGCGTCAAGGGCGATATGAAAGATGCGCTGCGCAAGGAGACGCAGTTCTGGCTGGTGACGCCGAAAGCCTCGCTTGCCGGCGTGTCCGGCCTGGATGCGCTGGTGGGCGGTAACTATATCGGCATGATGCCCGGCCAGGGCGAGCCCGAGGATCACTTTGTCGCCCTCGATACCCAGCCGAAGTACCACATCAATAACGGCGAGCTGATGATTCATCTCAAGTCAGCGGATTTGGGTTCGTTAACCAGCGGCTCGCTGGTCTACTTCCGTAAGATTCCGGTCGGCCGGGTATATGACTACGCCATTAATCCGAACAATCAGGGCGTCACCATTGATGTGCTGATCGAGCGGCGTTTCACTAACCTGGTGAAAAAAGAGAGCCGTTTCTGGAACGTATCCGGCGTGAAGGCGGACGTCAGCCTGAGCGGAGCGAAAGTCCAGCTGGACAGCCTCTCGGCGCTGGTGAACGGCGCTATCGCCTTTGATTCCCCGGATGATTCTCCACAGGCTCAGCAAAACACGGACTATCACTTATACGAAGACCTGGCGCACAGCCAGCGCGGCGTGGTGGTTAAACTGGATCTCCCGGATGGCG
Organism: Klebsiella sp. GW_Kp182; assembly: GCF_040062275.1. NCBI lineage: Bacteria > Pseudomonadati > Pseudomonadota > Gammaproteobacteria > Enterobacterales > Enterobacteriaceae > Klebsiella > Klebsiella sp. GW_Kp182. The sequence goes on along the minus strand of NZ_JBEAFQ010000002.1, from coordinate 418,951 downwards.
CAGGCTTAAAAGCGGGCTCTACGCCGCTGATGTACCAGGGCCTGGAGGTCGGCCAGCTCAGTAAGCTGAATCTCAATGGCGACGGGAAAGTGACCGGCGAAATGACCGTCGACCCGAGCGTCGTCAGCCTGCTGCGCGAGAAGACGCTTATTCAGATGAAGAAGCCAAAAATCTCGCTGGATAACCCCAGCGTCAGCGCCCTGCTGACCGGCACCACCTTCGAGCTGGTCCCCGGCGAGGGTGAACCCCGCAACCAGTTTGCGGTGCTGCCTGCCGATAAATCCATTCTGGAAGAGCCGGATGTCGCGACCGTCACGCTCACCGCGCCGGAAAGCTACGGCATCGACGCCGGGCAGCCGCTGATTCTGCACGGCGTGCAGATTGGCCAGGTTCTGGAACGCAAGCTGAACGCCGATGGCGTCACGTTCCAGGTGGCGGTGATGCCGGAGTACCGTTCTCTGGTACGCGGCGATAGCAAATTCGTGGTCAACAGCCGCATCGATGTTAAAGTCGGCATCGATGGCGTGGAGTTCCTCGGGGCCAGCGCCAGCGAATGGGTCAGCGGCGGGATCCGCGTTATCCCGGGCGACAAAGGGGCGATGCAAAGCCGCTATCCGCTGTACGCGAACCAGGAAAAGGCGCTGGAAAACAGCATGAGCGATCTGCCGACCACCACGCTTACGCTCTCAGCCGAGACGCTACCGGACGTGCAGGCAGGCTCCGTGGTGCTGTACCGTAAATTTGCGGTCGGGGAAATCATCACCGTGCAGCCGCGCAAGAACGCCTTTGAGATCAATATCCATATCAAGCCGGAATATCGCCATCTGCTGACCAGCAACAGCGTGTTCTGGGCCGAAGGCGGCGCGAAAGTGCAGCTTAACGGCAGCGGCCTGACGGTGCAGGCATCCCCGCTCTCCCGCGCGCTGAAGGGCGCGATTAGCTTTGATAACCTCAGCGGCGCCAGCGCCAGCGCGCGGATCGATAACAAACGCGTGCTGTATGCGTCAGAAACCGCCGCCCGCGCGGTGGGTGGGCAGATAACCCTGCACGCCTTCGACGCCGGTAAAATCGCCGAAGGGATGCCAATTCGCTACCTGGGGATTGATATTGGCCAGATCCAGTCGCTGAATTTAATTACCGCGAAAAACGAAGTGCAGGCGAAAGCGGTTCTCTACCCGGAATACGTCAATACCTTTGCCCGCGCCGGGACGCGTTTCTCGGTGATTACGCCGCAGATATCCGCGGCGGGCGTCGAACATCTGGATACCCTTTTCCAGGCCTATATCAACGTCGAGCCGGGACGCGGTGCGCCGCGTCGTGATTTCGAAATTCAGGAAACCACGATCAGCGATTCACGTTATATCGACGGCCTGAGCATTATTGTCGAAGTACCGGAAGCGGGTTCGCTGGGTATCGGCACGCCGGTGCTATTCCGCGGGCTCGAAGTCGGCACGGTGACCGGTCTGATGCTCGGTTCGATGTCGGATCGCGTGATGGTACAGCTGCGTATCAGCAAGCGTTATCAGTATCTGGTGCGCAACAACTCGGTGTTCTGGCTGGCTTCCGGCTATAGCCTCGACTTTGGCCTGATTGGCGGGGTGGTGAAAACCGGTACCTTTAATCAGTTCATTCGCGGCGGCATCGCGTTTGCGACGCCTCCGGGTACGCCGCTGGCGCCGAAAGCGCAGGATGGCAAACACTTCCTGCTGCTGGAGAGCGAACCGAAAGAGTGGCGTGAATGGGGCACCGCCCTGCCGCGCTAAGCATAACAGGCTCCGGTGTCCGCCGCCGGAGCCTTTATGGTAAACTACGCCCCCTTTTTTCGTTGTGGTGCGCTCCCCGTGGCTCAAAACGCTGTCTATCTTCCTGAAGAATTCCTCGCTCAAATGCGTGCGGCAATGCCGACGCATCTCTCTTTTGACGACTTTATCGCCGCCTGCCAGCGCCCGCTGCGGCGAAGCATTCGCGTCAATACGCTGAAAATCACGGTGGCTGATTTTTTGCAGCTGGTCGCCCCCTACCGCTGGCAGCTCACGCCGGTTCCGTGGTGCGAAGAGGGTTTCTGGATCGAGCGTGAAGATGAAGACGACCTGCCGCTGGGCAGCACGGCCGAGCACCTTAGCGGGCTGTTTTACATTCAGGAAGCCAGCTCCATGCTGCCGGTCGCCGCGCTGTTTGCCGACGGCCAGATGCCGAAGCGGGTGATGGACGTCGCCGCCGCGCCGGGTTCTAAAACCACGCAAATCGCCGCCCGCATGGGTAACGAAGGCGGCATTCTGGCCAATGAATATTCCGCCAGCCGGGTTAAAGTCCTGCACGCCAACATCAGCCGCTGTGGAATCAGCAACGTGGCGCTGACCCATTTCGATGGTCGGGTATTCGGCGCCGCGCTGCCGGAATGCTTTAACGCGATCCTGCTCGACGCCCCCTGCTCCGGCGAAGGGGTAGTACGTAAAGATCCCGATGCGCTGAAAAACTGGTCGCCGGAAAGCAACGCGGAAATTGCGGTGACCCAGCGCGAGCTGATTGACAGCGCGTTTCACGCCCTTCGCCCCGGCGGGACGCTGGTTTACTCCACCTGTACCCTGAACCGGCAAGAAAACGAAGAGGTGGTCAACGGGCTGCTGGCGCGCTATCCGCAGGCGGTAGAAGTCGTGCCGCTCGGCTCACTGTTCCCGCAGGCCAGCGAAGCCCTCACCGAGGAGGGCTTCCTGCACGTCTTCCCGCAGATTTTTGACTGCGAAGGGTTCTTCGTCGCCCGTTTACGTAAAACCGCGGCCATCGACCCGCTCCCGGCGCCGGGTTATAAAGTGGGGAAATTCCCCTTCACGCCGCTTAAAACCCGCGAATCCGCCGCCGTAATTGCCGCCGCCGCCGCCGTCGGTTTGCAGTGGACCGCCGACCATACGCTCTGGCAGCGCGATAAAGAAATCTGGTTATTCCCACAGGCGCTCGAAGCGTTATTCGGCAAAGTGCGCTTTTCCCGCATCGGCATTCGGCTCGCCGAAACCCATAACAAAGGCTACCGCTGGCAGCACGAAGCGGTGATTGCGCTTGCTGCGCCGGCCGCTCCCCTGGCGCTGACGGAGGCCGAAGCGGAAGAGTGGTATCGCGGTCGCGATATCTATCCTGAAACGCTCCCGCAGAAGGATGATGCGATTGTCACCTATCAGGGCGCGCCGATCGGGCTGGCGAAAAAAGTCGGGTCGCGTTTAAAAAATAGCTATCCCCGCGAACTGGTGCGTGACGGTAAGCTTTTTAGCAAAAAAGCGTGATGGCGCGTCGAAAAACAGCATTTTTTCACTGGCGCTTTACGCCCGTTTGTCTACGCTGAAAAATGGCGGCCTTAACTGGTCGTACCACAACTCAGCAGACAAACGGGGTGAATTTATGGCCAAAACTAACGTACGTATCGGCGCGTTTGAGATAGACGACGCCGAACTGCACGGCGAACAGCAGGGAGAGCGAACGTTAAGCATCCCCTGTAAATCCGATCCGGATTTATGCATGCAGCTTGATGCATGGGACGCGGATACCAGCGTACCCGCCATACTTGATGGTGAACATTCCGTCCTCTACCGTAAGCACTACGATCGCCAGTCCGATGCCTGGGTCATGCGCCTCGCCTGACTCAATTGAACCCGTCGCCTGAGACGGGTTATTTATTTCCCCGCTTCTCCGTCATCTCCTACACTTAACGCTATGTTTTTCAGGATATGAGGCTCGGATGTTTGCCTTAGTGCTGTTTATTTGTTACCTGGACGGCGGCTGTGAAGATATCGTTGTCGATGTTTACGATAACGAGCGGCAGTGCACAACGGCCATGGACGATCAGCGGATACGCCACGGCGGCTGCTTTCCGGTAGAAGATTTTATCGATAGTTTCTGGCTTCCCGCCCGAGAATACAGCGATTTTTAGCCTGCCAGCTGTAGCGCCACCAGGGTTAGCTCTCCACCAAACACGGCCCCCGTATCGATATAGTGCTGGTTATCGCTATCGTAGCGTCGCTTCAGCGGCGTATGGCCGAACCAGAAATGGTCAGCGCCGGCAATCGCCCCGTGACGCCCGGCGAGATGGTCAGTGAGACGCTGCCGACGCCACAGCACCTGGTGCTCATCAACAACGCGCTGCCAGCGATAAACCGCGGCGGGGTAATCAGCGTGGGCAATCACGTGCACCTGCTCACCGCTGTGGAGTTCAATAATTAGCGGCAGTCGGCGGCAGCGGGCAATAAGCGCCGTAAGGCGTTGCTTTTGGCTCGCCGCACGCTGCGTATACCAGTCGCCTCCGTTCATCTCCCAGAGCCTCATATCGCCGTCGGCAAGCGCCTCCAGCGCCATCTGTTCATGGTTTCCACGCACCGCGTAAACCCAGCGATAGCGCAGTAAATCCAGACACTCCGCGCTTTGTGGCCCACGATCGATCAGATCGCCCACCGAAAGAAGCAGATCCTGGTAAGGGTCAAACTTGCGCTCACGAAGGGCCGCCATCAGGCGTGCGAAATAGCCGTGCAGGTCGCCCACCAGCCAGATATTACGCCAGTCGCAACCGTAAATACGCTGATACATATTTCGTCCTCCTCGCATAATTATAGGAAAACCCTGCGGCTTCACCGCCCGTAAATTGGCACCTCAATCGATTTTAAACGAAAGCCAAATATAGTCCGGCCGGGCATTAAGCTCCCCACGATATATCCATAGAATAGAGGCTAAATAACACCGAGGTATTCATCGTGACGGATAACAGCCTGCATTCAGCCAGCGTAGTTGAGCGACGCCCAAATCTCATTGCCGATCTGGTGATGGGCCGGATCACCCCCGCCCCCATCTGGCAACAACGTCATTACCGGCTTAAGTTTTTACTGCGCACGGCATTATTTTATGCGCCAACGCGCAGCATGCTGGAGAGCCTGTCGGCGCGTGCGGATTTCAATCAGCTGCTCGCCGCTCAGGTGACGCTGCCGGGCAAAGTCCATCGCCAGTATTTAACCCGCGGGTTAAACGCCAGCCAGCGCGCTCAGGCCATTATCAGCCACTACCAGTTCGTTGATTCCCTGGGCGCCTCGCGCCTCGCCGGGGCCATGACCGCCGCGAAAGATGTGCCGCTGCTTGAGCTGACAGGCAAAGACGACAGCCGGTTTACGCTCTCCGCGTCCTCGGCGGGCAAAGCCGAACGCGAGGGCGAAACGACGCTGTGGCTGCGCGATAGCGATGAGATTGTGCTTGCCAGCGTGACGTTTAGCGTCACCCGCCAGCAGGAGCAATGGCAGTTGACTATCGGCGGCCTGCAGGGGCCGCGCAGCACCGTTCCGCACGAAGTGATTAAACGGGCGACCCGCGCCTGTTACGGCCTGTTCCCGAAACGCCTGCTGATGGAATTTATCTGGTTAATGGCGGCGCGCTGCAACATTCATCACATTTACGGGGTCAGCGACAGCGGCCACGTCTTCCGCGCGCTGCGCTATCGGCTGAGTAAAGGGCGCCATTTTCACGCCAGCTATAATGAGTTCTGGCACTCTATTGATGGGGTCGCCGACGGCGCCTGGCGCTGGCGTCTGCCGCTGCAGCTGGAAAGAAAGACGCTTGAGAGCATCGCCAGTAAGAAACGCGCCGAATATCGTCGCCGCTTCCAGCTGCTGGATGATATGGCCGCTCAGATGGCGATACTCATGGATTAGCTCTCCCGCCGCTTCGCCAACGCCGTTTAGCACAGCGGCGTTTGCATCTTCAACGGCGCTTTAGTTACTATCATAACTTCGTTGTACTCCTTGCGGACGGCTAGTGAAGTTATGAGCAAAACAGAATTACTCCTGCTGGCTATCCTGTTGATTATTTTGACCGCTGCTCTGTGGTTTATTTTTAGCGGACAAATATGGTTTCTGGTGAGCTTTCTGGAAACATGGCTGTACCCCTCTTTTGTGGCGCCAGAATAAATCGTTGCCCATTATTTTCACGCCGTCGTTCGCCCCCTTCGCCTCCCTGACAATAACCCATAGCGCGATCAGAAGAATAACCGCCAAAAAAGTGAAAAACCGTCTCTTATCTATTATTTCATTTGTCATACAAATGTGTATACTGGGTCACTTCCGATGTTGGCCCGTAAAGTTCACCTGCACTATGGGCCTGATTTTGTGCAGGTGTTTTCTCCTCGCCCTTGCTCAACGGCGCCTCCAGTGTCTATACCCGCCTTTTTGTCCAGATTTTTTGTTGCAAACTTTGCGCCAGATTGTGATTTAAGAAAAAATCGCCCTATTTTCACGCCCCTTCAAAACACAATTAAAAAACATAACACCAACAATTAATTAACAAAAAGAGTTTGCATCCATATAAAAGGCATAAATACAGAACAATAATCCAATAAAAAACACATAACCAGCCATAAATACAAAATTACACATATCTTGCAGGAGTAGTTATACGTTAACCAACAAAACCGCGGCACTTAATCGGTGACCAACGTCTATCGCTACATTGTTGTTTTTCTTCAGCGGCTTTCCACTAAGAGGTTCTCTATGAACGTCACAACGATCTCGCGCAGTCTCCTGGGCGGCTTACTGAGCGCCATAGTTATTCTTCAACCGGCTTCTGCAGCGGGAACCTTAAGCGGCCAGATTGGCGTCCAGGTGACGCTCGGCAGCGGATGCAGCGTATCGAATGTCCGCAATGGCGAAAACAACCGCTGGGGCAACATTAATTTCGGCTCCTATGGCGATTTAGCCAACTCCATTGATGCGGAGATCATCGGCAGCGGCGGCGGAAGCGCCCTAACCGTGACCTGCACCGAGGATCTTGCCTCGACCCTGACGCTTGACGGCGGCCAGTCTGGCGATGCTGCGCTGCGCTATATGAAAAACGCCGGTGGCACCCAGCAGATTGCCTATCGGCTCTATTCGGATGCCGCCCGCAATAACGAAATCCTACCTGGCGGCACGATACCTATCGTTGGCACAGGGAATCCACAGGCGATTCCTGTTTTTGCCCGCATTCGCCCCGAAGACCAGAGCGTCAACGCGCCGACAGCCGATGTGTATGACGACATTGTCACCGCGACCTTAGCCTGGTAACCGCATAAGGAAAATGGGCGTCATGCTTCGACCAGAGTGGCTTACATTACTTCTGCTTTTTACCTCGGGCGCCCATGCCGCCGTTGCCCAAAAGACGTTCAAAGTCTCCGCGCAGATAACCGCAGGCTGCGCGCTGGGCGCCGGGGACGGCTCCCAAACGACGGACTTCGGCACGCTGAATTTTGGCACCCTGTCATCGCTTTACAGCAACGTGGATGTCGCGAGTACCGCCGGCGCAGGTTCCATCATCGTGACCTGCACGCCCGGCACCGCTATTTCAATCGCCCTCGACTATGGCGTCAACGGCGGCTCAGCCACTCAGCGCTACATGTCGAACGGCAACAGCAGCACGCTGGCGTACCAGCTTTATCAGGACGCCAACCGCGCTAACGTTTGGGGCAGCAGTACGCTGGCCCTGAGCGTTGCATCCTTTCCGAGCACCACGCAAACCTACACGGTTTATGGCCGCCTTTTTGCCACGAATGGCTTCCCGGCGGTGGGCTCCTATACCGACACGGTCACCGTCACGCTGACCTATTAGATAATTCACAGGTTAACTATGATTCGCTGTAGATTTGCGCCGTTTATATTCGCTTTATTGCTTCCCTCATTCGTGCTGGCCACCAGCTCCGTTCTGGTATGGCCGATATTTCAAACGATCGAAAGCCACGAAACAGGGTCTGAACTGTGGCTGGAGAATCGCGGCAGCGCGCCGGTTAATTTGCAGCTGCGCGTGTTTGCCTGGGATCAAAAAGCGTCAGCGGACGTCTACGCCGATCAGCGGGATGTTGTCGCCAGCCCGCCTTTTACCACGGTAGCGCCGGGGCAGCGCCAGCTGGTGCGGCTCATGCGCGTCGCCCCCATCGCAAACGGCAAAGAGCAGTCCTATCGCATTGTTATCGATGAGATCCCTGCCGCGCAACCCGCGGCGCAGACGGAACAGAACGCCGCCGGGCTGAAAATGCGCATGCGCTATGTCCTGCCGCTGTTTACCTATGGGCAGGGCGTCACGCCGCTAAAGAACGCGGGTTCAGTCGAACCGGTAAGGGCCACGCTGCGCTGGTCGCTCTCGCAGCAAAATAACCGCCAGACGCTGTGCATCGAAAACAGAGGCAATCAGCACGCGCGCCTCAGCGCGGTTTACTGGGCGAACGCGAACGGTAAGGGGCGCATTCCCCAGGCTAATGGTCTTCTCGGCTACGTTCTGGCGCAGAAAAAGAGCTGTTTCCCGAGCGCCGGAAACGCTTCCGTGCCGTCAGGAATGCATCTGTTCGCGAAATTAACGGATAACGGTCAGGCGGTGGAAATTCCGGCGAATCGTTAAAAATGAGAGATCTGAAAAGGACGGCGTCCGGGGGGCTGCTGGCGATGGCGTCGGTAACGGCCTGCGCCGCGACCTATGATTCCCTGCCTGCGCCTGCGGCATCCTACGGCGAAAAGCAGGAGTACGAGCTGTACCTCAGCGTATCGGTCAACGGCAATATTCTTGCCGGCGCCGTTCCGGTAAAGGTCAACGCTGGCCACTACTGGATCGCGGCCAGCGTGTTGCAGCAAGCGCATATTCCCCTGCAAACCGGCGACGCGCTGGTTGATGTGACGACGCTACCCTCGGTGAAAGTGGAATATGACCAGCCGGGTCAGATCCTCAAGCTCCAGGTTCCGGACAAATGGCTCCCCGAGCAGCACATAGGGGGGACTACGGAACAACCTGGCCAGACCGCGATAAGCAGCCCGGGAATTTTATTTAACTACGACGCTTACAGCCTCTTTTCATCCGGCGGTTCGCAAACCACCAGCACCTTCACCGAAACGCGCCTTTTCGGCCCGCCGGGCGTCCTTTCCAATAACGCCGTGATTCGGCAAAACTGGTCTTCGACGGGCTACGAGCAGCAGGGCTATATGCGCTACGACACCCTGTGGAAGTACAGCGATAGCGACCAAATGATTAGCTACCAGGCCGGGGACGTGGTCAGTAACGCCCTGACGTGGAGCAGTTCCGTGCGCATGGGGGGGCTACGCCTGAGCCGCAACTTCAGCGTTCGCCCGGATCTGGTGACATATCCGCTGCTTAACTTATCCGGCAGCGCGGCGGTTCCTTCAAGCGTCGATCTGTTTATTAACGGCTATAAGAGCAGCGCTGCGCAAATCAATGGCGGCCCCTATACGCTGACCAACGTTCCCTGGATCAGCGGCGCCGGCGAAGCCACCGTGGTGACCACCGACGCTCTGGGTCGCCAGGTCTCCACCAGCATCCCTTTTTATGTCTCCAATACCCTGCTGCGGGAAGGACTGAGCGATTTTGATTTCACCCTCGGCGCCCTGCGCAACAACTACGGTATCAGGAGTGCCGATTATGGCGCCGGCGCGGTAAGCGCTATTTATCGCTACGGATTCAACAACTGGCTCACGCTTTCGACGCATACCGAAGACCGCGAAGGGTTAACCAATGCCGGCATTGGCAGCGATATCGGCGTGGGGAATCTGGGCACCCTCAGCCTGTCGGGCAGCGCCAGCCGTGGCGAGGGAGACGGAAACCAGTTCACCTCGGGTTACTCTTACTATGGCAGTAGCTGGGGAGTGAGCTATCAACATATCCGCCGCAGCGCCGGCTACGACAACCTCAGCACCTATGGGTCTACCGCCACGCTCAGCCGTCAGTCAGACCAGGCCACGCTGAGCCTGAGTCCGTGGGGACGAACCCTCGGTTCTTTTAGCATTGGCTACTTTGATATCAAAGCCGAGGATAATTCGCGCACCCGGCTGCTGAACCTCTCCTGGAGCCGCGGCCTGTGGCTCAGCAGCAGCCTCAGCCTGAGCGTCAACCGCGATCTGCAGGAAGGTAGTTACGCCAGCATGCTGCAGGTCATCATCCCTTTCGATTCGCAAACCTCTGTCCAGCTAAGCGGCCAGCGCGCCAGCGCCGGACAATGGGGAGAAAATATCAGCGTCAGCCGCTCTGCTCCGGCAGAAGGCGGGCTGGGCTGGAACCTCGCCCATTCGATCGGCGGCGATAACTATAGTCAGGCGGATCTGACCTGGATCAACCGCGTGTCAACGCTGAGCGGAGGCTACTACGGGTCGCGCGACGATCGTCACAGCTGGTTTGAGGCCGCGGGCTCGGTGGTGCTGATGGATAACAGTCTGTTTTTCGCCCGGCAAATTAACGACGCCTTTATCGTCGTCTCCACCGGCAACTACCCGAATATTGCGGTGAATTATGAAAATCGCAAAGTCGGCGTGACCGATAAAAATGGTCATCTGCTGATCCCGTGGGCGACGGCGTGGTATCCGGGGAAAGTCACTCTCGATACGCTACCGCTGCCAACGGACACCGAAGCTCTGACGGTGGAGAAACGCATCGCCGTGCGCGAAGGCAGCGGAGCGCTGGTCGATTTCCCGGTGAACCGCGTGCGCTCGGCAACCCTCGTCTTCGTCGATGCCAGGGGGCAACCGCTGCCGGTCGGTACGCCGGTCGAGGAGGTTAACAGCAAGCAGCGCGGCCTGGTGGGCTATGACGGCGTGGTCTGGTTCTCGCACCTTGGACGCCACAACGAAGTCAAAATAAACGCCGGAGAGCTTCGATGCAGCGTCCAGTTCGAACTTCCGTCCTCAACGCCGGTTCCGCAGCGGATAGGTCCGGTCAGCTGCCCCTCTTAACAGCGGAGATAACGTTGAAAAGTATTATCCTCGTATTCGCGATGCTCTTAGCGCTCGGGCAAGCCAGCACCGCGCTGGCCGCCTGCAGTATCAAAACCAGTGCGCCAGCGATCGGCCCGGTCGATTCCTTTGCACTCAACAGCGCGCCTCAGGGCGTGATGGCCGGCGCGGGGTTTTACTGCACCCCGGAACTGGTGGCGCTGAACTCAACCAATACGTTAAGCGCCACTCTGGCGTCGGCCAACAAGAGCAACGGCGTTCCGCGGCTGCTTAATGGCGCGGGCGATGCCATCCCTTATAGCGTCTGTTCTGACGCCTCGTGCTCGCCGGCCTATCAGGACGGCGGCGTGATTAGCTGGTCCAGAACAACGCTGCTCGAACTGCTGGGTTTATTTAACTCAAGCGATGGCACCATGCCGCTCTACTTCAGAACCACGCCGGGAGCCAACGTCCCCGCCGGTACCTATACCGATGTGTTAACCATCACCTGGGTGTACCGATTCTGCTACGTCGGGCTCGATCTGCTGGGCATTAAGATATGTATTCCGAATAACGGAACCCTGACCTCGACGGTCAACGTGTCGGTGAAGGTGACCAATGTTTGCTATATCGACAGCGCGCCGGACGTCGAATTTGCCTCTGCCGCCCTTCCGTCCGGTTTTAGCCACTACAGCGGCCAGCTTGCCATCCGCTGCACTAAAAACGCGGCCTACACCGTCAACCTCACCAGCACTAACGCCAGCGTCGGCGACTGGCGGCAGATGAGCCAGCCCATTGCGAACCAACCAACCGCCTGGCTGCAGTATCAGTTTTACCAGCCCAACGGCAGCGCCTGGACGGAAAGCAACAATCTCAGCGTAACCGGCTCCGGCGCCGCGCAGTCCGCGAACTACACCCTCAAGATTAACCCGACCCAGAGCAACCAGCCTGCGGGAACCTACAGCGATACCGTACTGGTGACCGTGAGCTACTAAAACGTTAGCAGACGATTTTTTGTAAAAGAAATGTTTAGGAAATTATTGTTGTGGTATAAGAAAAAAGCCCCGAAAAAAGCGACTGGGGTTTTGCAATGGAATCTGCGGTTTGTGAAAAACAGATAAAAAGAGACCGAACACGATTCCTGTATTCGGTCCAGGGAAATGGCTCTTGGGAGAGAGCCGTGCGCTAAAAGTTGGCATTAATGCAGGCTAAGTCGCCTTGCCTTATAAGAATAGTTTACCGTGTCAGGTTTTCCAGTCCGCGACAAAAGTGGACGAATAATTCGTATCAAAATTGCTGATGCCAACAAAAAACCGCCACGCCCGGTATCGGGGGATGGCGGTTTTTTTCATGTAAATACAGCGGGATGCAGGCGGCGATCAGCAGAGCTTCTGCGCGCGCTCAATAAAGGGCGCCAGGCTCATTTTTTGTCCCGGCTGCTGCGGATCGTCAATCTGGATCACAGAAATCGGCTGCGCGTTGGTTTTACCGTCTTTCATCTGCTGTTCGGCGATGTCGTTTAGCGGGTACTGCACCAGGGTACTGGGATTAATGGCGAACAGCGCGTTGCCCGGACGGCAGGTCAGCATCACCTCTTCACGGTTAAACGCCCAGCTCTCCTTACCCACCTCAAAGCGGCTTACGGTAATCACCTGCGGTGCCGCCAGCGCAGCGCCAGAACTTGCCAGTAACAACATTGTCAGAACGATTTTTTTCATGATTTAACCAGTTTATTCAGAAAGGTTCCCAGGTGGCAAACAGGCTGACGGCAAACAGCGCCAGCGCCCCCAGCGCAATTTCTATCTGCGTGGTGCGCACGATGAGCTGCTCCGCTCGCGTTCCGCCTGCCGGCATGCGTGGCACCAGAACATACCGGTTCACCAGCGCAATTGCCACCATTGCCGCCACCAGCGCACATTTGAACAACAGCATACGCCCCCAGGGCGAGGTGCTGATAAGTCCGCCCTGGATCAGCAGCGCATTTACCACGCCGCTGGCGATGGCGCCGGCAACCGCCAGATGCCCATAGCGCGAAAAACGCATCATGGTGCAGATAGCCGCCTGCCGCCAGCGACCGTGCGCCAGGCGAAGACAGTAGATAAACGGCAGCAGACCGCCAAACCAGCTGGCCACGCAAAACAGATGAAGCGCATGGTTGGTTCGCTGCACTATCCCCAGCCAGCCATCGTTCATTGCGGCATGCCCGACGCCGGCCAGCAGCAGCAGCTGAGCGCAAAACAGCACCAGCAGCAAACGTCCCGGTCGCCGGGGCTTCAGCCAGACCACCGCCAGCGCCACAAAGGCGAGTAAAATTTGCCATACCCACACGCCGCCAAACTGCGTCCCGGCCACCGCCTGCCAGATAGCCGGCTGCCAGACGTCCGGCCAGCCGTTGCCCATCAAGCCGCCCTGCGCCATCAGCATCAGCAGCGCCGACAGCGCGCTTGCTGATAATAAATAGCGCATCAGCGGATAGAAGCGCTGCATCATCAAACGACGTAAGGCCACCGGCGCCCACCATGCGCCGTAGAGGACGCAGCCGAAAGCGACGATCAGCGAAATGAAATGGATAAAGCGTAAGCTGACATAGACTCCACTCAGCATCGGCTTACTTCACGGTAAAGGTGTATTGCCCTTTCGTCTTGTGGCCATCTACGGAGACCACGTGCCAGTTAACGGTATATTCGCCCGGCGTCAACGCCTGCTCAACCGGTACCGTCAGCTGAGCCTTATTGCTGTCGCTGCGGACGGGTTTACCGAGGGTGATGGTCTTCTGCTGCGGCCCGGTGAGGGTTACGCCGCTAAACTGCGTTTCGATGCCTTCGGAGAAGTTCAGGGTCAGCGCCTGCGGCGAAGCGTTCACCACGGTATTGGCCGCCGGAAGCTGTTGTTGTAGATGGGCGTGGGCCGATGCGCCTGCTGCGGTCAGGCAACCGGCGAGAAACAGAGACAGACGCAGCGCGCGCCCGGCGATGATTGGCATAGTTGTCATTCCTTTTTGTTATGTATGTAGCACAGAGAATAACCCTGTATAATGGCGCAGTCGAGCTAAGCGTCTGAGACTTGCCTTTTTGCCGCGTGCTTAGTACTTTTTGCGGCGTTATCAGAGGAGAAACCGATGGAAAAGAACCTGGCTAAACTATCCCAGGAGGAGATGGACAAAGTGAATGTCGATCTCGCCGCGGCGGGCGTCGCGTTTAAAGAACGCTACAATATGCCGGTGGTGGCTGATTTAGTCGAAAGAGAACAGCCCGAGCATCTGCGCGGCTGGTTTCGCGAACGTCTGATCGCCCATCGACTGGCCTCCGTTTCGCTCTCTCGCCTGCCCTATGAACCGAAACAGAAATAATTCCCGTCCCCTGCGGACATCCACGTTGGCAAGACCTGCGCATTCTATTACGCTGGTTTCTTTGGCCTGGAGCGAGCCATGCTGCGCGTAATCGATACAGAAACCTGCGGATTGCAGGGAGGCATTGTTGAAATCGCCTCGGTAGATATTGTCGACGGACACATCACCAATCCCATGAGCCACCTGGTTCGCCCCGACCGGCCTATCAGCCCGCAGGCGATGGCGATTCACCATATCACCGAAGAGATGGTCGCCGATAAGCCGTGGATCGAGGAGATTGTGCCGCTGTATATGGGCAGTCCGTGGTATGTCGCCCATAACGCCAGCTTTGACCGCCGGGTGTTGCCGGAAATGCAGGGCGAGTGGATCTGCACGATGAAGCTGGCGCGCCGCCTGTGGCCAGGCATCAAGTACAGCAATATGGGGCTGTATAAATCGCGCAAGCTCAGCGTCGCGACGCCACCGGGACTGCATCATCACCGGGCGCTGTACGATTGCTATATCACCGCGGCCCTGCTGCTCGATATCATCAACACCTCCGGCTGGACGCCTGAGGAGATGGCGACCATTACCGGCCGCCCGGCGCTGCTCTCCACCTTTACCTTCGGCAAATACCGCGGCAAGCCGGTCTCGGAAGTGGCGGAAAACGATCCTGGCTATTTGCGCTGGCTGTTTAATAACCTGGATCGCATGAGCCCCGAGCTGCGCCTGACGCTGAAGCACTATCTCGGGGAGTAATCGGCGCTATACCTCCGCCTGGCCCGGCAGCGTCCCCTGCGCCAGGCCAATCAGAAACGCATACTCCAGCGCCACGCCTTCATAGCTTTTGAAGCGGCCGGATTTACCGCCGTGGCCGGAATCCATATCGGTACACAGCAGCAGCAGGTTATCGTCGGTTTTCAGCTCGCGCAGTTTTGCCACCCATTTTGCCGGCTCCCAGTATTGTACCTGCGAATCATGCAGACCCGTGGTGACCAGCAAATGCGGATACGCCTGAGCCTGCACGCCGTCGTACGGGCTGTAGCTTTTCATATAGCGGTAATAGGCTTCATCCTGCGGATTCCCCCACTCTTCAAACTCGCCGGTGGTCAGCGGAATCGACTCATCGAGCATGGTGGTGAGGACATCGACAAAGGGAACCTGGGCCACCACGCCGTGAAAGAGCTCCGGCCGCTGGTTCACCGCGACGCCCATCAGCATACCGCCGGCGCTGCCGCCCATGCCGTAGCAAAAACGCGGATCGCCGTAGCCCTGCGCCAGCAGCGCATCGCAGACGTCGAGATAATCGTTGAAGGTATTTTTCTTGCACAAAAACTTACCGTCTTCGTACCACTGCTGTCCCAGCTCGCCGCCGCCGCGAATATGGGCGATAGCGAACACAAAGCCGCGGTCGAGCAGGCTCAGGCGGCTGGCGCTGAAATCCGCATCCATGCTTGCGCCGTAGGAGCCGTAGCCGTACACCAGCAGAGGGCTGGCACCTTTGCGGAAATGTTCATGACGGTAGACCAGCGAGACCGGGACTTCGACGCCGTCGCGGGCGTTGATCCACAGATGCTCGCTGCGGTAGTGGCTGGCATCGAACCCTTTGACTTCCTGCTGTTTCAGCACCCGCCGCTCGCCGGTATTCATATCCAGCTCAAACAGCGTATCCGGCGTCGTCATGGAGGAGTAGCCGTAGCGCAGGCGGGCGGTTTCCGGCTCCGGATTATAGGCAAGCCAGGTCACATAGGCCGGATCGTCAAAGGCTATGCCCTGGGACTCTCTTGTCTTACGATTGATCTGACGCAGGCTGGTCAGCCCGCGCTGGCGCTCTTCCACAACCAGCCAGTCGGTAAACAGAGTAAATCCTTCCAGCATGACTTCGTGACGCGGCGCGATCAGGGTCTCCCACTGCTGCTCATCGCGCAGGGTAGTACGATAAAGGCCGAAGTTCTTACCCTCACGGTTAGAGCGCAGATAGAAAGCGTGCTGATAGTGATCGAGGCTATATTCATGATCTTTACGCCGCGGTAGAAAACAGACCGGCTCGGCGTCGGTCATTTCCGCATTGAGCAGCAGCACTTCGCTGGTGGTCGCGCTGGCCAGATAGATCACCACAAACTGCTGGGAAGTCGTCTTGTGTACGCTGACGTAAAAAGTATCGTCCTGCTCTTCATACACCAGAACATCCGCACTGGCCGGGGTCCCCAGACGGTGGCGCCAGACCTGATACGGCAGCAGCGTGGTGGGATGTTTACGCACGTACCACAGGGTCTGCGAATCGTTACTCCAGGCAAAATCAGGCGAGACGTTCTCCAGCACTTCCGCAAATTGCCGGTCGTCGTTTAAGGGAAAGAAGCGCAGGCTATACTGGCGTCGGGAGAGATAGTCTTCCGCCACCGCCATCAGGCTGTTGTCGGGCGAAACGCCTAATCCGCCGAGGGTATAGAATTCGCTGCCGGCCGCACGCTGGTTGCCGTCAAGCAGGACGTCCCATTCATCCCACTCCTCTTTGACTACCGGCTGGCGTTGATAAATCGCGTACTCGCAGCCCGGCTCGTAGACCTGGCGGTAACGATAGCCATTTTTGGTGTAGGGGGCTGACACTTCGCGCTGCGGAATACGGTCGATAATCTCCTTGAGTACCCTGTCCTGCAGGCTACTTTGCGAAGACATCACTTTTTTGCCGTACTCATTTTCCTGGCGCAGATAATCCAGCACTTCCGCCTGCGAGCGATCGTCATCGCGCAGCCAGTAGTAATTATCGATTCGCGTGTCGCCATGTAATGTCATGGCATGGGGGATCCGTTTCGCTTTTGGTGGCATCTGCTTATTCTTCTGCGGCTTGTATTGAGTACTAAAATTTTCAGGCTGCTTCAAAGCAGCCTGAAGGGTGACGTGACTACACAATATATAAGGGTGGCAAAAGTCGCCAGCGATGCAAGCGAAACGTGCGGATTTAGAGCGTTACGGCCTGTTTTTGCGCCTGAATATCCCGTTCGATATCCTCACGCACTTCCTGCGGGAGCTTCAGCGCTTCGCCGAGGGCGTTCAGATAGCTGCGTTCCATAAAGTGGTCAATATCAATGACCGCGCAGCTGATATAGTAAACTTCAAGCGCCTCTTGCTCGCTGCAGATGCCCTGCGCCAGGCTCTGCGGGTCGAGGGGCTGCGCCAGCGCCCGGTCAATTAACACCCGGCCCTGGACGTCGACGTTTGCCGCACGCAGCTGCTCTTCGATATTTGCCCGCTCGCGTTCGTCAATATGTCCATCGCTTTTAGCGGCGAAGACCAGCGCCATAATCAGCCGTTCGCTGCGGGCGTCGAGTTCGGCCGGTGCGGGAGATGGCGCCTGTGCGGGCGCGACATCAGCCGATGCCTGCTGCGCGCTGGCGCGCATCTTCTGCTGATATTTATTCCACAAAACGCTGCCCGCAACCGCGCCGCCGCCGACCAGCAGCGCGCCGGAGCCGTATTTGGCTAACAGCTTGCGCGATGATTTGCTGGCGACCAGCAGCCCGGCCAGCCCGCCAAGCGCGCCCGGCAGGAGTAAATTTTTGCCGCTTGATTGATCGTCAGATGAAGAAGACCGCCCCTGCTGACCCAGCAGAGACTGCAGTTGATTAAGCCAGTTAGCCATACATTTCCTCGTTGCGCGATAAGCGATAAGCGATAAGCGATACCACCAGCCTAAACGACGCGACGTCAGGAAACGTTATCGGCAGCTAAAGATGAGCAAATGTCGCGCCGGGAAGCGCGGGAGCCTGCCGCCAGAAGCGCTGGCGGCGGCAGCGTAGCTCAGGCCGCTTTCGCTTTGCGCGGCTTCGCCGGCGCCGGGGCTTCAGATTCGACGACGTCGTCGGTCTTGTCGCCCTCTTCTGCTTCTGCGCGATCGGCTGGCGCCTCGGCGGCGCCCTCGGCTTCCGGCAGCTTACCGGAGCGCAAAATATGGTTGAGGGTGTCTTTACGTTCGGCCAGCCACATCGCCATGCTATCGCGCTGCTCTTCATCGAGCGTTAGCGGGCATTCAACCAGCCAGTCGTTCAGTACTTCCGCCAGATCGAGCATTTTGTCATAAGCATCGGCCTCTTTTTTGCTGGCAAAAGACATTTTTTCCTCACCTTCGCGAATCACTACATATTTAATTTCAACCGCCATGATGCAGCCTCTCAGTACTGTATTTTTATACAGTATATCAAATTTCTTCCCCGAACTCAAATGACGCGCATAAAGACATGCGCAAACGTTTTCGTTTATAATGCGGCGCATGTTTTTTTACTGCGGAAGAGAGTTATGACTGTATTAGGTACGGCGCTGCGCCCTGCGGCAACAAAGGTAATGCTGTTAGGTTCCGGCGAACTGGGTAAAGAAGTGGCCATTGAATGCCAGCGCCTGGGAATTGAGACCATCGCCGTCGATCGTTACCCTGACGCCCCGGCCATGCAGGTCGCACACCGTTCGCACGTCATCAATATGCTGCATGGCGAAGCGCTGCAGGCGCTGATTGAGCAGGAAAAACCTGACTTTATCGTGCCGGAAATCGAGGCCATCGCCACCGATACACTGGTCGCGCTGGAGCAGGCCGGGCAGAAAGTCGTCCCCACCGCGCGCGCGGC
This sequence comes from Klebsiella sp. GW_Kp182, assembly GCF_040062275.1. Taxonomy (NCBI): domain Bacteria; kingdom Pseudomonadati; phylum Pseudomonadota; class Gammaproteobacteria; order Enterobacterales; family Enterobacteriaceae; genus Klebsiella; species Klebsiella sp. GW_Kp182. The sequence continues at coordinate 400,307 of NZ_JBEAFQ010000002.1, read as the reverse complement.
AAAGCTCACCATGAATCGCGAAGGGATCCGCCGCCTGGCAGCTGAAGAGCTGAAGCTGCCGACCTCCGCCTACCGTTTTGCCGACAGCGAACCCGCCTTCCGCGAAGCCGTCGCCGGGATAGGCCTGCCGTGCATCGTCAAGCCGGTAATGAGCTCATCGGGTAAAGGCCAGAGCTTTATTCGTTCCAGCGAACAGCTGGCTGACGCCTGGCAGTATGCGCAGCAGGGCGGCCGCGCCGGAGCCGGACGCGTTATCGTTGAAGGCGTGGTGAATTTTGATTTCGAGATTACCCTTCTCACCGTCAGCGCCGCGGATGGCGTACACTTCTGCGCGCCGGTCGGTCATCGCCAGGAAGATGGCGACTATCGTGAATCCTGGCAGCCGCAGCAGATGAGCGCGCTGGCGCTGGAACGCGCGCAGGAAATCGCCCGTCAAGTGGTGCTGGCGCTGGGCGGCTACGGCCTGTTCGGCGTCGAACTGTTCGTCTGCGGTGATGAGGTGATTTTTAGCGAAGTCTCGCCGCGCCCGCACGACACCGGTATGGTCACGCTGATTTCACAGGACTTATCCGAGTTCGCCCTGCACGTTCGCGCCTTCCTCGGCCTGCCGATTGGCGCGATTCGCCAGTACGGCCCGGCGGCCTCGGCGGTGATCCTGCCGCAGCTAACCAGCCAGAACGTCACTTTCAGCAATATTCAGGCCGCGGTCGGCGCGGGACTGCAGCTGCGTCTGTTCGGCAAGCCGGAAATTGACGGTTCGCGTCGTCTGGGCGTGACGCTGGCGATAGCCGATAACGTTGAGGAAGCGGTTGCGCGCGCCAAAGCGGCGGCGTCAGCGGTCGTGGTCGCAGGATAAAAAAAAGCCCGGTCGCAGACCGGGCCTCTGGTGAGTGCGCGAAGATTACTTCGCGCCTTCTACCGCCTCACGAGCCAGTTTGGTGATACGGTCGTAATCACCGGCTTCCAGCGCATCCGCCGGCACCAGCCAGGAGCCGCCGATGCACAGTACGCTGTTCAGCGCCAGATAGTCGCGATAGTTCGCCGGAGAGATGCCGCCAGTCGGGCAGAAGCGAATGTGCGCGAACGGGCCGCCAATCGCCTGCAGCGCTTTCACGCCGCCGTTTGCTTCCGCCGGGAAGAATTTGAACTCTTTCAGGCCATACTGCATACCCAGCATCAGCTCGGATACGGTGCTGATCCCCGGGATCAGCGGAATGGTGCCTTCGCCGGTCGCCGCTTTCAGCAGGGATTCGGTCAGGCCAGGGCTGATAGCAAACTGCGCGCCCGCTTCGGTCACTTCTTTCAGCTGCTCAACGTTAGTGACGGTACCGGCACCGACAATCGCTTCCGGGACTTCTTTGGCGATCTCGCGGATAGCGTCCATCGCACACTCGGTACGCAGGGTCACTTCCAGTACGCGTACGCCGCCTGCAACCAGCGCTTTCGCCATTGGCACAGCGTGTTCCAGCTTTTTCACCACGATTACCGGTACTACCGGGCCGGAGGTGAGGATTGCTTCTGCAGTTGTTTTCCAGTTTTTCATCAGATTTTCTCTCGCCAGATCTATAAATCGAATCGTCTTAAAAATTGATGCAGGTTGCGCCCTGTTCTGCTCCGGAGAGTTTCTCACGCAGCGCACCGAACATTTCCCGGCCGGTTCCCACGCGCGAACCGCTCAGGTCAGGAATATGCGCCTGACGCGCGGCCAGCTCTGCGTCATCGACCAGCAGCGTTAGCTCGCCCGTCTGGCCGTTGACGCGGATGATATCGCCATCGCGTACCTTCGCCAGCAGGCCCCCATCGTACGCTTCGGGCGTCACGTGGATCGCCGATGGCACTTTGCCTGATGCGCCGGAGAGACGACCATCGGTTACCAGCGCAATTTTGAAACGGCGGTCCAATAATACACCAAGTGGCGGCATAAGTTTATGTAATTCTGGCATGCCGTTCGCTTTTGGCCCCTGATGACGGACGACAACCACGCAATCTTTGTCGAGCAGCCCCGCTTCAAAGGCGGGCAGTACGTCATGCTGGCTCTCGAAAACCACCGCAGGAGCTTCAATAATCTGGTTTTCAACCGGCACGGCGGAAGTTTTCATGACCGCGCGTCCGAGGTTACCGCTCAGCACTTTGGTGCCGCCGTGGCGAGAGAACGGTTTGTCAAACGTAGCGATAACCTGTTCGTCCAGCGGCGCGGTCGCCCCTTCGCGCCAGTCAAGTTCGCCATTATTAAGCCAGGGCTCCATGGTGTAGCGAGAGAGGCCGAAGCCGGCAACGGTGTGAACATCTTCATGCAGCAGGCCGCCTTTCAGCAGCTCGCGCACCAGCACCGGCACGCCGCCAGCCGCCTGGAAGTGGTTAATATCCGCCGGGCCGTTCGGGTAGAGGCGCGCCAGCAGCGGCACCACGTCAGAGAGATCGGAGAAATCATCCCAGTTAATGATGATCCCTGCCGCCCGCGCCATAGCCACCAGGTGCATGGTGTGGTTGGTGGAGCCGCCGGTTGCCAGCAGCGCGACAATCCCATTGACCACCACTTTTTCATCAAACATTTTGCCCAGCGGCATCCACTCGTTACCGTTGCCGGTCAGGCGGGTCACCTGGCGGGCGGCGGCGGCGGTCAGCGCTTCGCGCAGCGGCGCATCCGGATGCACGAATGACGATCCGGGCAGCTGCATCCCCATAAACTCAACCACCATCTGGTTGGTATTGGCGGTACCGTAGAAGGTACAGGTGCCAGGCGCATGGTAAGACGCGGCTTCGGACTCCAGCAGCGCCATACGATCCACTTTGCCTTCCGCATAGAGCTGACGAATGCGCACTTTTTCTTTATTCGCCAGGCCGCTGGCCATCGGCCCGGAAGGGATAAAGATGGACGGCAGGTGGCCGAACGACAGCGCAGCCATCGCCAGGCCGGGGACAATTTTATCGCAGACGCCGAGGTAGAGCGCGCCGTCAAACATGTTGTGCGACAGGCCAATCGCGGCGGACATGGCAATCACTTCACGACTGAGCAGCGACAGCTCCATCCCGTCCTGCCCCTGCGTCACGCCATCGCACATCGCCGGAACGCCGCCGGCGACCTGGCCTACCGCGTTCGCGGAGTGCAGCGCTTTGCGGATAATGTCCGGATAGCGCTCATAGGGCTGGTGGGCGGACAGCATATCGTTGTAGGAGGTAATAATGGCGATGTTATTGCGCAGCATGCTTTTCAGCGAGGCTTTGTCATCCGCCTGGCAGGCGGCAAAGCCGTGGGCCAGGTTACCGCATGCCAGCTGGGCGCGATGAACGGTGTCGGTTTTGGCCTGGTTAATCCGGGCGAGGTAGGCTTCGCGGGTATCGCGCGAGCGTTCGATGATGCGATTTGTTACCCGTAACATTTCAGAATTCATAAAGGCTCCTCAAATTTCATCTGTCCGGCCGCAGCGCTTTAGCGGTACTTTTAGGGGCTTAGGGCACCAGTACTGGGGCTCAGGGGCAAAATATCTGCAGGCAGTGTAATAAAAAAAGCCCCGGGGGTGAATCCTCCGGGGCTTAAAAGATTAAAAATTACGCGACTTGCTGCGTCAGATCATGTTACCGGTAAAATAACCCTGACGGAGGAGCTGGCGATTACTCAAACTCGTTCCACGAACGACCGTCGCGGGTGATCATCGCCACGGAGGCAACCGGCCCCCAGGTACCCGCCTGATACGGTTTCGGCGAATCACGATCGGCAGCCCAGGCTTCAGTGATGGAATCGACCCACTTCCACGCCTCTTCCACTTCATCACGACGGACGAACAGCGCCTGGATACCGCGCATCGTTTCCAGCAGCAGGCGCTCATAGGCATCCGCCAGGTGGGTTTGATTAAAGGTTTCCGAGTAGCTCAGATCCAGCTTGGTGATCTGCAGGTTATGCTTGTGGTCAAGTCCGGGAACTTTGTTCAGCACCTGGATATCCACCCCTTCATCCGGCTGCAGACGAATGGTCAGCTTATTCTGCGGCAGCTCTTGCCAGGTCTCTTTGAACAGGTTCAGTTCCGGCGTCTTGAAGTAAACCACGACTTCGGAACACTTGGTCGGCAGACGTTTACCGGTACGCAGGTAGAACGGTACGCCCGCCCAGCGCCAGTTGTCGATATCCACGCGGATCGCCACGAAGGTTTCTGTATGGCTGGACTTGTTGGCCCCCTCTTCCTCGAGGTAGCCCGGCACTTTTTTGCCCTGGGCAAAACCGGCGGTGTACTGGCCGCGCACCGTTTTTTCACGCACGTTGGTGCGGTCAATGCGGCGCAGCGATTTCAGCACCTTCACTTTTTCATCGCGGATGCTATCGGCAGTCAAATCTGACGGCGGGGACATGGCAATCATGCACAGAATTTGCAGCAGGTGGTTCTGGATCATGTCGCGCATCTGCCCGGCCTGATCGAAGTAGCCCCAGCGGCCCTCAATGCCCACCTCTTCCGCCACGGTGATCTCGACGTGATCGATGGTGCGGCTGTCCCAGTTATTGACGAACAGCGAGTTGGCAAAGCGCAGCGCCAGCAGGTTCAGCACCGTCTCTTTACCCAGATAGTGGTCGATACGGTAGACCTGGCACTCTTCAAAGAACTCACCCACCCGATCGTTGATCTCGCGGGAGGTTTCCAGGGAGGTACCCAGCGGTTTCTCCATCACCACGCGGGCCGGCTTGGCGTTCAGCTTCGCTTCACCCAGACCTTTGCAAATCGCGCCAAAGGTGCTCGGCGGCATGGCGAAATAGTTAATGGTCACCCGCTCTTTTTGATCGAGCATTTTGCCCAGGCGAGTAAACGCTTTGGTATCGTTGACGTCAAGGTTACAAAAATCCAGACGCCCGCTCAGGGTCTCCCACAAACCTTCATCGATTTTCTCCTTCATGAAGGTTTCCATCGCTTCGCGGACTACCTTGGTGTAAGCGTCTTTGTCCCAGTCGGCGCGACCGACGCCGATGATGCGGGTGTCAGGGTGGATCTGGCCCGCTTTTTCAAGCTGATACAGGGAAGGCAGCAATTTACGTCGCGCCAGGTCACCCTTCGCGCCGAAAATGACCAGATCGCATGCCTGGGCCGTTTGCGTTACCGCCATGTCATTCTCCTTAGTTGATAGCCCGGTGCTTATGCCAGACTATAGTTGTATTTGTAATTTTCTTTCACTGCATCGTACTGTGTTTACGAATTTCCCGAAACCCTCAGCGGCCGTTCCCGCTGCTAAATCGCACAGGGTGGAAAATAGAGGCTGAGATTTTGGGCATGCGGCTAATATTGTTCGTTGTTTCGACCGATTATCAGTTAGTAAAATACGACTCTGATCATGTAATGAAAAAAAACAACATATTTTCAGGTCATTCCTCACCGTTTCCGACTACGGAGGGGTATATTCTTGCTAAAACGCCTGATGATTTCACCCATTAATGAAATCGCTTCCATTGATGAGCGCCCGATTACCCATGAATATGCTGGAAAAAATCCAGTCCCGGCTGGAACACCTTAGCAAATCTGAACGCAAAGTGGCGGAAGTCATCCTTGCTACCCCCGCGCAGGCCATTCATTCAAGTATTGCCGCCCTGGCGCTGGAAGCCGGCGTCAGCGAGCCCACGGTTAACCGTTTCTGCCGCAGCCTGGAAACGCGCGGTTTCCCGGATTTCAAACTGCATCTTGCACAAAGCCTGGCGCACGGTACGCTCTATGTTAACCGCAACGTCGATGAAGACGACAGCGTTGAGTCCTATACGGGAAAGATATTTGAGTCAGCCATGGCCAGTTTAGATCAGGTCCATCATTCTCTCGACATGTCGGCGATCAATCGCGCGGTTGACCTGCTCACGCAGGCGAAGAAAATCGCCTTTTTTGGCCTGGGCTCTTCGGCCGCCGTCGCCCACGACGCGATGAACAAGTTTTTCCGTTTTAACGTGCCGGTGATCTATTCCGACGACATCGTCCTGCAACGCATGAGCTGTATGAACTGTAATGACGATGATGTGGTGGTGATCATCTCGCATACCGGCAGGACTAAAAGCCTGGTGGAGCTGGCTCAGCTGGCCCGCGAAAACGATGCGATGGTGATCGCGATTACCTCCCCCGGCACGCCGCTTTCCCGGGAATCAACGCTGGCGATTACCCTGGACGTACCGGAAGATACCGATATCTATATGCCGATGGTCTCCCGCTTAGCGCAGCTGACGGTGATTGATGTCCTGGCGACCGGCTTCACCCTGCGGCGGGGAGCAAAATTCAGAGATAACTTGAAGAGGGTCAAGGAAGCGCTCAAGGAATCGCGCTTTGATAAAGAGCTCAGCGTACACAGCAATGACCAATAAAAGTAGAAACAAAGCACTATCCTATTACACCGTCGGTAACGTTCCGGTATAGCGACTTTGCTCATCGGCGCTACCGAATCCATGTTCACGCAACACCAAAGTTGTTTCAGTCAACGGAGTATTACATGTCCAGAAGGCTTCGCAGAACCAAAATCGTGACTACCTTAGGCCCGGCTACCGACCGCGATAACAACCTTGAGAAGGTTATTGCCGCAGGCGCTAACGTGGTACGTATGAACTTCTCTCACGGCACCGCGGAGGATCATCAGATCCGCGCGGATAAAGTCCGTGAGATTGCGGCGAAACTGGGCCGTCATGTCGCGATTCTCGGTGACCTACAGGGGCCGAAAATCCGCGTTTCCACCTTCAAAGAAGGCAAAATTTTCCTCAATATCGGCGATAAATTCCTCCTCGACGCAAACCTGGGTAAAGGCGAAGGCGACAAAGAGAAAGTCGGCATCGACTATAAAGGGCTGCCGGCTGACGTGGTTCCGGGCGACATTCTGCTGCTGGACGACGGCCGCGTACAGCTGAAGGTCCTGGAAGTTCAGGGCATGAAGGTGTTCACCGAAGTCACCGTCGGCGGACCGTTGTCCAACAATAAGGGTATTAACAAGCTGGGCGGCGGCCTCTCTGCAGAAGCGCTGACGGAGAAAGACAAAGCGGACATCATCACCGCCGCCAAAATTGGCGTCGATTACCTGGCCGTTTCCTTCCCGCGCTGCGGCGAAGACCTGAACTACGCTCGTCGCCTGGCGCGCGATGCCGGCTGCGATGCCAAAATCGTCGCCAAAGTCGAGCGCGCGGAAGCGGTATGCGATCAGGACGCGATGGATGACGTGATCCTCGCCTCCGACGTTGTCATGGTGGCCCGCGGCGACCTCGGCGTGGAAATTGGCGATCCGGAGCTGGTCGGCATCCAGAAGGCGCTGATCCGCCGCGCCCGTCAGCTGAACCGCTCGGTCATTACCGCGACGCAGATGATGGAGTCGATGATCACCAACCCGATGCCAACCCGTGCCGAAGTCATGGACGTGGCGAACGCCGTGCTGGACGGCACCGACGCCGTGATGCTGTCGGCAGAAACCGCCGCGGGCCAGTATCCGTCTGAGACCGTTGCCGCGATGGCGCGCGTCTGCCTCGGCGCGGAAAAAATCCCCAGCCTCAACGTCTCCAAGCACCGCCTGGACATTCAGTTCGATAACGTGGAAGAAGCCATTGCGATGTCCGCCATGTACGCAGCGAACCACCTCAAGGGCGTCACCGCTATCATTACCATGACGGAATCCGGTCGGACCGCGCTGATGACTTCCCGCATCAGCTCCGGCCTGCCGATTTTCGCGCTGTCTCGCCACGAGCGCACGCTGAACCTGACCGCGCTGTATCGCGGCGTGACCCCGGTGCATTTCGATAGCGTCAATGAAGGCGTAGCCGCTGCGCACGACGCGGTAACGCTGCTGCGTGATAAAGGCTATCTGGTGACCGGCGACCTGGTTATCGTCACTCAGGGTGACGTGATGAGCACCATCGGTAGCACCAACACCACCCGCATTCTGACCGTCGAGTAAGCCTCTCCACCTACCTGCCAGCGCCGCAGCTGGCAGGTATTTTTTTGCCCCCTCGCCCGCTAAACTACGCAAGCCAGCTCAACAATAGCGTGGCGGTAATCACCGTCGACGCGCCGCCGATACGGGTGGCTATCTGGGCAAAAGGCATTAATCCCATTCGGTTTGATGCCGAGAGAATGGCAACGTCTCCCGTCCCCCCAAGCCCGCTGTGGCAGCTGGTGACGATGGCCGCTTCGACCGGGTACATATTCAGCCGAGAAGCGATAAGAAAGCCACTTAGCGCCATCGCAATGACGATTGAGCCACAAACCACCACGTAGCCAACCGAGAAGACCGCTACCACGCTTTCCAGAGGAACATACAGCATTCCCAGGCCTATCATCAGCGGCCAAACCAGCGCGGCGGAGACAAACTTGTAGCAGCTGTGCGCCCCGAGCTCCATCGCCGCCGGGATAACCTTCGCGTATTTGCAAAATACCGCGGCCAGAATCATCAGCACCGGCCCCGGAATATGCACCACCTTTTCCAGCAGACCGCCGACGATAAAAAACGCGCAAATCATTAATAATCCGGCCCCCATCAGCTGGAAATCCGTGGGCTGCGCGCGCTGATTTTGCGCAAAGACGCTGTTATCTTCATGGCTGCGGATCAGCATTCCGCTGCCGGAGAGCGAAGGACGTCGCGTCCCCATGCGCGCCAGAAAACCGGCGCAGATGATGGCGAAAATGTTGCCCACCACGGCAGCCGGCGCCAGCTGCGCCACGTAAACGTCGGGCGTTTGCCCGAGAATAGCTGAATAGGCCAGCGACAGGGGCAGGATCCCTTCACCGATACCGCCGCCGATGATCGGCACGATAATAAAGAAAAAGGTGTGGTAGAAACTGTAGCCAAACAGGCTGCCCACCAGCAGGCCGGTTAAGATCGCCGCCCCGGTCCCCACCACCAGCGGGACAAACATACGTACCATTCCCTGAATCAGGATGGTTCTGTTCATGCCCAGAATGCTGCCGACGACCAGGCAGGCGATGACGAAATAGAGGAGGTTGGCCTCTTTCATCAGCAAGTGCACGGTATCGAGGGTATGCGCTTCGAACATGCCGAAATAGACCAGCACCGACGGCGTCATCAGGCACAAAATGGCCGGGCCGCCAACCTCCTTGAGGATTGGCACCATTCGGCCAATTTTAGCCAGCGCGAACCCCAGGGTCATGATTACCGCCAGACCGCCAATCATGTTCTTCGGCAGCAGGCCTGCGGTCGCGGAGATGGCAACAATTGCGGCTATCCCGATAAAGAGCACCAACGGCACGGCGCCGACCTCAATATTGGATAAAAGTCGTGGCGCCTGCCCGCTCGGCAGCGTTTTATCTATCGGGTGGTTGAGTGAGTTATTTTCCATATTTTTACCTGAATAATGATGTCACGTAGGGTATCGACGCAATATTAAAAGCGCGCAATCAAATAAATAAAAAAGTGCCAGGCAAAATACCAATGAAACAAAAAAAACGTTAGCACAGGACGTTAACATTAAAAAATAAAATCCAGGTTTTACTGTCGTGCTTTGTGACTAAAGCATAATATTTATTTTAAGTAATTTAATTTATTACCCTGAAACTAAAGTTACCGGCATCGGTATAACTGAATAGCAGAGAGATAAAGTGATGATTCTGTCCTTTTTTCTCTATTTGTAAGTAAAGTATTTAAGGCGAAATTATTTAAACCCCAGCGACTGTGATGACTATCACCTTTTAAATATTATGGGATCGCTAGATTAAAAAAACACAACGTAGCCGATAATATATTTTCAGGACATCTTATGCCTTCACTGCTCTTAGAATCCCTTTTTCCCCTGGTGTTTATCATGCTGCTCGGATGGCTAAGCGGTAAGCTGGGCTATACCCGCCGCGAGGATGCGTCCGTACTGGCCACGGTGGTCATTCGTTTCGCGCTTCCCTTCCATCTTTTTATCGGCGCACTGAATACCCATCCCGATAAGATGAAAAACTTCACCTTTATGGCGGTGTTAGTCATCGGTCTGATGGGGTCATATATCCTCACGCTCCTGATCTCACGCTATGTTTTTCGTCATGATATTAAAACCAGCGCGATTCAGTCCCTGGTGTGCGCGTTCCCCGACATGGCCTACTTTGGCGCTCCCGTGCTTGCGGTGCTGATTGGTCCGGAGGGTTTTCTCGGCGTGCTTATCGGTAACCTGGTGACCAGCGTATTGATGATCCCCCTGACCATCATCCTGATTCGCATGGGTGACAAGCGCGGCCGCGCTGACGCGGAACAGCCTAATCCGCTGCGGCTTATCCTGCAAAACCTGTTTAAAGCCGTCCGAAACCCGATCGTCTGGATACCGATTTCCGGGGTACTGCTCAGCCTTGCCGGAGTACAGCTGCCGCACATGCTGAGCATGCCCATTGAGATGGTGGGAAAAGTGGCGGGCGGCCTCTCTCTGTTCGCCCTTGGGCTGCTATTTTACGGCGAACGTCCTACGGTCAATATTCAAACCTGTACCAATATCAGCATCAAGAATCTGCTCCAGCCGGCCATGATGGCCGTAGCCGGCCTCGCCTTCGGGCTCAGCCATAGCCTGATGCAGCAGGTCATTATCATCGGCGCGACGCCTTCCGCCATTGCGGCAGGGATGTTTGCCCTGCGCAGCGATACCTATATCGAGCCCGCCTCATCCTCTATTTTGCTCGGTACCGCAGTGGGCGTCGTCACTGAAGGATTCATGATTTATTTAATCTCTTAATCACTGAAATAAAGCCCGAAGAATTCCGGCAATTATTTATTATGATATTCAGGAGTCATCAAATGTTAGCCACAGAAACCTTATATACGCCCTATAACGGCGCCGTGCTGCTGGAAAACCCGTTATTAAATAAAGGTCTCGCGTTTACTGAAGGTGAACGGACCGCGTTTAATCTTCAGGGTCTGCTGCCGCATAATGTCGAAACGATTGAAGAGCAAACCGCGCGCGCGTGGGGGCAGTTTTGCCAGTTTAAACGGGATATTTCGCGCCATATCTACCTGCGAAATATTCAGGATACTAACGAGACCCTATTCTATAATCTGCTGCGCAGCCATATGAAAGAAACGCTGCCGATCATCTATACCCCAACGGTAGGTGAAGCATGTGAACACTTCTCTGAAATTTATCGCCGGGGACGCGGTCTGTTTATTTCATGGCCTAACCGTCACAACATTGATGAGATGCTGCAGGGCTTTTCCCGCAATGATATCAACGTTATTGTGGTGACCGACGGCGAGCGCATTCTTGGCCTCGGCGACCAGGGGATTGGCGGCATGGGGATCCCGATTGGTAAACTCTCGTTATATACAGCCTGCGGGGGTATACACCCGGCATCAACGCTCCCCATTATGCTGGACGTGGGCACCAACAACGCCCAGCATCTTGAGGACCCGCTGTATATGGGCTGGCGTCATCCGCGTATAAGCGACGAGCAGTACATGGAATTTATGGACATGTTTGTCCATGCCATCACGCAGCGCTGGCCCAATGTGCTACTACAGTTCGAAGATTTTGCGCAAAAAAACGCCACCCGGCTTCTTAACCGCTATCGTCACCAGCTGTGCTGTTTCAACGATGATATTCAGGGCACGGCAGCCGTGACCTCAGGCACGCTGATCGCTGCCGCCGCTGCCGCCGGTACGCGGATCCGCGATCAGCGAGTGGTGTTTCTCGGCAGCGGATCGGCCGGATGTGGGATAGCGGAAAAAATCATTGCGCTGATGGTTGATGACGGGCTCTCAGAGCAGGAAGCGAGCAATCGCATCTTTATGGTCGACCGCCCTGGCCTGTTGACCGATGAGATGCCGGATTTGCTGGATTTCCAGCAGGGCCACGTCACGCCGCGGAAAAATCTTACCCGCTGGGATACCGATGCGGCCCACCTGTCGCTGATGGATGTTGTACGCAACGTCCATCCCACCGTGCTGATTGGCGTATCCGGCCAGCCGGGACTGTTCAGCGAAGAGATTATCAAAGAGATGCACCGGCACTGCCCGCGTCCGATTATTATGCCGCTGTCCAACCCGACCTCCCGCGCCGAAGCCCAGCCGAAGGATCTGCTGGAATGGACCCGGGGGAATGCGCTAATTGCCACCGGCAGCCCGTTCGCGCCCGTATTCTATGACGGTAAGACCTACGATATCGCCCAGTGCAACAATGCCTATGTTTTCCCCGGTCTGGGGCTGGGGATTCTGGCCAGCAAAGCGGCGCGCGTGACCGAAGGGATGCTTATCGCCTGCAGTAAAACCCTGGCCGCCCACTCGCCTTTGGCCACCCGCGACGCCGGCGGATTACTGCCGCCGGTCGACGAGATTGAGATGATTTCCCGGGCAATTGCCGCAGAGGTCGCACGCGCGGCTCAGCAGGATGGCGTCGCGCCGCAGATTGACGAGGCACAGCTGGCCGCGAATATCGATAAAATGTTCTGGCGAGCGCGCTACACCGCGTATAAACGATCGCCATTTTGATCGCCATCCCAGACACATATTACGGGAAGCGCGCCGGCTTCCCGCCGCACCGGGAAATCCCGCATGATTAATGTGCTGATTGTCGATGATGATTCCATGGTGGCCGAGCTGAACCGGCTGTTTCTCAGCCGGGTGGCGGATTTCCACTGCTGCGGCGTGGCCCCCACGGTCCGCGAAGCCAGGGAGATGCTTAGCCATTTGGCGCAGGTCGATCTGGTGCTGCTGGATGTCTACATGCAGCAAGAGAACGGGTTGGATCTGCTGCCCGCGCTACGCGCCGATGCGCGAAATATTGATGTCATTATGATTACCTCCGCTGCCGATAGGTGCACGGTTCAGACGGCGCTGCATTATGGCGTGGTCGATTACCTGATTAAACCGTTTCAGTTTCCGCGCTTTGAGGAGGCGCTGTTGTCATGGCGTAAAAAGCGCGATCTGAAGAATGCGAAATCCAGCTACGCCCAGGCCGATGTGGACAGCCTGCTGCGCAGCGGGGTTCAGCAGCAGGAAAGCGCACGCCGCTTGCCGAAAGGGCTTACGCCGCAGACGCTTCGTCTGGTGTGCCAGTGGATTGACGCCTGGCAGGAACGTGACTTTTCGACCAATGAACTGGCCGCGGCGCTACAGATATCCCGGGTCTCATGCCGCAAATATCTGATTTGGCTGGAGCAGAGAAATATCCTCTACACCACCAACCATTACGGCATCACCGGTCGTCCGGAATATCGTTACCGGCTCGTTGCCGATCATTTGACGCAACTCAAACAATACGGCCAATGAACCCGGTGAGGCCATTGGCTGCGATTTTCACCCCTGATGCGGCTTCTTCTTGGGGTACAGCTCTTTACGCTTGTAGGGCTCGATTTCACCCGGCTTGCGCGTTTTCAGCAGCTTGAGGATCCAGGTATACTGCTCGGTATGCGGCTTCACGAACACTTCCACCTCTTCGTTCATCCGCCGGGCGATAGTGTTATCGTCCGCTTCCAGCAGATCGTCCATCGGCGGGCGCACCAGCACCGTCAGACGATGCGTTTTACCATCATAGACCGGGAACAGCGGTACGACGCGGGCGCGGCAGACTTTCATTAAACGGCCGATCGCCGGGAGCGTCGCTTTATAGGTGGCAAAGAAATCAACAAACTCGCTGTGCTCGGCGCCGTGATCCTGATCCGGCAGATAGTAGCCCCAGTACCCCTGACGCACCGACTGAATAAACGGTTTGATCCCGTCGTTGCGCGCGTGCATACGTCCACCGAAACGACGGCGCACGGTATTCCAGACGTAATCAAATACCGGATTGCCCTGATTATGGAACATCGCCGCCATTTTTTGCCCGCCGGAAGCCATCAGCATCGCAGGAATATCCACGCCCCAGGCATGGGGAACCAGAAAGATCACTTTCTCGTTGTTTCTCTGCATCTCCTCGATGATCTCTTTGCCCTGCCAGTCGACGCGAGAAAGAATGCGCTGCGGGTCGCGCAGGCCTAACTCCGCCATCATGACCATCGCCTGCGGCGCGGAGGCATACATTGCATCAATAATGGCTTCTCGTTCCTGCTCACTCTTTTCCGGGAAACAGTACAGCAGGTTAATCTGCGCCCGACGGCGCGAACTCTTTGCCAGGCGCCCCACAAAGCGCCCCATTTTGCCGAGAATCGGATCGCGGAAAGAGGCCGGCGTCAGAGCGATACCGGCGAAGGCAAAAACCCCTAACCACGCGCCCCAGTAGCGCGGTAGCAAAAAGGATTTTTCAAATTTTGGAATAAATTCAATATTATTTTTTTTCGTTTCCATGCCCAATCCGCAGAATTTCCGCTCAATAAAGATAATGGGTTAGTTTAGCGATACGTTGAGTAACGTACAAAAGAAAAAGCCGGCGCACAGCGTGCACCGGCTTTAACTGACGGAAGGTTAGTCAAACCGCAGCTGCGGAATCACCTGTTTTGCCTGCGCCAGATAATCGGTACGGTCGGAACCGCTGAGCCCTTCCGTACGCGGCAGTTTCGCCGTTAGCGGGTTGACCGCCTGCTGGTTGATCCACACTTCATAATGCAGATGCGGACCGGTAGAACGCCCGGTGTTGCCCGACAGCGCAATACGATCGCCACGTTTCACCTTCTGCCCGGGTTTGACCAGCAGCTTACGCAGGTGCATATAGCGGGTGGTATAGGTGCGACCATGACGGACGGCGACGTAATAACCTGCCGCACCGCTACGTTTAGCCACCACCACTTCGCCATCCCCTACCGACAGCACCGGCGTGCCCTGCGGCATCGCAAAATCGACGCCACGATGCGGCGCGACGCGGCCGGTCACCGGGTTCAGACGACGCGGGTTAAAGTTCGAAGAGACGCGGAACTGACGTGCGGTCGGGAAGCGCAGGAACCCCTTCGCCAGGCCGGTACCGTTGCGGTCGTAGAATTTGCCATCCTCAGCGCGGATCGCGTAATAGTCTTTACCCTCCGAGCGCAGGCGCACACCAAGCAGCTGGCTTTGCTCGCGCTTACCGTCGAGCATTTCACGCGACATCAGCACGGAGAATTCATCGCCTTTTTTCAGCTTACGGAAGTCCATCTGCCACTGCATGGCTTTGATCACCGCGCTGATTTCGGTACTGGTCAGGCCGGCATCGCGAGCGCTGGCGACGAAGCTGCCGCCTACGGTGCCTTTCAGTACGCTATTGACCCAGTCGCCTTTTTGCAGCTCGCTGCTCATTTTGAAACCGTTTGCAACCCGATCGTAGGTGCGGGTTTCGCGGCGCGACATCTCCCAGGTCAGGCTTTGCAGGTCGCCGTCCACCGTCAGGGTCCAGGAGAGCTGTTGACCAATTTTCAGATTACGCAGCTCTTTATCCACCGAGGAGAGCCGGGCGATATCGCCCATATCAATGCCGTACTGATTAAGAATGCTGCTAAGCGTATCGCCGGTCGAGACCACATATTCGTGGCCACCGGAATCGCTATCCGCCTTGTCATCCAGCTCGTCCTGAGGGATAGCCTCTTCTTCCTGAGGCGCCTGATCGATGGGTTCCGAAGCTTCTGGCAGCAGCGAACGAATTTCGCTTTGTTCCAGCTCGATGGTTCTGGTGATGGGGGTGGATTCAGGATGGTGGTATATGTAAGGCCGCCAGACGGCGACCGCTAATGTAAGAACGCTAAGCGACCCCAGCATAACGCGGTGAGGTCGTGGCAGATTGTTAAATGCCTGAGTGACAGCGCGGGCTATCTGTTGCACGTATTCACTTCCTCGTTATTCTCCTTTCAGGCAGCTTGAATACTGATTCGCCATCTGGCTCAGGAATTGCGGGTAACTCTCTTTACCCAGCTTAATTCCGATTCCAAGTGGATCCAGGGTTCCCATGCGCACGGACGTTCCCCTGGCAACAGCTTCGATGACCGCTGGCCTGAACTGTGGCTCAGCAAAAACGCAAGTTGCTTTTTGCTCAACCAGCTGTGTTCTGATTTCGTGTAAACGCTGCGCACCAGGCTGGATTTCAGGGTTGACAGTAAAATGGCCCAGTGGGGTCAAACCGTAATGTTTTTCAAAGTAGCCGTAGGCGTCATGAAAAACGAAATATCCCTTCCCTTTCAGCGGTGCCAGCTCGGTCCCAACCTGCTTGTCGGTTGCGGCTAATTTTGCCTCAAAATCCTTCAGGTTGGCGTCAAGTTTGGCTCGACTCTGCGGCATAAGTTCCAATAATTTATCGTGGATTGCAACCGCCGAAAGGCGCGCTATCTCTGGGGAAAGCCACAGATGCATGTTATAGATGCCGTGATGGTGATCGTCGTCACTATTTTCCCCGGCGCCATGGTCATGACCGTGATGGTCGTCGTCGTCGTCGGTGCCTTTCATGAGTAACGGTTTCACGCCGTCAAGCTCGGCAATCGTCACCTTTTTGTTCGGCGCAATGCTTTGCGTTGACTTATCCATAAACGCCTCCATCTCTGGACCAATCCAGACCACTAAGTCTGCGTTCTGTAAGCGTTTTGCATCCGATGGCCGCAGCGAATAGTCATGCTCCGAGGCACCGTCCGGCAGCAGTACCTGCGTCTGTGTCACCCCATCCGCGATAGCGGAAGCGATAAAACCCAGTGGCTTAAGGGAAGTGACAACCGCGGCGCTGGCCAACGGCGCATGGGCGAACAAAAAAGCGGCGCTAAGTCCAGCGCAAAGAAGCGTATTTTTATGTAACATAATGCGTCTAATCATCGTATAGAATGAGAAAGATGTGATATTATAACATTCACTGGCTTGTGCAACCTCTAATTTGATATGACAAATCTTGTAACTCTGGAAAACGTCGCGGTCGTTTATGGCCAAAGGCGCGTGCTGTCTGACATTTCGCTAACGCTAAAGCCGGGCAAAATTTTAACCTTACTGGGGCCGAACGGCGCCGGTAAATCGACCCTCGTGAGAGTGGTTCTGGGGCTGGTAGCACCCTCGGAAGGGATTATCAAACGCGACGGGCATCTGCGGATCGGCTATGTGCCGCAAAAGTTGCACCTTGATGCTACCCTGCCGCTGACCGTCAGCCGCTTTATGCTTTTACGTCCGGGAACGCACAAACGCGACATTCTGCCAGCGCTTAAGCGCGTGCAGGCCGGGCATCTGATCGACGCCCCTATGCAGAAGCTTTCCGGCGGAGAGACCCAGCGGGTACTGCTGGCGCGGGCGCTGCTCAATCAGCCGCAGCTGCTGGTGCTCGACGAGCCGACTCAGGGCGTTGACGTCAACGGTCAGGTGGCGCTTTACGATCTGATTAACCAGCTGCGCCAGGAGCTTGATTGCGCCGTACTGATGGTTTCTCATGACCTGCATCTGGTAATGGCCAAAACCGACGAAGTGCTGTGCCTGAATCAGCATATTTGCTGCTCCGGCGCGCCGGAAGTGGTCTCTATGCACCCGGAATTTATCTCGATGTTCGGCCAGCGCGGCGCGGAACAGCTAGGGATCTATCGCCATCATCATAACCACCGCCACGACCTGCAGGGGCGGATTGTACTGCGTCGGGGAAATGACCGTTAATGATTGAATTACTGCTCCCCGGCTGGCTGGCCGGAATGATGCTCGCCTGTGCGGCGGGTCCGCTGGGATCGTTCGTCGTCTGGCGCCGGATGTCCTACTTCGGTGATACCCTGGCCCACGCCTCTCTGCTCGGCGTGGCTTTTGGTTTACTGCTCAACGTCAATCCGTTCTATGCGGTCATCGCGGTGACGCTGCTGCTGGCGGGTGGCCTGGTGTGGCTGGAGAAACGCCCCCACCTGGCGGTAGACACGCTACTCGGCATCATGGCGCACAGCGCGCTGTCGCTGGGCCTGGTGGTGGTCAGCCTGATGTCAAACGTGCGCGTCGATCTGATGGCCTATCTGTTCGGCGATCTGCTGGCGGTGACGCCGGAAGATTTGATCTCCATTGCGATTGGCGTGGTTATCGTGCTGGCGATCCTGCACTGGCAATGGCGCAACCTGCTGTCGATGACCATTAGCCCGGACCTGGCGTTTGTTGATGGCGTTAAGCTTCAGCGGGTCAAGCTGCTATTGATGCTGGTGACCGCGCTGACCATCGGCGTGGCGATGAAGTTCGTCGGGGCGCTGATTATCACGTCGCTGTTGATTATTCCCGCCGCAACGGCCCGCCGCTTTGCCCGTACGCCGGAGCAAATGGCGGGAGTGGCGGTTGGCGTGGGAATGATTGCGGTTACCGGAGGATTGACCCTCTCGGCGTTCTACGACACGCCGGCGGGGCCTTCCGTGGTGCTGTGCGCCGCGCTGCTGTTTATCTTCAGCATGAGCAAGAAACCGGCCGCCTGACGCTTATGCGCCCGCGTCAGCCGCCATCAAAACTCGGCAGACGGCTATGGGCTCATGGCCGTCTGCGGACGTTGTAGCCCGGCTAAGGCGTTCACGCCACAAGCCGGGACATCAAACCGCAATACCGCTTCAGCTATTTCCCCGGCTTGCGCTCCGCTTAGCCGGGCTACTGGCCTCTGCAGTCTGCCGTTTTATAGCCGGACAACGATTACGGCATTTCCGGCGGCGTAATGCCGAAGTGGGTCCAGGCCCGTACCGTCGCCATTCGCCCGCGCGGCGTACGCTGTAAAAAGCCCTGCTGGATCAGATACGGCTCCAGCACATCTTCAATGGTTTCCCGCTCTTCACCGATGGCCGCCGCGAGGTTATCCAGGCCGACCGGCCCGCCAAAGAATTTATCGATGACCGCCAGCAGCAGCTTACGGTCCATATAATCAAAGCCTTCCGCATCCACGTTGAGCATATCCAGCGCCTGAGCGGCAATCTCCTCAGAGATACGCCCGTCGTAGCGAACCTCGGCAAAGTCACGCACCCTGCGCAGCAGGCGGTTGGCGATTCGCGGCGTACCGCGCGCGCGGCGCGCGACCTCCAGAGCCCCCTCTTCGCTCATCTCCAGTCCCATATAGCGGGCGCTGCGGCTGACAATATGCTGCAGGTCCGGGATCTGGTAGAACTCCAGGCGCTGAACGATGCCAAAACGGTCGCGCAGCGGCGATGTCAGCGAGCCGGCGCGAGTCGTCGCGCCAATCAGGGTAAACGGCGGCAGATCGATTTTTATTGAACGCGCCGCGGGCCCTTCGCCAATCATGATATCCAGCTGATAATCTTCCATTGCCGGATACAGGACTTCTTCGACCACCGGCGACAGGCGGTGGATCTCGTCGATAAACAGAACGTCGTGGGGCTCAAGATTGGTCAGCATCGCCGCCAGATCGCCCGCCTTCTCCAGCACCGGGCCGGAGGTGGTGCGCAGGTTAACGCCCATCTCGTTAGCGACGATGTTTGCCAGGGTGGTTTTCCCCAGCCCCGGCGGGCCAAAAATCAGCAGGTGATCGAGCGCGTCGCCGCGCAGCTTCGCCGCCTGGATAAAGATCTCCATTTGCGAACGGACGTGCGGCTGGCCCACGTACTCTTGCAGCAATTTAGGACGAATTGCGCGATCGGCCGCCTCTTCAAAACCGCTGCTGTCCGCCGATACCAGCCTGTCTGCTTCAATCATCCCTTACCTCACAACGCGGCGCGGAGCGCTTCGCGAATTAGCGTTTCACTGTTGGCATCCGGGCGTACGATTTTGCTGACCATCCGGCTGGCCTCCTGAGGTTTATAGCCCAGCGCCACCAGCGCGGCAACCGCTTCCTGTTCAGCATCATCGTCAGACGGGCCGGCCGGCGACGTCAGGACCAGATCGGCTGCCGGCGTAAACAGATCGCCGTGCAGTCCTTTGAAGCGGTCTTTCATTTCGACAATCAGACGTTCCGCGGTTTTCTTGCCGATACCCGGCAGCTTCACCAGCGCCGCCAGCTCCTCGCGCTCAACGGCATTGACAAACTGCTGCGCCGACATGCCGGAAAGGATCGCCAGCGCCAGCTTCGGACCGACGCCGTTGGTTTTAATCAGCTCTTTAAACAGCGTGCGCTCCTGCTTGTTGTTAAAGCCATACAGCAGCTGTGCATCTTCACGAACGATAAAGTGGGTGAAAATGATCGCCTCTTTACCCACGTCCGGCAGCTCATAGAAGCAGGTCATCGGCAGATGAACCTCATAGCCTACGCCTCCCGTTTCAAGTAAAACCAGCGGGGGTTGTTTTTCGAGAATGATGCCTCTGAGTCTGCCTATCACATGGAGCTCCTGGATTAAGGGCCGAAAGTCTAATGCGGTATCATAAAAAAAGGCTGGATAGATATCCAGCCTGATTTCAGGTTATCGTAAGCGTCCGCGCGCCAGGTTCAGGCGGCTTTCGCCGATCTGAGCCGCGTTCTGGCTGACGTGGCAATGGGTGATGGCGATGGCTAAAGCATCCGCCGCATCCGCCTGCGGGTTAGCCGGCAGCTTAAGCAACGTGCGCACCATGTGCTGCACCTGGCTCTTTTCCGCGCTGCCGATGCCGACAACGGTCTGCTTTACCTGCCTGGCGGCGTACTCAAAGACCGGCAGGTCCTGATTCGTCGCCGCGACAATCGCCACGCCGCGCGCCTGGCCGAGCTTCAGCGCCGAGTCGGCGTTCTTTGCCATAAACACTTGTTCGATGGCGAAATAGTCCGGCTGGAACTGGGTGATAATTTCCGTCACGCCCGCATAGATAAGCTTCAGGCGAGACGGTAAATCATCCACTTTCGTGCGAATACAGCCGCTGCCCAGGTAGCTCAGCTGGCGTCCAACCTGGCGGATGACGCCATAACCAGTGACGCGCGACCCCGGGTCAATGCCGAGAATAATGGCCATCACGCGCCTCCGGTCATAACTAACCCGTGAGACCCTAAAGATTTCAGTTCACAGCCAGGCGGCCACGCAGCGCATCCACGGGAGCGTAGATTCACTACGTGACCGGGGTAAGCGAGGAGAGCCAACACCGCTGTGGGCTGAAAGATTAAGGATATCACAGGGTTGCGGCGACCTCATCAGAGATCTCGCCGTTGTGATAAACTTCCTGCACGTCGTCGCAATCTTCCAGCATATCGATCAGACGCAGCAGTTTCGGCGCAGTTTCCGCGTCCATATCCGCTTTGGTTGACGGGATCATCGAGACTTCGGCCGCGTCCGCTTTCAGGCCGGCGGCTTCCAGCGCATCGCGTACCGCGCCCATCTCTTCCCAGGCGGTATAAACGTCAATCGCGCCGTCGTCATAGGTCACAACGTCTTCCGCGCCCGCTTCCAGCGCCGCTTCCATGATCGCATCTTCGTCGCCTTTCTCGAAGGAGATAACGCCTTTTTTGCTGAACAGGTAGGAAACGGAACCGTCGGTCCCCAGGTTACCGCCGGTTTTGGTGAAGGCATGACGTACTTCCGCCACAGTACGGTTGCGGTTGTCGGACAGACATTCAACCATTACCGCCGTGCCGCCAGGACCGTAACCTTCATAGATGATGGTTTCCATGTTCGCATCATCATCGCCGCCGACGCCGCGCGCGATAGCGCGGTTCAGGGTGTCGCGGGTCATGTTGTTGCTCAGCGCTTTGTCGATTGCCGCGCGCAGACGCGGGTTAGAGCCCGCATCGCCGCCGCCCAGACGCGCGGCGGTGACCAGCTCGCGAATAATTTTCGTAAAGATCTTACCGCGCTTGGCATCCTGTGCCGCTTTGCGGTGCTTGGTGTTGGCCCATTTACTATGACCTGCCATAAAAAACTCTCCAAAAAAAAGCGCGCCCTTTCAGGCGGCGTTAATTACAAATTCTTCAATCGCCTGCCGGTTGCTCCAGGACTTGGTCAACGTGGCGGCTTCCGCCGCGTCAACCCAGCGATAGTCCAGATGTTCTGTAAAGACAATCTGGCGTTCATGGGGGAGCGCAAGACGGAACCAAAACTCCGTATTGCGCTCAACGCCCGGCGCATAGCGATGACGTAAATGAGAAAATATCTCGAATTCTACCGTACGCTGACAATCAACCAAAGCCAGCTGCTCGCAGGCAACATCGATGGCGACCTCTTCCATAACTTCACGCGCGGCAGCCTGCGGCGCGGTTTCTCCCTCTTCCAGGCTGCCGGTAACCGACTGCCAGAACGCGGGATCGTCGCGCCGCTGCAACATCAGCACCCGCTTCGTATCTTCGGCGTAAATCACCACCAGTACGGAAACGGGGAGCTTGAATGACATCTTACTTATTCTCCAGAGACTCTTTTGCCTCTTTCGCCACCACCTGAATACCGAGTTCGCTCAGCGATGCCGGGTTAGCGAAGCTTGGCGCTTCGGTCATCAGGCAAGCGGCTGCGGTCGTTTTCGGGAAGGCGATAACGTCACGGATATTATCGGTACCGGTCAGCAGCATGGTCAAACGGTCGAGGCCAAAAGCCAGGCCCGCGTGCGGCGGGGTACCGTATTTCAGCGCGTCCAGCAGGAAGCCAAACTTCTCGCGCTGCTCCTGCTCGTTAATGCCCAGGATGCCGAACACGGTCTGCTGCATCTCACCGCTGTGAATACGCACGGAACCGCCGCCCACTTCATAGCCGTTGATGACCATATCGTAGGCGTTGGCCACCGCGTCTTCCGGCGCGGCTTTCAGCTCGGCGGCGGACATGTCTTTCGGCGAGGTGAACGGATGGTGCATCGCGGTCAGGCCGCCTTCGCCGTCGTCTTCAAACATCGGGAAGTCGATAACCCACAGCGGCGCCCATTTGTCTTCGTCGGTCAGGTTCAGGTCTTTGCCCAGCTTCAGACGCAGCGCGCCCAGCGCGTCGGCGACCACTTTTTTGTTATCCGCGCCGAAGAAGATCATATCGCCATCCTGCGCGCCGGTGCGCTCAAGGATCGCTTCAACGATCTCGGCGTTGAGGAATTTAGCCACCGGGCTGTTGATGCCTTCAAGGCCTTTCGCCCGCTCGGTTACTTTAATATAGGCCAGCCCTTTCGCGCCGTAGATCTGGACAAACTTACCGTATTCGTCGATTTGCTTACGGGTCAGCGCCGCGCCGCCCGGTACGCGCAGCGCGGCAACGCGCCCTTTGGCGTCGTTAGCCGGGCCGGCGAAGACGGCGAATTCCACCGCTTTCACCAGATCGGCGACGTCCACCAGCTCCATCGGGTTACGCAGGTCTGGTTTGTCAGAACCGTAGCGGCGCTCGGCTTCGGCGAAGGTCATAATCGGGAAATCGCCCAGATCCACGCCCTTCACTTCCTGCCACAGGTTACGCACCAGCGCTTCCATGACTTCGCGCACCTGCCCGGCGGTCATGAAGGAGGTTTCCACATCGATCTGGGTAAATTCCGGCTGACGGTCGGCACGCAGGTCTTCGTCGCGGAAGCATTTAACGATCTGATAGTAGCGGTCAAAACCGGACATCATCAGCAGCTGCTTGAACAGCTGTGGAGACTGCGGCAGCGCGTAGAATTTCCCTTTATGCACGCGGGATG
Organism: Klebsiella sp. GW_Kp182; assembly: GCF_040062275.1. Taxonomy (NCBI): domain Bacteria; kingdom Pseudomonadati; phylum Pseudomonadota; class Gammaproteobacteria; order Enterobacterales; family Enterobacteriaceae; genus Klebsiella; species Klebsiella sp. GW_Kp182. The sequence continues at coordinate 377,033 of NZ_JBEAFQ010000002.1, read as the reverse complement.
GGACCAGGTAGTCGCGCGCGCCTTCCGGCGTGGCTTTGGTCAGCATCGGCGTTTCGATGTCGAGGAAACCGTGGTCATCCATAAAGCGGCGCACCAGGCTGGTGATTTTCGCACGGGTCTTCAGGCGCTGCGCCATTTCCGGACGACGCAGGTCCAGGTAGCGATATTTCAGACGCGCTTCTTCGGTATTGACGTGGTTGGAGTCCAGCGGCAGCGCTTCAGCGCGGTTGATAATCGTCAGATCCGATGCCAGCACTTCGATGGCGCCGGTGGCCATATCGCTATTGATGTTTTTTTCGTCACGCGCGCGCACGGTACCGGTGACCTGGATGCAGAACTCATTACGCAGTTCAGAGGCCAGCTTTAATGCGTCGGCACGATCCGGATCGAAAAACACCTGTACGATGCCTTCGCGGTCACGCATATCGATAAAGATAAGGCTACCGAGATCACGACGACGGTTGACCCAACCACACAGAGTCACTTGCTGCCCTACGTGGGACAGACGAAGCTGCCCGCAATATTCTGTACGCATGAGATATCCCTTAACTTAGCCGCAGGCGGATTGTTGCCTGTCTTGCAGGCGACGAGGTCGCAGCTTTAGCTGATGTCACAACTGAATGAAAAAAGGCGGCTATTATACTGGAAATTATGGCGCACGATAAGCCCGGCGCAGCGCGCAGCGTTGCTTTGCTGCGCGCTTATTGCTTGTACTCACAAAAATTAACAAAATTTGTTACCCTCGGGCGAGATCGGCAACGGTATTGTAGCGACCTGACAACAGAAGAAGATACGGGGATATCATGTTAGAACTCAATGCAAAAAAAACCGCGCTGGTGGTTATAGACCTGCAGGAAGGCATTTTACCGTTTGCCGGCGGCCCGCATCGGGCTGACGACGTGGTTGAGCGCGCCGCGAGTCTGGCCAAAAAGTGCCGCCAGCAGGGTTCCCCGGTGGTCATGGTTCGCGTTGGCTGGTCGGCGGATTTCGCCGAAGCGCTGAAGCAGCCTGTCGATGCCCAGGCAGGAGCCCATACGCTACCGGAAAACTGGTGGACCTATCCCCTGGCGCTGGAAAAACAGGAGAGCGACATCGAAGTCACCAAACGCCAGTGGGGAGCCTTTTACGGCACCGACCTGGAGCTGCAGCTTCGCCGTCGCGGTATCGATACGATTATCCTGTGCGGTATCTCAACCAATATCGGCGTCGAATCGACGGCGCGCAACGCCTGGGAGCTGGGCTTCAATCTGATTCTCGTTGAAGACGCCTGCAGCGCAGCAACGGCTGAACAGCATCAGGGCAGCATGACGCACATCTTCCCGCGTATTGCCCGCGTGCGCAGTACCGAGGAGGTACTTGCCGCGTTATGATCTATATTGGGCTTCCCCAATGGGCGCACCCGAAGTGGGTGCGCCTGGGTATCACCAGCCTTGAAGAGTATGCCCGCCATTTTAACTGCGTGGAGGGCAACACGACCCTGTACGCTTTACCAAAAGCTGAGATTGTCAGCCGCTGGTATGAACAAACCCACGATGATTTTCGCTTCTGCTTCAAGTTTCCGGCCACCATTTCGCACCAGGCATCGCTGCGCAACTGCGACGACTTAAGCCACGAGTTTTTCACCCGCCTGGCGCCGCTGTCATCGCGCATTGGCCAATACTGGCTGCAGCTGCCGGCCACGTTCGGCCCTCGGGATCTTCCCGCGCTCTGGCAGTTCCTCGACAGCCTGCCGCGCGAATTTAGCTACGGCGTTGAGGTAAGGCATCCGGAGTTTTTCGCCAAAGAGGAAGCGGAACAGCAGCTCAATCGCGGGCTGCATCAGCGAAACGTCAACCGCGTGATCCTGGATAGCCGTCCGGTTCATAGCGCCGTCGCCCGCAGCCCGGCGATGCTCGACGCGCAAAGAAAGAAGCCAAAAGTCCCCGTCCATGCGCTGGTGACGGCCCACCATCCGATGGTGCGTTTTATCGGCAGCGATGACATGGCGCAAAATCGTGAACTGTTTAGCGTGTGGTTACGCACGCTGCCAAAATGGGCGCAGACAACCACGCCGTACCTGTTCCTCCATACCCCGGATATTGCCCAGGCGCCGGAACTGGTCGACACTCTGTGGAGCGATCTGCGCGCCGCCCTACCGGAAATAGGGGCGGCACCTTCAATTCCGCAGCAAACCTCTCTTTTCTGATATCCTGCTATCCTCAATTGAGCCACCGGAAGCGATGAAAGGGAGTTTTGAGTATGGTCAGCGCGCTGTATGCGGTTTTAGGTGCGTTATTGCTTATTAAGTTTTCTTGGGACGTTGTACGACTGAGGACGCAATATCGCGTTGGCTACGGCGACGGCGGTTTTAGCGAACTGCAGGTTGCTATACGCGTGCACGGGAACGCGGTGGAATATGTTCCCATTGGCCTGATTCTGCTGCTGTTTATGGAAATGAACGGCGCGCAGACCTGGATGGTCCACGTCTGCGGTATTTTACTGATCGCCGGGCGCCTGATGCACTCCTATGGCTTTCATCATCGTCTCTACCGCTGGCGTCGTTCCGGCATGAGCGCGACGTGGTGTTCGTTGTTGCTGATGGTGCTGGCGAACTTCTGGTATATGCCCTGGGAGTTGGTTTTCTCCGTCCGTTAGCGCACAATACGCCGTTTTCGATTTTTCGGGTTTAACGTTATGTCTCACCGCGATACGCTTTTTTCCGCGCCGATTGCCAGCCTCGGCGACTGGACCTTTGATGAACGGGTTGCTGAAGTCTTCCCGGATATGATCCAGCGCTCTGTTCCCGGCTATTCCAATATCATTTCCATGATCGGCATGCTGGCGGAACGTTTCGTTCAGCCGGATACCCAGGTTTACGATCTCGGCTGCTCGCTTGGCGCAGCCACGCTGTCCGTGCGCCGCAATATTGCGCATGCCGGCTGCAAAATCATCGCCGTTGATAATTCGCCGGCCATGGTCGAACGCTGCCGTCGCCATATTGACGCCTATAAGGCGCCGACGCCGGTCGAAGTGATTGAAGGCGATATTCGCCACGTCACGATAGAAAACGCCTCGATGGTGGTGCTGAACTTCACCATCCAGTTTCTCGAACCGGGCGAACGCCAGGCCATTCTTGATAAGGTCTATCAGGGGCTCAATCCGGGCGGCGCGCTGGTGCTGTCGGAAAAATTCAGCTTCGAAGATGACAACGTCGGCGAACTGCTGTTCAACATGCATCATGATTTCAAACGCGCCAACGGCTATAGCGAGCTGGAAATCAGCCAAAAGCGCAGCATGCTGGAAAACGTGATGCTCACCGATTCCGTCGAAACCCACAAAGCGCGCCTGCGCAAGGCCGGTTTCGAACATGCCGAACTGTGGTTCCAGTGCTTTAACTTCGGATCGTTAATCGCCGTAAAATCCGGGGACCAGGCATGATTGATTTCAGCAACTTTTATCAGTTGATTGCCAAAAGCCCGCTGTCGCACTGGCTGGAGACGCTGCCCGCTCAGGTGGCGGCCTGGCAGCGTGACGCGCTGCACGGGAAATACCGGGAATGGGAGCGGGCCGTCGAGTTTCTGCCCGAGTTTTCGCCCTACCGACTGGATTTGCTGCATAGCGTCACCGCGGAGAGCGAAACGCCGCTGGGCGACGGCCAGCGTCTGCGGATTGAAAACCTGCTGAAGAATCTGATGCCGTGGCGTAAAGGGCCCTGGTCGCTTTACGGCGTGAATATCGACACCGAATGGCGTTCCGACTGGAAGTGGGAACGCGTACTGCCGCACCTTTCCGACCTCACCGGACGTACCATCCTTGATGTCGGCTGCGGCAGCGGATACCACATGTGGCGGATGATTGGCGCCGGGGCTCGTCTGGCGGTAGGCATCGATCCCACCCAGTTGTTCCTTTGCCAGTTTGAAGCGGTGCGAAAGCTGTTGGGCAACGATCAGCGCGCGCATCTGCTGCCGCTGGGCATTGAGCAACTTCCGGCGCTGAACGCCTTTGATACCGTCTTTTCGATGGGCGTGCTGTACCACCGCCGCTCCCCGCTCGATCACCTGTGGCAGCTCAAAGATCAGCTGGTTCCCGGCGGCGAGCTGGTGCTGGAGACGCTGGTCGTCGAGGGCGACGAAAATACCGTGCTGGTGCCGGGCGATCGCTATGCGCAGATGCGCAACGTCTACTTTATCCCTTCTGCCGCCGCGCTAAAGCAGTGGCTGGAGAAATGCGGATTTATCGATGTACGCGTCGTCGACGCGTGCGTGACGTCCACCGAAGAGCAGCGCCGCACCGAGTGGATGACCACCGAGTCGCTGGCCGACTTCCTCGATCCGCAGGACAGCAGCAAAACCCGCGAAGGCTACCCTGCCCCGCTGCGCGCGGTGCTTATTGCCACCAAACCGGAAACAGAACAGTCCCTGGCGGCGAAAAAGCGGGCCGACAAGCAGCCTGGTTAACGCGTTTTCAGGATAAAAAAAGGCCCCTGTTTAATGGGCAGGGGCCTGGTACGGGCAATCATCATATTGGGCGACATGATGTGCAGCAAAAAACGGTTTATCCCCGTCATACTTCAAGTTACATGTGCGTTGGCTTTCCTCGCTCACCCCAGTCACTTACTTGAGTAAGCTCCTGTGGATCCCCTGCGTCGCCGCCTTCTCGCAACTCGAATTATTTAGGGTTTTAATCTCTCTGTGCGGAAATAATCTTCTTCATTTCCGCTACCGCTTCGCCATTGACGGCGTAGCGTAAGTATTCATCTGCTTCGGCATCCGTAGACATCGACAGTCCGGGATTGCGAAAGCGCATCGGGGACGGTAACCACTGGCCTGCCGAGGTATGCACCTCTTTTACCCCTGCCTGCAAAAATAGCGGCAGGTTGGCGGCGCGGACGCCTGCACCGGCCATAATAATAGGAGTATCGCTTTGGGAAATAAGTTCCCTGATTAATGAAATTCCTTTTTCGGCTGAAGACTGCTGGCCCGAAGTCAGGATACGCTGAACGCCGAGTTCAGCCAGCTCAGCGCTGGCCTGGCGCGGGTCGGCGCACATATCAAAGGCCCGATGAAAGGTGACGGCCAGGGTTCCCGCCGCCGCCATTATTTTTTTCATTCGCGCCCTATCCACCCGACCGTCGGCGTCCAGAACGCCGATCACCATGCCGGGAAAACCGAGATCCTTCACCGCGGCCACATCATCAAGCATCGCGGCAAATTCGCCGGCGGTATAGCAAAAATCACCGCCGCGCGGGCGAATAATCGGATGAACGGGAATGGTCACCGCTTCACGCACCGATTTCAGTACCCCCAGCGAAGGCGTCAGCCCTCCCTCCCGCGGCGCGGCGCATAGCTCGATGCGATCGGCGCCCCGGCGCTGGGCCTCCAGCGCGCACTCCATGCTGTAACAACAGACTTCCAGTAAGGTCATTCTTCTCTCCGTCGATAGGGCAGGCACTACAGAATGTCACGATTTCTTCCGGCAGACGCCGCGTCGCTTCACACTGTTATCGTTCAGCGTGTTCGCTGGCGACAATTTGCTCAATCGACCACGGGTGAAATTTGATCGTCACTTTGCCATCCGTTACCGCCAGGGTCGGATTCGGTAAACGCTCACGCTCTCCTTTCGGCGCGCTGGTCTTCACAAAAATGCCCGGCTGGCCCAGCCCTTCATCGGAAAGCAGCGCCAGCGCGCGGGTATTGAGCGTTTCAGGATCGCCCGGCAGAACGATTTCAATATGCTCCCAGCCTTCATGCGGATAGCGCTTTTCGCCCGGCCACGGCAGTTCAACGACGCTAAAACGCCAGTGCGCCACGACCACCGGCTCATCCAGCCTGAACAGGCAAATGGGTCGACCGTTAATGACATTTTCCGACAGCAGAGTAGCGCATTGTTCAAAGCCGCGACGCCAGCGTTCCGCCGTAGCGTTCTGGTGACAGCGCAGGGAAATATGGTCGGCGTCATGGGGCGTAATATCGAGACCGAGCCGGTGAGCAAGCGCGTTCAGCGCCTCGGTAAAGCGCGGCAGGTCCGCGGAAATATCGTTCAGTTCATCTATCTGCTGCCAGTTCGCCATCGTAAGCCTCGGTACTCGCTAAAAAGCGCTAATCTATCGCGTTTTCCGCGACCGACCAACCGGCAATCGCCGGCAGCGTCCCGCGAACGGTTATTCGTTGAGCGCGAGGCTCAGCAACCTCCGCGCGGTGCTGACGCGTGGGTGCAAATGCAGTATACTCCTGCCCTAATTTGTCCACATTCCCGCGCCGCCCCATCAGGGTGACGGCGTGTTAACGTAAGGTGTTTCGGTGAATATTCAGGCTCTTCTCTCAGAAAAAGTCAGTCAGGCCCTGATCGCGGCAGGCGCGTCTGCCGATTGCGAACCTCAGGTCCGCCAGTCAGCAAAAGTCCAGTTCGGCGACTATCAGGCCAACGGCGTGATGGCCGTTGCCAAAAAACTGGGCATGGCGCCGCGACAACTTGCAGAGCAGGTACTGTCTCATCTCGATCTGAGCGGGATTGCCAATAAGGTAGAGATCGCCGGCCCTGGCTTTATTAATATTTTCCTCGATCCGGCCTTCCTCGCGGAAAACGTCAGCAGCGCGCTGAAATCGGAACGTCTGGGCGTGGCTCAGCCGCAGGCGCAGACGGTGGTCGTCGATTACTCCGCGCCGAACGTGGCGAAAGAGATGCACGTAGGCCATCTGCGTTCCACCATTATTGGCGACGCCGCGGTGCGTACGCTGGAGTTTCTCGGCCATAAAGTGATCCGCGCTAACCACGTGGGCGACTGGGGCACCCAGTTCGGCATGCTCATCGCGTACCTGGAAAAACAGCAGCAGGAAAACGCCGGTGAAATGGCGCTGGCCGACCTCGAAGGTTTCTATCGCGAAGCGAAAAAACACTACGATGAAGACGAAGCCTTCGCCGAGCGCGCGCGCAGCTATGTCGTTAAGCTGCAGGGCGGCGACGAGTACTTCCGCGAAATGTGGCGCAAGCTGGTCGACATCACCATGTCGCAAAACCAGTTAACCTATAACCGCCTCAACGTTACCCTGACCCGCGACGACGTGATGGGTGAAAGCCTCTATAACCCGATGCTGCCGGGTATCGTTGCCGATCTGAAAGCCAAAGGTCTGGCGGTAGAAAGCGAAGGCGCGACCGTAGTGTTCCTTGATGAGTACAAAAACAAGGAAGGCGAACCGATGGGCGTTATCATCCAGAAGAAGGATGGCGGCTATCTCTACACCACCACCGATATCGCCTGCGCAAAATACCGCTACGAAAATTTGCATGCTGACCGCGTGCTTTACTACATCGACTCTCGCCAGCACCAGCACCTGATGCAGGCGTGGACCATCGTGCGTAAAGCCGGCTACGTGCCGGATTCCGTCCCGCTGGAGCACCACATGTTCGGCATGATGCTCGGCAAAGATGGCAAACCGTTTAAAACCCGCGCCGGCGGTACCGTGAAGCTCGCCGACCTGCTGGACGAAGCGCTGGAGCGCGCGCGCCGTCTGGTGGCGGAGAAAAACCCGGAGATGCCCGCCGATGAGCTGGAAAAACTGGCGAACGCGGTCGGGATCGGCGCGGTGAAATATGCCGACTTGTCTAAAAACCGCACCACCGACTACATCTTTGACTGGGACAACATGCTGGCCTTTGAGGGCAATACCGCGCCTTATATGCAGTATGCCTATACCCGCGTGCTCTCCGTGTTCCGCAAAGCGGATATCGATGAAAGCGCGCTGGCGGCGGCGCCGGTGGTCATCACCGAAGAGCGCGAAGCCCAGCTGGCAGCCCGTCTGCTGCAGTTTGAAGAAACCCTGACGGTCGTCGCGCGTGAAGGCACGCCGCACGTGATGTGTTCTTACCTGTACGATCTGGCGGGTCTGTTCTCCGGCTTCTACGAGCACTGCCCGATCCTGAGCGCCGAAAGCGAAGAGACGCGCAACAGCCGCCTGAAGCTGGCGCTGCTGACGGCGAAAACGCTGAAGCTGGGTCTGGATACCCTGGGTATCGAAACCGTAGAACGGATGTAAAACCAAACCCGGCGAAAGCCGGGTTTGGTTTATAACGCCTGATGGCGCCACGCTCATCAGACCTGCAGCATCATTGTATCCCCGGTAAGCGTAAGCGCCACCGGGGAAATTCCGCCCTTCTCAGAAATACTTCCGCAGATACTCCGTCAGGCACAGGATCGCCATCGCCTGGCCATACGGCATCGACGTCAGCGGAATGTCGCGATAAAAATCCAGATTCGAACCCATGCCGGTACCGAACGACGTTTGCAACAGCTCCCCTTGCGCTGAGATATTCTGCACGATGCCGCGAATCGCTTTTTCCGCAACCTCCGCATACGCCTGGCTCACGTAGCGCTTGCGCACCGCTTTGAGGATCCCATAAGCAAAACCGGCGGTCGCCGACGCTTCCAGATAGGAGTCAGGATCGTCAAGCAGCGTATGCCACAGGCCGCTATCGTCCTGACAGCGGGCCAGCGCCGCAATCTGCGCATTCAGCACCTGCACCAGATAACGCCGTACCGCGCTGTTCTCGGGTAAATCCACCAGCTCCAGGAAATCCGGAATAACGATAGTCAGCCAGCTATTGCCGCGCGCCCAGCGAGCGTGGGCGAAATTATGCCGCCCCTCATAGCTCCAGCCGTGAAACCACAGGCCGGTCTCACGGTCCATCAGATTCTGCACGTGCAGCAGAAACTGATATACCGCCTCCTCTACGTATTGCGGACGATTAAGCAGCTTGCCGATTTTCGCCAGCGGCAGAACCGTCATCATCAGCGTGTCGTCCCACATCTGCTGATGATTCTCTTCCGCCAGGGTGATGTGCTGCATGCCGCCAGACTCAGTGCGGGGCATTTCGTTCATCGCCCACTCCGCCCAGCTATCGAGCCAGGGCAGATACGCGGGGTTGCCCGTCTCTTCGTAGCGGTAAGCCAGGGTGAGAAACGGCGCCATGGTGTTGACGTTTTTGGTGGTCGCGCCTTCGGCAAAGCGGTCGGCAAACCAGCCATCAATAATGTCGCGCATCGCCGTATCGCCGGTCTGCTGGTAATACTGATAAATACCGTACAGGCCGACGCCGTGAGTCCACTCCCAGCCGTTCCACCCTTTGGTGTCGATAACGCGTCCGTCGTCCAGCCGCAGTAAAAATTGCCCGCTTTCGTCCTTAATGTTGACCAGATTGTGCGTCACCTTCTGAATCAGCGCCTGCAGTTCATTGCGGGCGATAAAACGCTCCGGCTGGCGCAGTAGTGGGCTATGTTTGACAGGCCAAACTTTCATATCCTTAACCTCTGTTATATGTCGAATTCATGGCTGAACGCGGCTTCAGCGCTGGCGCGGCGGGTTTATTCCGATTCAGATAACCAATATTGTTGTTTCCCCACAGGGCGTCGTACGGCATCCCGGCCAGCATCTCCACCACCTCACGATCCCCGGCGCTGGCCAGTTCTGGCTGAGCGCGACCGGATTCACGCATTTTCAGCGTTTCCGCGCGCAGGACGCTGTGGGTTTGCAGATTGAGCTTAAAGCGCAGGGAAACGAGGAAACCGCAGGCCAGCACCAGTAAGGTGCCCACGCTGAGGATCAGCAGAATGGTATGGCTCACTTCATAGGGCTGCGTTTTCTGTCCGGAGACAAAGCCCGACATCTGCATGATGATCCCCACCAGCATCACCGCTCCGGCCTGGGAAGCTTTACGCGTCAGGGTCATGATCCCGGCAAAGATGCCTTCGCGGCGCTGGCCGGTGATCACTTCGTCCACGTCGGCAATATAGGTGTAGGTGTTCCACGGAACGTAGTTGATGCCGCCGCGGCCCAGGCCCGCCACTGCGGATATCAGCAGCAGCAGCGAATAGACATCGCTGAGGCCAGCGTAGTACAGCACCGCGTAAGAGAGCGAACTCAGGCCGAACAGCACCACCACCATGCGATACGATGGCGCCGGCCCGAAGCGAATACACAGCGGGATCATGGCGATAACCGCAATAAACTGGAAGATCGCCATGGTTCCGAGCAGGTTAGAAGCCATTGAGGCTTCCTGCATCAGGACAAACACCACATAGTAGGTAAAGACCGCATTGAAGACATCCTGGGCGATATAGCCGCCCAGATACATCCCCAGATGCTGACGGAAAATTTTAATGCGCAGGGTCGAACTTAACTCAATGAACAGGCGGTTAAGACTCTGCGACAGGCTCAGGTTCTGTTTCTCCTCTTCGGCGCGCAGCGCGGCCTCCGTCCACTCTTCACGCGGGCGTTCCCAGGTAAAGAACCAGACGAAGGTCAGCATCATGGCGCACAGCACCGAGAACACCAGGCTGGCATAGAAGAAAGAAACGGCGTTGTCCTTACCAAAGATAGTCAGCAGAACGCCCGGCAGGAAGGAAGCCAGAATCGCCGACATCTGCGCCATAGAAATACGCGCGCCGGAGAATTTGGTTTTCTGTTTAAAATCATCGGTCATTTCCGGTACCAGCGTTTCATACGGCACCAGAATCATGGTGTAGACAATATCAAAAAGAAGATAGGTCAGCAGGTAGTACCAGAACCCCATATCCCCTACCCACATGATGGAGTAGCTAAACACGCAGGGGATGCCGAGCAGGATGAAGAACTTACGCCTGCCAAAACGTTTCCCCAGCCAGGTTGAGCCAAAGTTATCCGTCAGAAAGCCCATCAGCGGACTGATTACCGCATCCAGAACCCTGGCGGTGGCAAAAATAAGCGTCGCCTCGATAGGGGAAAGACCGCAAAAGGTGGTGTAGAAGTAGAGCAGCCATGCTGCTGTGAGTGCGGTCGTTCCCGCACCAAGGAAATCGCCCGATCCATAGGCAAGGTAGTTAACCAAACCGATTTTACGTGTTTTCATCGCCGTAAATCCTGTGTCTTTTTTTAGAGAACTCCGAACCGCGTTTTGGCCCATTCAGCCAAAAGGGGGTTGATACATGGCTACATTAAGAACATGGGAACGGCGTTACCTTTTCATTTTTGCCAGCCAAAAGCGTTCAATGGCAAAAACACAAAGAGTCGATGAACGCGCCTCACTGATTTATAAAACAGCGTTTCTTTTAATACAAAAGATCGGACCAAAAGTTGCGAAGTGACCACCAAAATGGCGCGCGGCGGAGTGAAATCTGGGCGCGTTATTTCGCTGCGGATAAACCTTGCGAAAGCTAAGGAATGGGAGTAAAGACAATAGAAAAGGGTTGTTTCGCGTATCTCAAGGAGGCTTGATGCCCTACTCACATCTGCTGGTCGCCGTGGCGCCAACCCCGGAAAGCCGGGTCCTCATTCAGAAAGCCGTCTCCATCGCCCGTCCGGTCAATGCGAAGGTCAGCCTGATTACCCTGGCAACGGACCCGGAGCTGTATAACCAGTTTGCGGCGCCAATGATGGAAAATTTACGCGAAGTGATGCAGGAGGAGACGCGCGGCTTTCTGGCCGAGCTCGCCCGCCACGCCGACTACCCGATAGAGAAAATGACTATCGCCAGCGGCGGGATTGCCCACCATGTGAAGGATTTTTGCCAGCGGCATCGCGTTGACCTGGTGATTTGCGGCAACCACAACCAGAGCCTGTTCTCTCGCGCTACCTGTTCGGCGAAAGATATCGTGGGCAGCAGCGGCGTTGACGTGCTGCTGGTGTGTCTGGAAAAAGGTTAGCGCCGAAAGCGCTAACCGCGATCGTCTCAGGCGAGCTTGGGGAAGGTCGCGACCTTGCGCGCTAAGTGGCTCTCCTCACTTCCTGGCTCAATCTCCTTTAGATCGGCAATAAACCGCTCCTGCCAGCGATGAATATCGTTATCTTTAATCACCGCCAGCATGGCCGAATGGCGGGCAATACGCTCGGCCAGCGGCATGGTTAACGCCTGGTCCAGCGCAGCCGCGACCTCGTCGCGATCGTAAGGATTGACGATTAAGGCCGTCGGCAGCTCGTTCGCCGCGCCGGCAAACTGCGACAGCACCAGCACGCCCGGATTTTGCGGGTCCTGCGCGGCCACATACTCTTTCGCCACCAGATTCATCCCATCGCGCAGCGGCGTAACCAGACCGACGTCCGAGTAGCGGAAGATTTTCATCAGCAGCTTGCGTTCAAAGTGCTGATTCAGGTAATAAAGCGGCGTCCAGCCCAGCTGGCCATATCGGCCATTAATGCGGCCGGCCGCGGTTTCAAGCTGATGACGAATATCCTGGTAGGCCTGAACATCGCCGCGCGACGTCGGCGCAATCTGGGTATAGCGAATCTTGCCATGATGCTGCGGATAGTTCTCCAGCAGCGCCTCGTAGGCCAGAAAACGCTCCGGCAGCCCCTTGGAATAGTCCAGCCGCTCAACGGAAAAGATATTCTGCACGCTTTTCAGTTCGCTCTTCAGCTGCGCCAGCTTCGGCGGCAGCGGCCCTTTTGCGCTCCGCGCAATCTCTTCCGGATCGATACCGATCGGATAGACTTCGGTGTGGAAAGGTTTCCCCCAGGCCACATGCTTTTTGCCGTCGCGCGTCGTCAGGCGAGTCTGCATCGATACGCAATCGAGAAACGCCAGGCGATCGCTCTCGGTCTGGAAACCCAGTAAATCGTAATCGCACAGCTGTTCAAGCAGCTCCGCGTGCGGCGGGAGCGCGTTAAAGACTTCCGGCGTCGGGAACGGAATATGTAAAAAGAAGCCGATGCGATTATTGACCCCGCGCTGGCGCAGTTCGCTGGCCAGCGGCAGCAGGTGGTAATCGTGGATCCAGACGATATCGTCAGGTTCGATCAGCGGCAGCAGTTTATCCGCCAGCGTTGCGTTGACGCGCTGATAGCCTTCCCAGGCTTCACGCTGAAAATCAACCAGATCGAGACGATAGTGGAAGGCGGGCCATAAAACGGCATTGGAAAAGCGGTTGTAATATTCGTCGTGATCCTGCTCGCTAAGGTTAAAGGAAGCCCAGGTGATATTCCCCTGCTTCACTTTTTTTAACGGCTGCTGGTCGTCACCGATTTCCCCACTCCAGCCGAACCACAGTCCTCCGGCTGCTTTTAATGCCCCCATAATCCCCACGGCAAGGCCACCGGCGCTGGCCTTTTTGTCATCCGGCGGGGCAATACGATTAGATACTACGACTAAGCGACTCATAGCCATCTCTCCTGTCGGTTAGCGCATCTGGTTGTTGCCCATGATTCGCGATGTTACTAATCCAAAGATGAACAGCGGCGACATCCGGCAGGCGCCAGTGCGCCTGGGTCTCACCGCCGCCCACTTTGACCGATACGCCACTCAGTTGATTGACGACGCTAAAACCCGCTTCATCGGTTAAGTCATCACCGACAAACACCGGCCTGCGCCCGCTGAATGGAGCTTCCTGCATAAAAGCGGCTATCGCTTCACCTTTATTCACTCCGCGCGGTTTGATCTCCACCACGCACTTACCCGGCTGTAATGCCAGAATGGGATGGCGCTGCACGACGGCCTGCGCCAGCGCGAGCACCGCGTGCTGATGCTCCGGCGCCTGTCGGTAGTGCAGAGCAAAGGCCATCCCCTTACTTTCCAGTTCGCATCCCGGCAAGTCATCCAGCGCCGCGGTCAGTTCCGCAGAGAGCGCCTTCTGGAGAGAATCCGGTAAAGAGACAATATGCGTTTTACCATTGATATCACGGCGTTCAGCCCCGTGGACACCGGCAAGCGGCAGCCGGTAAGGACGGGTAAGCTCATCCAGCTCAACCATTGAGCGCCCTGAAATCAATGCCACCGCGCCGTTGTGCTGCTGCACGAGCTGGCGCAGCGACTGCAAAACATCGGCAGGAATGACCACCTGATCGGGATGGGGTTTGATACCGGCAAGGGTACCGTCGAGGTCAAAGAAAAAAGCGCAGTTTCCGGTTAACGCAGGCGGTACATAAATCTGGTCAGCCACCCTGTTTCCTCCTTATCATGGCCAGCAACATGCTGGGTGTTAAATAATTGTAGCCATGTAAGTATAGACAGTGTGACCAGCCTCGCCATTTTTGATAGTCATTGCCAGCGCAACGAGCGCTGGCAATGGATTAGGATTAAACTGAAAAGTTGGACGAATCAAACGGCTCGTTTCGCTTTCTGTTTGTAGCGGTCGAAGATCACCGCCGCCAGTAAAATCACGCCGCGTACGACATACTGCGAGAATGGCGAGATATTGAGCAGGTTCATCGCATTCTCTACCGTTCCCAGGATCAGGATCCCGGCCACCACGTAGGAGATCTTACCGATCCCGCCTTTCAACGATACGCCCCCCAGCACGCAGGCCGAGATGACAATCAGCTCATAGCCAATCGAGGTCATCGGCTGTCCGCTGGTCATTCGTGAAGCCAGGATAATGCCTGCCGCCGCGGAAACCAGGCCGGAAAGGACGAAAATGATGATCTTGGTCCGCACTACCGGCACGCCCGCCAGACGCGCCGCTTCTTCGTTACCGCCAATCGCCAGGGTATTGCGGCCAAAGGTGGTTTTATTCAACAACAGGCCGAAGACAATCAGGCAGGCAACGGTCAGCCAGATAGGCGCTGGCAGGCCAAACCAGTTGGCGTAGCCGAGGGTAAAGAAACGCTCGTCTTCAATCCCAACCGCTTTACCGTCAGAGATGATATAGGCCAGACCGCGGACGATCTGCATGGTGGCCAGGGTGGTGATCAGGGCGTTAATCTTCAGGCGGGCAATCACAAAACCATTGACCAGGCCGCTCAGCGCGCCGAGCAGCAGACCGGCGCCGATCCCCACCCACATGCTCTCCGTCAGGTTAATCACCACCGCCGTGGTCACACCGGCACAGGCGATAACCGAGGCGACCGACAGATCGAAATCCCCCGATGCCAGGCAAAACAGCATTCCGCAGGCCACCATTCCGGACATAGAAATAGCCAGCCCAAGGCCTTTCATATTAATAAACGAGGCAAAATTAGGCACAAAAATCACGCAGCCAATAAACAGCACCGCGAAAACAACCAGCATGCCGAACTGATCCCAAATGCGGGAGAAGCTAAAAGCCGACCGGGTAGTACCTGAAGTGGTAACTGATGACATCATAGACTCCTTACTCAGGCGACCGCCTGGCTCACTTTTGGCATGGCAAGGCTCAATGCCTGCTGTTCATTCGCATGTTCATGCAGCAGCTCTCCGGCGATCTCACCCTCGCGCATCACAACAATGCGATCGGCAACGCCGAGAACTTCCGGTAAATCGCTGGAGGCAAAGACCACCGCGACGCCCGATGCCGCTAATGCGTAGATAACGTTGTAGATTTCATGTTTAGCGCCCACGTCAATACCGCGCGTTGGCTCGTCAAGCAGGATGACTTTCATCTCTTCCGACAGCCAGCGGCCGAGGATCGCCTTCTGCTGATTGCCGCCGGAGAGGTTCATAATCAGCTGCTCGGCGCCGGGCGTTTTGATATTCAGCGATTTGATATGCTGGTCGGCGTTCTGCGTTTCCCAGGCGTTGTTGATAACGCAGCCGGCGAGAATATGCTTGCGGCGAGCGCTGATATTGATGTTGTCGCGCACCGAGTGGACCGGAATAATCCCCTCCGCTTTGCGGTCTTCCGGGCAGAGCATCATCCCGGCCTGAATCGCCTGAGCCGGCTTGCGAATATCAATGGCCTCCCCGTCGATATAAACCTGGCCGCCGGTTATTCTGCTGCCGCCGAATAAGCCTTTCATGAGCTCGCTGCGCCCGGCGCCAACCAGCCCAAACAGGCCGACGATTTCTCCGCTGCGCACCGAAAGGCTGACGGGCTGCCGCACGCCTGGCGCCTTCACCTGTTCAAGACGCAAACGCTCTTTGCCATATTCACGCGGCTGCCAGCCGTAGATATCGCCCAGCTCGCGCCCCACCATCGCCTGTACCAGCGCGTCGTGGTTAACCTCTTGCATATTGTCGAAGGTGCGCACGTAGCGACCATCTTTGAACACCGTAATCGCGTCGCTTAACGCGAAGATCTCTTCCATGCGGTGGGAAACGTAAATAATGACCCGTCCTTCCTGGCGCAGCTCGCGGATAACCCGAAACAGGTTTTCGATTTCCCGCGCAGACAGGGAGCTGGTCGGCTCATCAAAGGCGATAATTTTTGCGTTACGCGCCAGCGCCTTGGCGATCTCCACCATCTGCCACTGGCCGATAGAGAGATACTTGAGCGGCGTTTCCGGATCGATATCCAGCCCCAGATGCTTCAGCTGCAGGCCGGCTTCATAATTCAGCAGCGACCGGTTCACAATCCCGCCTTTATGCGGCAGCTGCCCGAGGTAGATATTTTCCGCCACGGTCATTTCCGGGATCAGATGCAGCTCCTGATAGATAATGGCCACCCCGGCGTTCAGCGCCTCGGTGGTGTGGGTAAACGTCATCTGCTGGCCGCGGATTTGCAGGTTGCCGGCGGTCGGTATGTAGTTGCCGCTGAGAATTTTCAGCAGCGTGGATTTCCCGGCGCCGTTTTCTCCCATCAGGGCGTGCACCTGTCCGGCATAGCAGCCAAAGCTAATATCGGACAGCGCTTTAACGCCCGGGAATGTCATGGTGATGCCGTGGAATGAGAGATAAGGGGTAGACTGTTGCATAACGACTCCGCTTTTCTGTACAGAGCCTCTCGCGCCAAGGCAAGAGGCCCGGTCAACTGGCCTTACAGCCCTTTTTTCGCCAGCTCTTCTTTAAAGTTGTCGCGGGTAATCAGCACCACGTCGGTTACCGCGGTGAATTTCGGCGGTTCAACGTCTTTTGTCACCCAGTTGTAAAGCATTTCGCTGGTTTTATAGCCGTGAATATCCGGGCTTGGCAGTAAAGAGCCATAGAAACCGGTGGCCTGCGCTTTAGAAAGTTCGTTCACCGCATCGACGCCGTTGATACCGATCCCGATAACGTCAGGCGCTTTAAAGCCCTGGCCTTCGGTGGCGCGCACGCCGCCCAGCACGGTGTTGTCGTTCATGCCGACGATCAGCCAGTGCTTAACATCAGGATGTTGAACCAGCATGGAGTTACCGGCGTCAAACGCGCCGGGGATGTCGTTAGATTTGGTTGGCACGCGATAGATTTGTTGCTCCGGGAAACCGGCGGCTTTCAGAGCGTCCATTGAGCCGGTAGTGCGGCGGCGGGCGGTATCCAGCTCGTCGGAAGTAATGGCCATAACCGCGGTATCCTTCACGTCCCAACCGCGTTTCTGCATCTCTTTATAGAGCTCCTGCCCCTGGCGCGCGCCGATTTCGCTGGCCGCCATCATCACCAGCGGTACGCTGTCCATCGGTTTGCCTTTGGCGTTGACGAACTGGTCATCAACGGTAATCACTTTCATATCATAGCCGCGCGCTTTGGCGACAATGGCCGCCCCGAGCTTCGGATCCGGGGTGCAAATGACGAAGCCTTTGGCTCCGCTGGCCGCCAGGCTATCTATCGCGTTCAGGGTTTTCTCGCCGTCGGGCACAGCAATTTTAATAACATCGAAACCTAAATCTTTACCGGCCTTATCGGCAAATTTCCACTCGGTTTGAAACCATGGCTCTTCAGGCTGTTTCACCAGAAAACCCAGCTTAAGCGTCTCAGCCATAGCTGATTGTGACATAACCGCGGCAAGACCGATTGCCGCCAGCGCTTTAGTAAATTTGTGCATGGTAAACTCCAGCTTTAATTCGCTTTTATGTAGGGAATAATAAGTCTTAAATTTTTAATCGGACGAAAAACAAGGCATTAGAAAAATCTCAACGCTGAGTGCCGTTGTTTAAATAGTATTAACCGGAAATTATTTCTCCATACGAGAGCCCAATCACATCGCGGAATTACAGTAATTGCGTGCATATAAACAGCGAAAAATGACATAAAAAAAGCGCTAATTGTCAGACAATTAGCGCAGGCCGTAGCAATATTCTCTATATCATCAGCAGAGTTATCCCTGTAGGGATTACCAGCGACAATAAATGTGCTCCGCATGATTGCGAACGGGCGCCTCATCCCCCAATAAACGGGCGGCTACGGTAAATGAAAAGTCAAAAACGTGTCCCAGGCCTTTACCGCTAATCAAATTACCGTCCTCCACTACCGCCTGGTCCACGTACTCTCCGTCCGTGACGTGCTGCCATAACTCTCCCGAACAGACGTAGCGTCGCCCCTTGAGCAGCCCGTTGCCGCCGAGCACTCTCGCCGCCGCCGAACAGATCGGACAGATCAGCTTTCCCGCGGTATCGTGGGCCGAAATAAACGCCACGACGTCCCGGCTGGCGGCAAGATTGACGCTTCCCTGCGGGCCGCCGGGCAGAACCACCGCGTCGTACAGTATCCCGGCGCGCTCTGTTAGCGTGCTGTCCGCCACCATGGGGATATCGTGATAGCTCACCACCGCGCGCGAATCAGCGCAGGAGAGCAGTTCGACATCGAGGTGTAAGCGACGAAGAATGTCAATCACCACAATCGCTTCACCTTCCTCAAAACCCGGTGCCAGCAGCACCGCAACTTTTTTCATTTCCGACTCCTTCAGATAGCCTGTTAGCAATAATGTGTTTACAAAAGCAGCATCTTTTTAAATTAACCTCATCATTTTCTCACTCGCAGACTAACATAAAATAGAATTATTAATCATTATTTTTAAAACACAATTTCATCAAAATCATTAGAACTACTATCAATTAATGAGGCGCGGAAATAAAAACATTTAAAATCAGTAAAATAAGATTATTTTCGATCGGTAAAAATCAGACTTTATTCTTACACCCCCCCCTCTTTTCAAGATAAATACGGATGTTGTAACGAAATGTAAATATCACTCATTGAGAGTTTTCTTAATTCAAATATGGCGCTATTCTATATTTGTTGAGATAAGAAATTTAATTCAAACGGCTGTGCAGAAATCCTGAATACTATTACTCAGGACTCTCTCTGTGCACCGTAATTTCTAAGGCGACCCTGATGTAGATGCGTCAAGATATGGCGCCCGCCCCCTCCAAAGTGAATAAGGATATTTGTATGGTCGTACCAGGAATGGTTCAAAAGCTGAATAACCAGATGAATCTTGAGTTCTATACCTCAAATTTGTATCTGCATTTGAGCGAATGGTGTACTCAGCAACGGTTGAACGGTACCGCCACTTTTCTCCGTAACCGAGCGCAAGCCAGTATCACGCAGATGATGCAGGTCTTTGATTTTATGAAAAAATCAGGCGCCTGGCCCGTTGTGAAAGCGGAAGGAACCTACGGCACTGAATGTTCGTCCCTGGAAGATCTCTTTAGCAAAACCGTCGAAGATTATCAGCAGCGCAGCACGATACTTTCCAGCCTGGCGGAAGAGGCGAAGGCGCAAAGCGATGAATCAACCCTGCGTTTTCTGACGCTGCTTGCTGAAGAGCAGGATCAGGATGGCATGCTGCTGGAGACCATTCTTGAAGAAATCCGTCATGCGAAAAATGCCGGAACCAGCGTACAACAAACCGATAGCCACCTGCTGGATCTGGTCAGTCAACAGCGCGTATAACGCCATGCCGGCGGATGCTTGCCGGCGATAAATCATCAGAACTCGCCTGTTCGGGCCAGCGCTCTCTTTAATCGCAGGTTCCCTGTCCCCCTTCTTTTTCGGCGCTTCGGCGCCGTTTTTATTCCAGAAAAGCATTAAAAACTTTTAACCAGATCTCATTCCTGCTCCGCCGGAGGAATTAGCAGGGTATTGGTGATCTGGATCACGTTTAAAACTACGGGTTGAGAATATAAAAACACTGTTTCAAAAATTTAAAATACGGAGTTTACTTTAATGGCAAGATATACGGCTTCAGCCCCACAGGGGCTGCAGGGAAGACCGATTTTGTTACGCCATCAGTTAGCCTACGGCGGCGGGAATTTACTGGGAAGCGGCGCACTGGCGATCAGCGGCGCATGGCTGCTCTATTTTTATACAACCTTCTGTGGGCTGACGCTGATCGAAGCCTCCTTTATTTTTTCCGTCGCCAGCATTATCGACGCAATTAGTAACCCGCTGATGGGCTATCTCACCGATAACTTTGGTAAAACGCGGCTGGGTAAACGCTTTGGTCGTCGCCGTTTCTTTTTGTTGATTGGCATTCCGCTGATGATGTTCTACCCGCTGCTGTGGGTAGAAGGCCTCGGCTTTTGGTACTACCTGTGCACCTACGTCGTCTTTGAAATCATTTATACCTCGATTATGGTCCCCTATGAAACATTGGCGACCGAAATGACCGACGATTTCTCACTGCGTTCGAAGCTTACCGGTTATAAAGCGATTTTCGGCAAACTGGCCAACTTTCTCGCGGCATTTATCCCCGGGCAGTTCATCCTGCTTTATGGTAAAGAATCCGCCACCCCGTTTTTTCTCACCGGGCTGACCTACGGCGTCATTCTTATCGCGGCCATCTCCTGCCTGTGGTACTGCAGCTGGGAGCGTCCCCGCGAAGAGGAGATAAGCAAGGGAGAGAAAAAGGGACTGTTCAATACTCTGCTCATGCTGGCGAAAGATATGCGCTCAACGTTTTACCTGCGCGTATTCCGCAAACACCTGGGTATGTATCTCTGCGGCTTCGGCGCCGAGTGGCTTTTTGCCTCGATCTTCACCTACTTTGTTATATTCGTGCTGCAGCACGATCCGGCGATGGTGGCCGGGCTTAACAGTCTGAACTCCATCCTCCAGCTGGTATCAACGGCCCTGTTTATTGGCCTGTGCGTGAAGAAAGGCTTCAGTAAGCCGTATATTCTGGCGCTGGGCGTGGTTATCTTTGCCGTGCTGCTCTACACCTCGCTATGGTTCTTCCACCTGCCTTCAAGCCTGGCCACCATCCTGATGTTTGGCATTACCGTACTCTTCGGCCTGGGCACCGGCGGCGTCTACTACATTCCCTGGACCGTTTACACCTTTTTGGCGGATGTCGATGAAATCTATACCGGCCGTCGCCGCGAGGGGATCTATGCGGGAGCCATGACCTTCTCCGGTAAAATTTTGCGCTCGATTATCGTCTTTTCCATGGGGGCGATCCTCAGCTTCTACGGCTTTCAGTCGAAAGCGCATACGCAGCCAGAGAGCGCGGTCACCGCGATTGCGGTGGTGTTTTGTGCGGGCGTGATTCTGCTGGCACTGGCAGCCATTGTGTTCAGTAAGCAGATGAAACTCGATCGCAAGGCGCATCTGGTAGTGCTGCAGGAAGTCGCGCGTATTAAAGCAGGCGGTAAGATCGCCGATATCGCACCGGACGTTCGCCTTGTCGTTGAAGATTTAGTCGGCCACCGTTACGAAGAGTGCTGGGGCAACAGCAGGCTGTTTAAAGATACGCAGGAAGGCGCCGTTCAAACCGCCGTCTCCCACTAACAGGTGATAACGCCCCGCTATCACAATGATGGCGGGGCTGACGCCGCTAGTGCGCTTCTTCCTGCGGGGTAAATTTCAGTTCAATCAGCGCGATGGCCTTTTGTACCGCCCGCAGGGTCACCGGGTCAGCCGATGCCGGGTGGCTGGCAAAATCGATGGCTTTCAGCTGGGTGGTCATTTTTTCGCGCACCTCAACGGGGGCGATGATATCAATGACGTCGAGGATCTGTTTGATAACTAACTGGCAGGCAACCACGTCAGAGACCAGCTCGTCGTGCTCGGTAAGATGTTGAGACATTTTTCACTCCTTTTTTCAGGAGCGTAATAGTACCCTAAATCCCGGGATATAAAAAAACCTGCCGCAGCAGGTTTTTTTATCAGAACATAGCGCCAGGCGGTACGTCTTTGAAGGTTTTGCAGTAGTTTTCGAACATGCTCTTCAGGATTTTGCGCAGTTTCATGGTTGACTCCATTTTTGTTATGCAGGTGTTAATGCCCTGATGGTTATAATATGACTTACATCACAAAAATCAATATAAACGTGCGCTAAATCACCTATTTTTTACCAAAATAATTTAATTTTTAAACAAAATGGGCAGAACCGGATAGTGAATAGCCGAACGCTCCGGACCAATCTGCGCTCTCTTTGCTATGGCAGCGACACAATAATGAGTACACACACCTCCTCCAGGGACGACCGTTCTTTTTCAGCACCTGCGCTACTGGTGGCTGGCGCCTTTTTTATGGAGTTTCTCGACGGCACGGTGATAGCCACCGCCCTGCCCGACATGGCGAAAGATTTTGGCGTGACGGCGGTCGACCTCAATATCGGGATTAGCGCTTATCTTATTACCCTTGCGGTTCTGATACCGGCCAGCGGCTGGATCGCCGATCGTTTTGGCGCGCGGAAAATCTTTACTCTCGCGCTGGCGATTTTTACCCTGGCGTCGGTTTTTTGCGGGCTGTCGACCAACGTCGATGTGTTCGTCG
This sequence comes from Klebsiella sp. GW_Kp182, assembly GCF_040062275.1. Taxonomy (NCBI): domain Bacteria; kingdom Pseudomonadati; phylum Pseudomonadota; class Gammaproteobacteria; order Enterobacterales; family Enterobacteriaceae; genus Klebsiella; species Klebsiella sp. GW_Kp182. The sequence goes on along the minus strand of NZ_JBEAFQ010000002.1, from coordinate 354,764 downwards.
CGATGCGTATTCTGCAGGGGATAGGCGGCGCGCTGATGGTGCCCGTTGGCCGGCTGGCGGTACTACGTACCACACCGAAGCACCAGTTGATTAAGGCGATTGCCACCCTGACCTGGCCGGCGCTGGTCGCGCCCATTATTGGCCCACCGCTGGGCGGATTTATCACCCGCTACGCCAGCTGGCACTGGATCTTCTTTATTAACGTGCCGCTCGGGCTTATCGCTATCGCCCTGTCGCTGCGTATCATTCCGAATATTCGCGAAGATGAGCAGCGCCCCTTCGACCTTTCCGGCTTTGTTGCCACCTCGGTGGCGATGGTTAGCCTGGTCGCCGCCATGGAGCTGCTCGGCGATCGCCAGCCTCTGGGCTGGCAGACGCTGGCGCTACTGGCGTTGGGCCTGGGCTGCATGCTCTTCGCGCTGCGGCACTTCCGCCGCACCAGGTGGCCGATGGTGCGCCTTGATGCGCTCAAGATCCCCACCTTCCGGGTCACCATGTACGGCGGTTCCCTGTTCCGCGCCTCCATTAGCGCCGTGCCGTTTCTGCTGCCGCTGCTTTTCCAGGTCGGATTTGGTATGGACCCCTTCCACTCGGGGCTGCTGGTGCTGGCCGTGTTCGTCGGCAACTTAACCATCAAGCCCCTCACAACGCCGCTGATCCGCTGGCTGGGCTTTCGCCGCCTGCTGCTGATTAACGGCGCATTAAACGTTTTGTCGCTGCTGGCCTGCGCTTTTTTAACGCCGCAAACGCCGGTTTGGCTGATCTTTGTGATTCTCTATCTTGGCGGGGTCTTCCGCTCTATCCAGTTTACCGGCATCAGCACGCTCGCGTTTGCCGATGTGCCTTCCGCGCAAATGAGCTACGCCAATACCCTGTTCAGCACCGCGTCACAGCTGGCCGTGGGGCTGGGCATCACGCTCGGCGCGATAGGCATTCGTCTTGGGGAAACGTTCAGCGAATGGTTTACGCTTTCTCACCTGCCGGGCATCAGCTTCCGCCTGTCGTTTATTTTTATCGCGGTGATTTGCCTGGTCGGCATGATTGATAGCCTGCATCTGGCCAAAGAGGCGGGTAGCAGCGTATCGAACAAAAAGAAGTAGCCAAAGAAAAGGCCAGCAGCGCTGGCCTTTAGCATCTCATCATGACGGGATATTAACCGACGATCTGGCGCACAAACGCTTCGATCTCTTTATCCTGGCAGTTCTCAAAGAAGCACTGCTGGAAACGAGGGCCAGAAACGGCGGTTTTCACCAGCTCCGGATCGATCGCGCGCAGCGTATCCAGATAGTTTTCCTTAACCACCGCCGCTTTAACCGCGTTCAGGATCCCGGCGTTACGCACCTGAGGCTCTTTACGCTCCGGCGGATAACCTTCGCCGTTGCGGCCGGTAAAAGCTTTTTCAAAGATAAAGCGTACGTTCAGCTCTGCGCCCCAGCCAAAACCCTTTGCAAACGGCAGAGAAAGCGCGTTACCGTTGTTGATCTGCGCAAACAGGAAGGCATCAGCAGGGTCGATACAGTAGCCGCATACCACGCCAGGGTGAATATTCAGCGACATCAGCGCGCCCTGCCCGGTACCGCAGCCGGTCACCACAAAGTCCACCGCTTTCGAATTCAGCAGGATACTGGCCATGATCCCCAGATGAATATAGGTCAGGTGATGATCGTTTTCATCGCTCATACCGACGTTGTAAACCGGGAAGCCTTTTTCTTCAGCAACGGCGTTTAACTCATTGAGGATGATGGCGTTTTTGTTCGCCTGGCTGTTTTCCATCATCAGTGCGATTTTCATGCTTTACTCTCCTGAATGCTCTGCGGGCACTCCCGCGATAGTTCGTTAGCGTTGCTATGAACAATACTACCTTACGAACATACTTTCAAATTTTATGAAAAGTTGTTTTATAAATTGCATCTCGCCTCACACTTTTGACTTCCGCCCCCGGCTGGTATGGCCTCCTCCCCACTCTTACCCGCGTCAGGCTAATCCCGCCGCGGCCGCCGGGCGGGTCTATTTTCACCGCTAAATTAGGCGCAACGATTTTTCGCATAGAATATTAAATTAAAACCATTCTCATTATTTTTAAATCGCCAATGCGTGTTATTCCCATTTGCATTATTAATAAATGATTTTATTAATTTACTTTTTGCAAATAAATTAATAACAAATTATAGTGAGCGCACAATAATCCTTAATTCTATTTTCCCGGAGCAGCCTGATGCTAAAAACTGAAATGATCGACAAGCTGAATGCGCAGATGAATCTCGAACTTTATTCCTCTCTGCTTTATCAGCAAATGAGCGCCTGGTGCAGCTACCACAGTTTTGAAGGCGCCGCCGCGTTTTTGCGTCGCCACGCGCAGGAGGAAATGACCCATATGCAGCGCCTGTTCGACTATCTGACCGATACCGGCAGCCTGCCCTGCATCACGGCTATCGCCTCACCTTTCGCCGAATATGCGTCCCTGGATGAGCTATTTCGCGTCACCTACGAACATGAACAGCTGATTACGCAGAAAATTAACGAACTGGCCCATGCGGCAATGACCAGCCAGGATTATCCAACATTTAATTTCCTGCAGTGGTACGTTGCTGAGCAGCACGAAGAAGAGAAACTGTTTAAATCCGTTATTGATAAATTGACCCTTGCCGGTAAAAGCGGTGAAGGCCTGTACTTTATTGATAAAGAGCTGGCAACGCTCGACACACAAAATTAATAATTACGGCAGCGACGCCCGGCGTTCGCTGCCGTATGAGTATTAATGGCGGCAAATTTTACTTTCGTGCGTATTAAATCCTTCCTCAGCGGCAATAAATTTGCCTTTTTTCTGCAAAAACGCCACCAGCTCCGCCGCGCTCAGATTTTCCGCCGAGCAGGTATGGAATCGAACCTCTTTCCCAAAACGGTCGATAATCGCCGCTTCCAGCGTAGCAACAGTGTAAGACTCGCCTGATGAAATCATCATTTGCAGCACTTCGTGACCATGAATCGATGGCATAACCCCTCCCGTAAAGGCCGAAGAATAAACCAGCCAGGGCGGCGGATTCTTGCGCCAGCGCAGCTTTCGCGCAAACCTCTGGCATCGTAAAGTTATCATTACACCCCCTGTAACCCTCATTTGACGAACTCACTGATTTCACATACTCTGCGCGGCATAATTAATTGTGTATTCCGTGATGGATAGAGAAAAGCGTGAAAAACCGCACTCTGGGTAGTATTTTAATCGTTGCCGGCACTACAATCGGCGCAGGGATGTTAGCGATGCCGCTGGCCTCGGCGGGCGTGGGTTTCGGCGTAACGTTTGGTTTGCTGATAACGCTGTGGGCGCTGATGTGTTATACCGCCTTATTGCTGCTGGAAGTGTATCAGCACGTGCCGGCTGATATGGGACTGGGGTCGCTGGCCGCGCGCTATCTCGGCCGCTACGGGCAGTGGGCTACCGGGTTTTGCATGCTGTTTCTGCTGTACGCTCTCACCGCCGCCTATATTAGCGGCGCCGGCGAGCTGCTGGCCTCCAGCCTCAACCAGTGGCTGGACTGGCGACTGCCTCCTGCGGCAGGCGTCCTGATTTTTACCGGGATCGGCGGGACGGTAGTGTGTATCGGAACCTCGCTGGTCGATCTTTTTAACCGCTTTCTGTTCAGCGCAAAAATTATCTTTCTCGCCATTATGCTGGCTCTGCTGCTGCCGCATATTCACCAGGTAAATTTACTGACGCTGCCGCTACAGCAGGGACTGGCTCTGTCAGCGATTCCGGTGATTTTTACTTCGTTTGGTTTTCACGGCAGCATACCCAGTATTGTGAGCTATCTGGGCGGGGATATTCGCAAGCTGCGTCGGGTATTTGTCATCGGGAGCTTTATTCCCCTGGTCGCCTATATTTTCTGGCAGCTGGCGACGCTCGGCAGCATTGACTCTCCCGTCTTTACCGCGCTGCTGGCAAAAAATGCCGGGCTTAACGGGCTGCTGGAAGCTATCCGCGAAGTGGTCGCCTCACCGCACGTTGAGCTGGCGGTGCATCTGTTTGCCGATCTGGCGCTGGCGACGTCATTTCTCGGCGTGGCGCTTGGGTTATTCGACTATCTGGCCGATCTGTTTCAACGCCAGAACAGCGCCGGTGGACGGATACAGAGCGGCCTGATTACCTTTTTGCCCCCGCTGGCGTTCGCGCTATTTTATCCGCGTGGCTTCGTGATGGCGTTAGGCTATGCGGGCGTCGCGCTGGCCGTGCTGGCGCTCATGCTGCCTGCGCTGCTGGTCATGAAGAGCCGCAAACAGCATCCTGATGCAGCATGGCGGGTCGCGGGAGGCTCAGCGGCGCTGTGGCTCGTCCTGCTCTGCGGGATCGGCATCGTCGCGATCCAGTTTGCGATTGTCGCAGGCTTGCTGCCCGCGGTAGGGTAAAAAGAAGGGGCCATATTGGCCCCTTCTTTTATTTGGCTAAACAGCACTGCTTATATTTCTTACCGCTGCCGCACGGGCAAGGATCGTTGCGCCCCACCTTCGCCTCATTCCGGATGGGCTGCTGAACTTCCGCCGGCTGCGCGTGCTCAGTCCAGTAGTTATAAAGCGCCAGGGCGGCAGGACGAATTCGCTCAACGCTGGCGACAAACTCTTCCGCGGATAATTCATCAAGCGCCTCAAATCGCTCCTCGGTACCGTGCAGGGCAATCACGTCCAGCTCCGCCTGCAGCTCAGCCGGCAACGCGGACCAGTCGCTCAGCCCCACCCCGCGCATATAGCCGAAGCACCACTCTTCAACAATCGTGAGTTCCTGCCCTTCCTCTTCGCGGCTGCCGAACATCGGTTCGAACTGTTCGGGATAATCGCTCAAGCGCTCGGCGATATCGCTCATTTGCTGCAGCGTCAGGTTCACAAAACGATCCCGCTCGCGATCGTTGGCCCAGCGCGGCACGTTATCCGCTCCGCCCCAGATAGCAAGCAGCCACTGCGCGGGTTCAATCTCCGTCGGCCCGGAGAGAATGGCCGTCAGCAGCCCATCAAGCTCGGCAACGTCCATGATGGTGCCTTCTACCGCGTATTTCGACAGGATATCGTCCAGCCATTCAACTTCGCTTTCGTTCAGGGGTCCAGTTTTCATAAACAGGCTCATCGTCGTAAAAAATGGCGCTTACAGTAGCGGAAATAGCGAGAAAAAACCACCCGGCTACTCAAGGTTCAGGCTGCGCAGCGTCTCAGCAATCTCACGAAAGGCATCCGGCGAAAGCGGTAGCAGGGGACGCGGCAAACAATCCTCACCGCACAGACCGAGGATCGTCACCGCTGCGGCAGTGACCCGCAGGCTTCCGCCATACTTTCTGTAGAGCGTCCACAGCGGCTCCAGCCTGGCGCTTATTGCCTCCGCCCGCTGAGCCTCCCCGCGCGTCGCGGCCGCCGTCAGCTCTTTGGCGACGTGCGGGAACAGGCCGCCGCACACCGAATACCAGACTTCGCAGCCGGCGTTCAGGCCATCGGCCGCGCAGGCGTCTCCGCTAATCCCGATCGTCACCTCAGCCGGTAGCTGCCGCCGCAGGCTCTGAACGCGCCGTGTGACGTCATTTTTAGCGGGACCCGGTATTTTAATTGAGGCGATACCCGGCAGCGCAGCGATCGCGCCTTTAAGCGCATCCGAGGTCGTCACATGCGTGGTCACGGGGTTATCGTAAACGCAGACGGGCACGGAGACTTCGCGGGTGACGGTCTGGTAAAAAGCCAAAATCTCCTCTTCCGTCAGGGGCTGATAGGCGATTGCCGGCAGGAGCAGCGCGCTGGCCCCAGCCCGCTGCGCATCCTCTGCCAGACGAAGGACCCGATCGGTCCCCAGCGCCCCGATCCCTGCCATAAGCGGCACCGCTCCGGCATGCGATTTGGCCTGTCGGATAACCTGCATTCTCTGCTCGCGGCTGAGCCAGGCATAGCTTCCCGTGGAACCGAGCACGCCGAGAGCATCGACGGCAGATTCGGCGAGGCGAGTGACAATCCGGGCAAAAGCGGTTTCATCAACGCCATGCTGATGTAACGGAGTCAGAGGAAAAGCGCAGAGGCCAGTAAACATTTCATCCCCACTTATTGAGATAATGATAGATTGCCGACGCAGAATAACAACAGATGCGGGTTTTGTCCTATGACAAAAATGAATGAGGTGGGGCTGAGGTTCAAAAGCGAGGTTATGGAAATACAAAAACAAAAAAACCACCCGTAGGTGGTTTCACGACACTGCTTATTGCTTTGATTATTCTGCTTTATCCCAATGGTACCCGGAGCGGGACTTGAACCCGCACAGCGCGAACGCCGAGGGATTTTAAATCCCTTGTGTCTACCGATTCCACCATCCGGGCTCGGGATAGAAATTGGAGGCGCGTTCCGGAGTCGAACCGGACTAGACGGATTTGCAATCCGCTACATAACCGCTTTGCTAACGCGCCTTAATGTTTGAACACCCGCTGATGCCGATGTTGTAAACTGGAGCGGGAAACGAGACTCGAACTCGCGACCCCGACCTTGGCAAGGTCGTGCTCTACCAACTGAGCTATTCCCGCATCATCAAGCTAATTTGCTAATTACTTGATTTTGTTATCGTCTGTCAGACAGTGCTGCCGTTCGATGCGTTGCATTCTACTTACCTGGCGCAATGAGTCAACGATATTTTTTAAAACCTTGTGTTGTTTGCTGAAAATTGCGCCGAAACGATCACTGATCAAGCAAATCGCCGCGCGCCGCGTTCAAATACTGCAGCATGGACCACAGCGTCAGCACCGCCGCCACGAGGAACAGACCAATCCCCGCCCATTCAACCCAGATATTTGGGCGCCACAGCATCCACACCAGCGCGGCCATTTGCGCCGTGGTTTTGACTTTGCCTATCCATGACACCGCCACGCTGCTGCGCTTGCCCAGTTCGGCCATCCACTCGCGCAGCGCGGAGATAATAATTTCACGCGCGATCATGGTGGCGGCCGGTAACGTCACCCACCAGGTATGGTAATGCTCGGCAACCAGTACCATCGCAATAGCCACCATGACTTTATCCGCGACCGGATCGAGGAAAGCGCCGAAACGCGTGCTCTGATTCCAGCGACGCGCCAGATAACCATCAAACCAGTCGGTCACCGCTGCGACAAAGAAAATTAGCGCACAGGCAAAAGGGGCCCAGGTAAACGGCAGATAAAACGCCAGTACAAAGAACGGGATAAGAATGACGCGAAACAGAGTAAGCAACGTAGGGATATTAAATTGCATAGTAACGGGTAACTATCTGTTGTAAGTAAAAATTAGCCCTATGTTGCTACAGAGCCCCTAATGTTTCAACGAGTAGAAGATCTTTTCTGCCAGACCGTGAGATATACCCGGTACTTGCGCAATTTCTTCGACGCTGGCTTTCTGCAACCCCTGCAGACCGCCCATATATTTCAGCAGCATCTGTCGGCGTTTGGGTCCGACCCCCTCAATGGTTTCCAGCGTGCTGGTGCTTTTTACTTTTGCCCGTTTCTTACGGTGGCCGGTAATGGCGTGATCGTGCGACTCGTCGCGAATATGCTGAATCACATGCAGCGCGGGGGAGTCCGGCGGCAGACTAAAGCCCTCGCCTTCCGGTTCAAAGAATAGCGTCTCCAGGCCCGCTTTACGATCGCTGCCTTTTGCCACGCCCAATAACAGAGGGTGACTTTTATCCCACGGCACGTCCAGCTCGGCAAAAACCGTCTTCGCCTGCCCAAGCTGACCTTTACCGCCGTCGATCAGGATAACATCGGGAATTTTACTCTCTTCTATTGCCTTACCGTAGCGACGACGCAGGACCTGATTCATCGCCGCGTAATCATCTCCCGGCGTGATACCGGTAATATTGTAACGGCGATACTCTGCGCGCAGCGGTCCGTTGCTATCAAAAACCACGCACGACGCCACCGTCTGTTCGCCCATCGTATGGCTGATGTCAAAGCATTCCATCCGATTGACGGCCGGAAGCTTGAGTAATGTCGCCAGCGCCCGCAAACGTTGCGTAATCGTTGAATGCTGGGAAAGCTTGGTGGTCAGCGCCGTCGCGGCGTTCGTGCGCGCCAGCTTCAGGTAACGGGCGCGATCGCCGCGGGGTTTGGTCTGTACGTTAACCCGGCGTCCGGCCAGCTCTGAGAGCGAATCCGCTAGCAGGGTTTTGTCGCCCAGGTTAAAATCCAGCAGGATCTCGCCCGGCAGCGTCCGCATCTGGCTGCCCTGCAAATAGAACTGTCCGACAAAGGTTTCCACCACTTCACCGAGTTCGGTGCCATTCGGCACTTTGGGGAAATAGCTGCGGCTACCAAGGACTTTACCCTGGCGGATAAACAGCACGTGGACGCACGCCATGCCGGCATCAAACGAGACGCCGATAACATCCAGATCGTCACCGGTATTGGAGACGAACTGTTTCTCCGTTACCCGACGTACGGCCTGAATCTGGTCGCGGATCCGCGCTGCCTCTTCAAATTCCAGCGCCTGGCTGGCCTTTTCCATGCGGGCAATCAGCTGAGTCAGTACCTGATCGTCTTTGCCCGCCAGGAACAGGCGCACGTAGTCGACCTGCTGGGCATACTCTTCCTCGCTCACCAGTCCGGCAACGCACGGCCCCAGACAGCGGCCAATTTGATACTGCAGGCAAGGCCGCGAACGGTTGCGATAGACGCTGTTCTCACACTGGCGGATAGGGAAGATTTTTTGCAGCAGCGCTAACGTCTCGCGAACCGCGTAGCCGTTGGGGAACGGGCCAAAATATTCGCCTTTCGCATGCTTCGCCCCACGATGCGTCGCCAGGCGAGGATGCGTATCGCCGCTAAGGAAAATAAAGGGATAGGATTTATCATCGCGCAGCAGCACGTTGTAACGCGGCTGGTATAGTTTGATGTAGTTATGCTCAAGCAGCAGCGCTTCCGTTTCGGTGTGGGTCACGGTAACGTCAATCTGGGCGATAAGCGCAACCAGCGCTTCGGTTTTACGCGAAGCCAGGTTGCTGCGAAAATAGCTGCTCAGCCGCTTTTTCAGGTCTTTCGCTTTGCCTACATAGATAACAGTACCGCCAGCGTCATACATACGATAGACGCCCGGCTGGCTGGTTACTGTTTTCAGGAAAGCTTTTGCATCAAAAACATCACTCACTGACTTGCTAACGACTCCGCATTGCACAGGCCATGGCGAATTGCCAGGTGCGTCAGCTCCACATCGCCGTGTATGTTCAGTTTACTGAACATACGATAGCGGTAGCTGTTCACCGTCTTGGGACTCAGATTCAACTGCTCTGAGATCTCGTTGACCTTCTGACCTTTAGTAATCATTAGCATAATCTGCAATTCTCGCTCAGACAAACTGGCAAACGGCGACTCCGCCTTCTCCGGTTCAATCTGGCTTAGCGCCATCTGCTGGGCGATATCAGAGGCGATATAACGCTGACCCGATGCCACGCAGCGAATCGCATTCACAACCTCCTGCGGCGCGGCGCCTTTACTGAGGTAGCCAGCAGCCCCGGCCTGCATGACTTTCGCCGGCAGCGGATTTTCCGTATGCACGGTCAGCATTATCACTTTGGCATCAGCAACGGAACGGGCAATTTTTCGCGTAGCCTCAAGGCCGCCGATACCCGGCATGTTCATATCCATCAGGACTACATCAACGGGATTCGCGCGGCACCATTTCACGGCATCCTCACCGCAGCAGGCCTCGCCGGCAACTTTAATCCCTTTTATATCTTCCAGAATGCGTCGTATCCCTGCGCGCACCAGTTCGTGGTCATCAACAAGAAGGACGTTGATCAAAGGAATATTCTCCAGAATTAGGGATAACGCTACTGATAGCTTATCTCCCACATATTACCGGGTTTTAACCTAATTTTGAAAGCCAAAAAATGTGCTGGGAAAGATTTCTTGCGCAATTATGGAAATTTGTCTGCACACCCGCTGGAAAGCCATACATAACATAGAGTTGTACAACAGTTATTTTTTAACATTCATCATACAGATTACGTAAAAACACAACACATTGCGTAGGCGATAAATATGTGCCTGAATATGTAACAATTATTAACACGAACACGGGGCGTACGAAAAAATTAACACGCTTAGATCTCATGAATACGTATTATTCAGTCAATTAAATCATTCACCACTCGGATGAAAGAACAGAAATCAAGCACTCCTTTTTTTTCCTTTGCTTGTGGTATACTGCGCCGCCTTCACTTTTAGTCATGCGCAATTGCGCAGAAAGCAATCGAGGATATAGATGAGCACTCCAGATTTTTCCACTGCGGAAAATAACCAAGAACTGGCACAGGAAGTTTCGAGTCTGAAAGCAATGATAACGCTGATGCTGCAGGCCATGGGTCAGGCTGATGCAGGCCGCGTGATTATTAAAATGGAAAAACAAATCGCGCAGATGGAAGATGAGGCTCAGGCTGCCGTATTCTCCAGCACCGTTAAGCAAATTAAGCAGGCATATCGTCAGTAATCAATTACCGGCTGAAGGTATTACTAACAGCCGGTCTTACGTCTGGCACGCAGAACAACACATGAGATCAAATTAGGCCCGTCGCTACGGCATAGCAGGCAATTTGGGTTTTGTTTGGCGCGTTGAATTTTCGCTGCATATTTTTCTGATGGAAATTGACGGTATTTTCTGAGATAGACAGAATCATTGCCACCTCAGCCGAGGTTTTCCCTTCCGCCGTCCATTTCAAAATCTCCAGTTCACGTCGACTAAATTTCATTTCCGGCGGCATAACCATCTCGTCCTCCAGGCGCAAAAGCGTCAGCAGGCTCAATTCGGTTAGCGTTCTTAAGCGCATCTCCAGTTCATCTTCCGCAAAGGGTCCCTGGCTATGGCTGGTTCCTGAAACGGATAAGAATCCCTGAGCATGGTTCGGCAGCGTCAGGCACTGCGTGACGCCCTTGCGTAATCCATGGTCGCGCGCGCCGTCCCATAATTCCGGTGTATCATGGAATAGCTTGTCGTTCCATGGCAGATGCCCACGAAGGAAATTCTCCTTGCGCAGCACCGGGTCGATCGCGAGATAATTCTCGGCTTGATAATGCGCCATCCAGGCCTGAGGATAGGTCGATTGCAGCGTCACCCTGGGCCGAGTAAAAGGCACGGGATGCCGTACGCAGAGTGCGAAGTAGTCATATTCCAGCCCTTTTGCTTCCTGCTGCAGAAGATGATAAACCCCCTCGCCTGCAGAAACGGACTGAAATTGTTGCAGCATTTCCCGCCGCCAGCTGAAAAAATCATTGTCCCTCATAACTAACCAAATAACTCCTGAGTGATAATCATTATTATAAATACATAAAACTAACACATAAATCCTGCTTATATGTATAAAAAATGGCAGCCACCGCATTTATTAGACTACGTCCGGCGAAAGTACCGGATACGTTAAAAAAATTATGCCAATTGATGTGGCACAAAACCTTGACAGATGTATCGTCGTTGCTTATGACCACCATCCGGACATGCTTTTTTTGCTGATAAACCGGTTATTCAGCGCTGCCCGGCCGCATCCGTCAGCACAAGCCTGAGCGAATGCGGCCGGCGCGGGGCGATTACTGCATCAGGAATTTTTCGAGGAACTGGCGGGTACGCGCGTGCTGAGGATTGGCAAACAGCGCTTTTGCTTCACCCTGTTCAACGATACGCCCCTGATCCATAAAAATAGCGCGGTCCGCTACGTCGCGGGCAAAGCTCATCTCATGGGTCACGATAACCATCGTGCGCCTCTCCTGCGCCAGCTGGCGAATGGTATTGAGTACCTCCCCTACCAGCTCAGGATCTAATGCCGACGTTGGCTCATCAAACAGAATGACATCCGGACGCATCGCCAGCGCGCGAGCAATCGCCACGCGCTGCTGCTGCCCGCCGGACAAACGACGCGGGTAGCTATTTTCTTTACCGGTAAGCCCAACTTTCGTCAGCAGTTCACGCGCCCGGGCGATGGATTCATTTTTATCCTCCCCTTTAACGATGACCGGCCCTTCGATAATGTTTTCCATCACCGTACGGTGGGGGAAAAGATTAAAATTCTGAAACACAAAGCCCACGTGCTGACGCAGGCGGCGAATGGCCGTTTTTTGCTGGTTGATGCTGCGCCCGGCATCGATCGTCACGTCGCCTACGCGAATCGTGCCGCTTTCCGGCTGCTCCAGGAGATTAATACTGCGCAGCAGCGTCGTTTTCCCCGAACCGCTGGGACCGATAATCGCCACCACTTCCCCTTGTTGAACCTCAAGGTCGATACCATGAAGCACCGTCTGGCCATGGAATTTTTTCACCAGGTTTTTGACTTCAATCGCACTCATTTTGGATCTCGCTCCTGGCGGTTCAGCTGATTTTCAAAATAGTTTTGCAGCGTGGAAAGCACCGTTGCCATTACCCAGTAGATAAGCGAAGCGGCCAGGTACATGGTGAATACCTCCAGCGTCCGGGAGGTGATCAGCTGAGCCTGACGGAACAGTTCTGGCACCTGGATAGTTGCCGCCAGCGAGGTATCTTTCACCAGGCTGATAAAACTGTTGGAAAGCGGCGGTAACGCCACGCGCGCGGCCTGAGGAAGAATCGCGCGGCGCATTGCCTGCCAGCGCGTCATACCGATACTCGCCGCGGCCTCCCACTGCCCTTTATCAATGGAGGCAATCGCTGCGCGCAGCGTTTCCGCCGCGTAGGCCGCCGTGTTTAAAGACAGGCCGATCATCGCCGCGGGAATAGGATCCAGCTCGATGCCGAACTGCGGCAAGCCGTAATAGATCATAAACAGCTGCGCAATCAGCGGCGTTCCGCGAAAGATGGAGATGTACATCCGCGCCAGCCATTTAATCGGCCAGACGGGCGACATGCGCATCAGCGCCAGAATAAATCCCAGCACGAGGCCAAAAAACATGCCGCCAATGCTGAGCTGTAGCGTAAATACCGCGCCCTTCAGCAGAAAAGGCGCGGAATCAATAACCAGTTGGATACTCTCTTGCATTCTATGTGTTCTGCATTAGATATGAGGATGATAGGCGAACAGCGCAGGCGCGCCGCCGGTGTGAACAAACAGTATTGGGCCTTCATCCTTAAAGCGCTTCTGGCTGATACCATCAATCAATCCGGCCATCGCCTTCCCGGTATACACCGGATCCAGCAGGATACCTTCCAGCTGCGCCAGCAGCTTCACCGCCGCCATCCCTTCGTCGTTCGGTATTCCGTAACCCGGCGCAAAGTACTCATCCCACAGCTGAATACAGGCCTTTGCCTCCAGTTCCAGGCTATTTGCCACCGCCTGCTGCAGCGCAGCCACTTTTGGCAGCTGGTCAGCCACGCTGCGCGATACGGTCACGCCGATAAGCTCGGCATTGGGCATCAGCTGCTCCAGTCCCACGGCGAGGCCGGCATGCGTACCGGCGCTGCCGGAGGCGACGACCACGGAGGAGAGCTCGACCGCCCCTTCGCACTGCTGGGCAATTTCCAGCGCGCTCTCCACATAGCCCAGCGCGCCCAGCGCGTTCGAACCGCCAACCGGAATCACGTACGGACGATAGCCCTGAGCTTCAATGCGGGTCGCCAGCGCTTCCAACTGAGCATTAGGATCGGTCAGCGCGTCGCACATTTCGACCTGAGTATTAAACAGGTCAAGCAGCAGGCGGTTACCGTTGGTCAGGTAGTTCTCAGCCCGGGTACCCATTGGATTCTCCAGCAGCGCCACGCAGTGCAGGCCCAGCTTAGCCGCCACCGCCGCCGTCTGGCGCACATGGTTGGACTGGATAGCTCCTGCGGTAATCAGGGTATCCGCCCCTTCTCGCAGCGCATCGGCAGCCAGAAATTCAAGCTTACGTAGCTTGTTGCCCCCCATCGCAAGCGGGGTCACATCATCGCGCTTGATAAAAATTTCGCGGCCAAGGTAATCGGACAAGCGCGGCAGATATTCCAGCGGCGTCGGCGCGCCAATCAGTTCCAGACGCGGGAATAGGGTTAAATTTTGCAGTGACATAAGACCTCCTGACTGAATTATCCTTGATTATGCACGCTGTGACGCGCGAAATAAAAAAAGGCGCTATCAGGAGCGCCTTTTTTCACCGCTGGCCGTTACTTCGTGACGTCAGCGCCAAACCATTTTTCCGACAGCGCCTTCAGGCTGCCGTCTTTTTGCATATCCGCAATGGCGCCATCAACCGCTTTCAGCAGGTCTTCATTACCTTTGCGCAGCGCGACGCCGGACTCCTGGCGAGAGAAGGCTTCACCGGTGACGGCAAGGGTGTTACCGGTTTTCTTCACCAGATCCAGCGCTGCCAGGCGGTCAACCAGGATGGCGTCAATTCGCCCTACGCGCAGATCCTGGTATTTCGTCGGGTCATCATCATAAGTCCGAATGTCGACGCCCTGTACGTTCTGGCGCAGCCACTCTTCGTAGTTGGTCCCCAGGCCGACGCCAACTTTCTTACCTTTCAGGTCGGCTGCAGTTTTAATCACGCCTTCGTTACCTTTTTTCACCAGCGCCTGGATCCCGGAAACGGTGTACGGCGTCGAGAAGTCATATTTTTGCTTACGCTGATCGGAAATAGTGACCTGGTTTATCACCACATCGATACGTTTAGAGTCCAGCGAAGCCAGCATGCCGTCCCATTTAGTGGGTTTAAGGTCAGCCCTCACGCCCAGATGTTTCGCCAGTTCATTAGCAAAATCCACCTCGAAGCCGGTCAGCTTACCGTCATCTCCCTGATAGCTGAATGGCGGATATGTCCCTTCCAGACCCACGCGTAGCGTGCCGCGTTCTTTAACCTGATTAAGCAGATTTTCAGCAGCAAAGGTTTTTACGCTGACGCCGGTCATTAATACGACGGCCATTGCGCCCATCAGCGCCTGACGACCCAGAAGTGCTAATTTCATAGATACCCCTAAAAGAGTGATATTTTGCTGTAGTGTAAGGCGTTTAACCTTAGTCACCAACATCGATACGCTACATCTTATTCCAAATTATTATATATGATGCCTTTTAGGGCATAGTGAAAACGTATCGAAAACATCTCCATTTTGCTGGATATCTCTCATACTGCAATGGTCAGCTTGATGACGTATGGAGCATGGAAGATGAAAAACCCCACGTTACTGCAGTGCTTTCACTGGTACTACCCCACCGGCGGCGAGTTATGGCGTGAAGTCGAAGCCCTGGCGCCAAACCTCAACGAAATCGGCATTAACATGATTTGGTTGCCTCCTGCCTACAAAGGCGCCTCCGGCGGCTACTCTGTCGGTTATGATTGCTACGATCTGTTTGACCTCGGCGAATTCGACCAGAAGGGGTCTGTCGCCACAAAATATGGCGATAAAGCCCAGCTTCTGGCCGCCATATCCGCCCTGCGCCAGCACGATATCGCCGTACTCCTTGACGTAGTGGTCAACCATAAAATGGGCGCGGATGAAAAAGAGCCGGTACGTATTCAGCGGGTTGATCAAAACGACCGCACGCAAATCGCCGAGGAGATTGTGGAATGTGAAGCCTGGACGCGCTACACCTTCCCGGTACGCGCCGGCAAATACTCTGAATTCATCTGGGATTATAAGTGCTTCAGCGGCATCGACCATATTGAGAATCCTGATGAAGATGGCGTGTTTAAAATCGTCAACGACTATACCGGAGAGGGATGGAACGATCAGGTTGATGATGAAATGGGTAACTTCGACTACCTGATGGGTGAAAATATCGATTTTCGCAATCGGGCGGTAACTGAGGAGATTAAGTACTGGGCCCGCTGGGTGATGGAACAGACCGGCTGCGATGGCTTCCGCCTCGATGCGGTTAAACATATCCCCGCCTGGTTTTATAAAGAGTGGATTGACCACGTCCAGGAGGTGGCGACAAAGCCGCTGTTTATCGTGGCGGAATACTGGTCGCATGAAGTCGATAAGCTCCAGCAGTATATCGACATGGTTGACGGTAAGACGATGCTCTTTGACGCGCCGCTGCAGATGAAATTCCATGAAGCCTCGCGGCAGGGACGCGACTATGACATGAGCCAGATTTTTAGCGGCACCCTGGTGGAAGCCGACCCGTTCCACGCCGTAACCCTGGTGACCAACCATGATACCCAGCCGCTGCAGGCGCTGGAGGCGCCGGTTGAGGCCTGGTTCAAACCGCTGGCTTATGCGCTCATTTTGTTACGTGAAAACGGCGTTCCGTCCGTCTTTTATGCCGACCTGTTCGGCGCCAGCTACGAAGATACCGGCGGCGACGGCGAGACCTACGCCGTTGAGATGCCGGTTATTGAGCAATTACACGAACTGATCGATGCCCGTCAGCGTTTTGCTCACGGCGTACAAACTTTGTGGTTCGATCATCCGAACTGTATCGCTTTCAGCCGCAGCGGTACCGAAGAGGATCCGGGCTGCGTGGTGGTGCTTTCCAACGGTGACGACGGAGAAAAAACGCTTCCTCTGGGGGAAAACTACCGTAATAAACGCTGGCGTGATTTTCTCGGCAACCGCGAGGAAGTGATTGAAACCGACGATGAAGGAAACGGGGTTTTTACCTGTAACGGCGGCAGCGTCAGCGTCTGGGTTATCGAAGAGGTGCTATAAAATACAGAGAAACACCGCGGGCTGAGAAGGGTTTCAGCCCGCAAAAAGCTTATTGCCCGCTTTTATCAGCCGAGGCCTTTTTCCATGCCTGTTCACACTCCGGGGTGAGACGATCCACCCGCTTGAGCGTCATCCGGTCGTAGCTCAGGGTATCGCCTTCGCGCTCAATCGGATAAACATCCAACGCGGAGGTGACGTTATAAACCGCATCATCACGCTTCATTAATTTACCCGGCAGGACGATAACCCGCTGCCACTGGCGACAGTCAAGGGTATTGCCCTCTTTGGTGACGATCAGGCTCGCAATCGCATCCGGGCTCATCATTTCACTCTGCGGGCCGGCCGATTGCCAGTATCCTTCCAGCCCAGCCGGCGCTGGCGCTTTAACAACCTCGCTGTAGCTATCAACCTGAACACACCCGGCCAGGGCCAGCAGAGCGCCAGCAAACACTATCTTTTTCATCATCCATCCCACACACCGATAAAAAAACATTGTGGCATTAAAGCGTTAAGCTCGCCACCCTTCGCGATTCGGCAACAGCGCAGCAGGGCGAACGTCGGGCATACCCAATATGGTAAAAAATAGCCTTCAAATGTTAAGTTATTCTAACCCATCGAATAAAACCCATAAATCAGCAGGTGTTATTTTAACCATTCAATATAAGGATAATCCTATTTTAAAAAACCGCTAAAATGGCAAACTTATATATGACGGGTATTTATTGTTTTTATTTCCTCCACATAGCGATTTGTAGCCTTTACTTTGAGAATATTCCTGGCAAATTATGGGGCTTATTACGGAATAGTTCAGGCTGCCTAATGGTTCCACGGCAGCAGTCGTTTTTTATTGCTAACAAAATGGACTTCATCGCGCTTGTCAGCGAGGAATAAATTATCGTTACGTGTTGATTGAGGATGGGTCATGTCAACGATTATCATGGATTTGTGCAGCTTCACCCGGCTGGGATTAACCGGGTACCTGACGGGCAGAGGGGTAAGGAAGCGCAATATCACTGAAGTACACAGTGCGCCGAGCCTGAAGGCTCTCTGCGAGACTAGCCGCCCGACGGTGGTATTTATCAACGAAGACTGCTTTATTCATCATGAAGAGAGCAACCAGCTTATCCGGCAAATCATTAGCCAGTATCCTGCGACGCTATTTGTTATCTTTATGTCGCTGGCGAATATACATTTCGATCACTACCTGCTGGTGCGCAAAAACTTACTTATCTGCTCTAAATCACTGACCGAAAAAGACCTGGACGACATCCTTGCCATCCGCCTGAAATATGAGAACTATCGTCCCACCCGGATTAATATCCCCACGCTGTCCTTAAGCCAGACCGAATCAAATATGCTGCAGATGTGGATGGCCGGGCACGGAACCTCGCACATATCAGCGCAGATGAACATTAAGGCCAAAACCGTCTCATCGCATAAGGGCAATATTAAAAAGAAAATTCATACCCACAACAAACAGGTGATTTATCATATCGTACGACTGGCTGAAAACATCACCTCCGGAATTCACGTCAACCTGCGTTGAAAGACGCTGGCGGCCGCTGCCGCCAGTTCACTTGAGGCAAATCACTCGTCCCGCTCAACGAAAATACCGTCGGGATGACCGTTCTCATTAAAAAACCAGATCCCGAGCGGGTAATCTTCCAGCGAAACCAGATACATTACGCCTTCGCTAAACGACTCTATCGCCAGTACAACACCCGATCGACGTGGGCCACCATCGGTCTTCACCGTGACACGATCGTTTACCTGCATAACTCATCTCCTCTATTTTTGAGCCAGTGTAGAACAAAACTGCCGATCGCGCAGTGTCCTGCCCGGTAACTGCTGTTTTTGTAGACCGACTATACTTAAATAGCCCTGTCTGAGTTAAGCGAGGTACCCGCAATGAAAACCGCCAAAGAAAATCAAGGCGCAGGAAGCGTAGACGTTGACGCCCTGCTGGCGGCGATTAATGAAATCAGCGAAAGTGAAGTTCAGCGTACGCAAGACGATCCCCACCACGTCAGTATTGATGGCCGGGGTTACCACACCTGGCGCGAGCTGGCTGAGGCCTTTGAGCTCGATATCCATGATTTCAGCATCACGGAAGCCAACCGCTGAATTCTGAGCGAAAAAAATCCCGACTCGCAGGAGTCGGGATGAAGCTTGCTAATGCAAGAAGCACTTGAAAATTCGTTACACCAGGATATCCGATGCGCTACAAACATTACCCTCAATTATTTTGCATGACAACAAACATTCATGAAGCAAATTATTGAAAAATGTGGCTTACCTTCCCCCTCACGCTGGCAACGCTCGCCAGGCAAGGACTGCAGACATTTGTTCTTCCACGAACGTCCGATCGCCGCCAAACGTTTTTTAAGAATAATCTCACTAAAATAACCGTAGTGGATGATTTCAATTCAATTTATTTACATGAGGAATTAATTTCACCCTTCGGCGCAGACCCGATCGCGTCCGTTTTGCTTGGCCAGATACAGGCGATGATCGGCAACAGACTGCAAATTTTCAAAGTTATACTCACCCGAATCCTCGCTACAGCTCACCCCAAACGAAGCGGTAATACGCAAAGACGTGCTGTTACCCAGCAAAATTTCGCGGCTATTGATCCGGATACGGATCCGTTCAGCAATCGCCTTCGCTTCTTTTAACGCGGTATTCGGCAGCACAATACAAAACTCCTCCCCGCCAACTCTCCCCGCAAGATCGCCTTGCCGAATATGGCTGGCGATAGTACTCGCCACCAGCGACAGCACGCGATCGCCCGCGTGATGGCCGTACAGGTCGTTAACGCTTTTGAAATAATCCAGATCGAGCTGAATCACCGCAACGGGCCGCTTTAAACGCTCGCTCAGGCGAGTTTCTGCAGTGGCGCGTTCAAACAGCGCGCCGCGGTTTAATAGGCGGGTTAACGCATCGTGCCAGGCCTGCCACTCCAGGGAGGTCTGCAGCACGCTCATATTGCGCACCATTCGGCGGATCACCAGCCAGGAGATCATCAACATCAGCGTGAACATGAGCCACATCAGCATTAAAGCAATGGTGATGCTGCCAAAGTCACCGCGGACGCCTTCCCGGATCGTATGGATACGGATCAGTACCCCATCAAAATTGCGTAAGTTTTCCCAGCTGATATAACGCGTGACCAGGCGAATCCCTCCCTGATTCTCATGAGAAGACGCGCGGCTCAGCATCTCCTGTTCCCGCGGCGACAGCAGCGTTAGTACGTTGCCCGGCGCGGAAGAGGCAATCAAATTGAGCTGATTATCGTAAAGCTGGTACTCGCCCTCTTCGCCCGTTTTAATCGCATTGACCAGAAACGTTTTCATCTCTTGTACCGAGAAATCCATTGCCAGTACGCCGAGCCAATAGCGCTGGAAATCAAGCGGAATAGACGCCGTCACCACCTGCATTTCGCGCTGCGACGCCTCATCGGGAAAGGTTTGCCACACGATGCCGCGAGCAGGATTATTCCTCTGCGTTTGCCGGGTAAACCAGGGGGCGCTTGTCGCCCGCGAATACAGCGCCAGCGCCTGTGTCGCATTCTTCAGCGGCTCGGTGGTGGTAAAAAAGCCATTGCGCGACACGTACAGCATACGTTTCGCAAAACGACGGTTGTTATTAGCCAGACGCAGCATATAGCCCAGCTCAAGAGTGGCCATGAGCTCATTGCCGGAAAAGGAATTATCGCGAGAGAGAAGCGCGTCGCCGTCGACAAATGCATCGGCAACGCCATAGACCGGCAGCGTCCGCCGGTTATGAATCTCAACGGACCAGAGGGGATCATGCCGCTTTTTTAAATAATCCTCTTCCGCCTTGCGCAATACGACAAAATCCAGCGGCGTTCCCAGCGCCGATTGCATCCCGTTACGAAAAAAAATCATTCTGTCGATGTTAAACTGCAGCAGGCTGTCGAACTCATGGGAAACGTTTTCAAGATTATTGCGCTGGTTTGCGACGTAGGCTTCTTCAAGGACCTTGATCTCACGCCATATCAACAACGTGGAAAAGCAGAAGACGATAAAAAAACAGAGGTTAACCACATATCCGGGGCTTAAAATCTGGCGCAATTTTTTCACCCACATCAGCTTATCCATCGTTTTCTCGCAGCACGGTTAAAGAAGCAAACGTCATCCACGCTCCCTGTTCGTAAAACAACCATTAATATGAAAGCGCCCGACGAATGCCGGGCGCTGATAACGGGTCAGGAGCGGTTCAGCTTCCCTCCCCCTCCGCGAATAAGTTCATCTTCACGAAACGCCTCGCGCTTAACGCCGTAACCGTCATACCAGCGACATTCAACCATGCCGTTGGCGAACCCGGTAACGACCATTCGGGGGCCACCGCTTTTACGCCTGACTTCATCACTGACCAACAAGACCATTTTTGCCTCCGGTATCAGGAAGAAACAGATTTAACATAGACGAAGCTGAACCACTTTGCATGACCAGGAGCACATTTACTTTGCCGGACGACGCAGAGCAGCAATCGCTTTCACTCCAGCCAGCACGATGGCGCCAATGATGAATCCCAGCACCAGGTTGGCGCCCGTTGGCAGCAGCGAGGCAATGACCCCGTTCTGCCCATGGGCCAGATTTTCAATAGCGTGGTGCAGTGGCGCAATACCGTGGACTACAATACCGCCGCCCACCAGGAACATCGCCAGAGTGCCAACAATG
This sequence comes from Klebsiella sp. GW_Kp182, assembly GCF_040062275.1. Classification (NCBI taxonomy): domain Bacteria; kingdom Pseudomonadati; phylum Pseudomonadota; class Gammaproteobacteria; order Enterobacterales; family Enterobacteriaceae; genus Klebsiella; species Klebsiella sp. GW_Kp182. The sequence continues at coordinate 333,498 of NZ_JBEAFQ010000002.1, read as the reverse complement.
GACAACACTTTCATCAGACGGGGCGCGATCGCCAACAACGCCTTGCCTGTCCACTGCGCCAGCGAGCTGGTTTTCTCCACCAGCCAGTAGCCCATATCATCCAGCTTGACGATGATCCCCACCAGACCGTAGACCCCCACCGTCACCAGAAGCGCGATGCCGGATAAAATCAGGATCTGATTCAATAACGGCGCTTCCGCCACAATCCCAAGCGTGATGGCGACAATTTCAGCCGACAAAATAAAATCGGTGCGTATCGCCCCTTTCACTTTATCCCGTTCAAAAGCCATAGGGTCCTGGTTCGCCAGGGCCTCAAGCCGCCGCTGGCGAACCTGCGGATCCTCCTTGTGTTTGCGCGCCTGCAGGCTGTGCAGCACCTTCTCGACGCCTTCAAAGCACAGAAACGCGCCCCCCAGCATCAGCAGCGGCGTAATCGCCCACGGAATAAAAGCGCTGATCAACAACGCCAGCGGCACCAGGATGACTTTATTGATCAATGAGCCTTTGGCTACGCCCCAGACTACCGGCAGTTCGCGGTTGGCCCGCACGCCGGTGACCTGTTGAGCATTAAGCGAGAGATCGTCTCCCAATACGCCTGCCGTTTTTTTTGCTGCCAGTTTCCCCATGACCGAAATATCATCGAGCAACGTGGCAATATCATCCAATAAGGTTAATAGACTACTTCCCGCCAAAATTGCATTCCTTCATTTATGATTGTTCCTCCTGAAGTATGAAGCAAAAGCGCTTTTTCGCCCACCGGTGTCCATAGTCAACAAAAATTTAACCATAGCAGGCGAATTAAAGCGCTCGCCAGCACGATAGTTTTCACGTTTACTATACGTCCCCTTTCTATCTCTGCACCGTCGTGAGGAAGTATGTCTACCCGTCAGCTGTTACCGCTCATCGGGGCGCTGTTTGCGCTGTATATCATCTGGGGTTCCACCTATTTCGCTATCGCCGTCGGCGTCGCCAGCTGGCCTCCGCTGATGATGGCTGGCGTGCGTTTTCTTTCCGCGGGCGCGGTGCTAACTGCCTGGCTGCTGGCAACCGGTCATAAGCTGCCTGCGCGAAAGCCGCTGCTTAACGCGGCGCTGATTGGTGTGCTGCTGCTGGCGGTAGGTAATGGCTTTGTGACGCTCGCCGAACATCAGCACGTGCCTTCAGGCATTGCGGCGGTCATGGTCGCGACGGTGCCGCTGTTCACCCTGTGTTTTAGCCGCTTTTTTGGTATTGCGACCCGTAAGCTTGAGTGGTTGGGTATCGCTATTGGCCTCGCGGGGATCGTACTGCTCAACAGCGGCGGCAACCTGAACGGTAATCCCTGGGGCGCGCTGCTGATACTTATCGGTTCAATGAGCTGGGCTTTTGGTTCCGTCTACGGCTCGCGAATCGAGCTTCCAACGGGGATGATGGCGGGCGCCATTGAGATGCTGGCGGCTGGCGTCGTGCTGATGATTGCCTCCACGCTAACCGGAGAAAAATTAACCCAGATGCCGTCGTGGTCCGGTATTTTTGCCGTCGCCTATCTGGCTATCTTCGGTTCGCTTATCGCCATTAACGCGTATATGTATTTGATTCGTAACGTAACACCGGCGGTAGCGACCAGCTATGCCTACGTAAACCCGGTGGTCGCCGTACTGCTGGGAACCGGCTTTGCCGGAGAAAGCTTATCTGCCGTAGAGTGGCTGGCGCTCGGGATTATCATTTTCGCGGTCATTCTGGTGACGCTCGGCAAATACCTGCTCCCGGCGCGTCGTGAAATTACATCCTGTAAGGCGCAGAAGTAACGTCCAGCACACCTATGCCCTGAGTATCGATCTGCGCGCACTGACCGCCGCCGCAGATCCACTCTTCCAGCCGTTCTCCCAGCGCGTCGTCATTGAGCTTCTTTCGCCCGCGCAGCGCGCACTCCCAGACCACCAGCACCCGCCATCCCTGCTCCGCCAGTCGCCCGATATCCCGGCGATCGCGCGCCACGTTTTTGGCTATTTTATCCAGCCAGAACGCGGTTCTTGTGGCGGGAACCTTGAACAGATAGCAATCATGATGATGCCAGAAGCAGCCGTGGGTAAAGATAACGCACTGATAGTCCGCCACGACAAAATCCGGGCGGCCGGGCAGCGCGGCATCCTGTACGGTAAAAGAGAATCCGGCGCCCGCCAGTAGCCCAGCCAGCCGTTTCTCTATTGCCGTATCGCGGGTGCCTATCGCGCGCATGTTTTTACTGCGGGTGGCTTTATCGTGAACGTCGGCCATGGTTAATCTCTTGCTCACGCCTGGCAACCGCTTGTTCAATACGCGGCGCCAGCAGCTTCGCCACCGCCGCAAATACCGGCACGACGACGGAATTGCCAAACTGGCGATAGGCCTGGGTATCCGAGACCGGAATACGGAAGCGATATCCCTGCGGCGTCTCAAAACCCATAAGCCTCGCGCACTCGCGGGGCGTCAGCCTGCGCGGACGACGAAGCTGGTTTTCAGGGTCATCAAAATGCTTTTCGCCCAGAGGCCGATCCCAGCCCCGGTCAATGAGGATTTCCGCGCCATCTTTGTAATAGCGCGCAGAGAGCGTTCGCGCCACGCTGTGCGGATTCGTTGGGTCGACGAGCCCGTAGCCAAAACCGTTCCCCCGCTCCTGGTGCTTACGCGCGTAGCGATAGAGATACTTCCACAGCACCCTGGTGAGAATAAATTTGTCGTCAACCGCGGGCTCCAGCAGCTCGCCAAAGGTCGGCCGGCGAGTGGGATAGAGAGCGGCGATATCGCGCAGGGTAAATCCCTCATGCAGCTGGAGATCGCGCCGGAAACCCACCAGCACAATACGCTCCCTGTGCTGGGGTAAAAAATAGCGCCCGTCGATGACTTTAGGGTCATCCGCCCCGGTATGCGCCGCGTCGGCAACCTCGTACCCCAGCTCATCCAGCGTCTGCATAATGATACGAAACGTCCGCCCCCGATCGTGACTCTTCAGGTTTTTGACGTTCTCCAGAACAAAAATCGGCGGCTGACGGGCGGCGATAATCCTGACCACGTCAAAAAACAGCGTCCCCTGCGTTTCGCAGGCAAAGCCGTGAGCGCGACCAAGGGCATTCTTCTTCGACACGCCGGCGAGAGAAAACGGCTGGCAGGGGAAGCCGGCCAGTAAAACGTCATGCTGCGGGATAGTCTGGCGTATATGCTGCGCGGCTTCTTCCTCGCTCACCTCAGGGAGATGGCTCAAAGTCACATCGCGGATATCTTCATTGAAACGATGCTGCTCAGGATCGCAGTACCAGTTGGCTTTATAGGTGCGCACCGCATGTTTATTCCATTCGCTGGTAAACACGCATTGCCCGCCAATCGCTTCAAAACCGTGGCGAATACCGCCGATACCGGCAAACAGATCGACGAAGCGAAACCCGTAATGCGGATGATGCACCGGCGGCTCCGGCAGGAGCGTGCGCAGGTGGGCCTGCTCCTGGCGGGTGATACGACCTGCCGCGCGCGCTACCGTCGCAACGCGCTTGAGGATAGCCGGGCTCCAGTGCTGCTCGCCGACGGCAATTAACTGCGCGACCAGCGTTTTGACATCGTATATCGCCATTAGCTGACGCAATAGCGCCTGCGCGTCTTCTCCGGTATGTTCAACCTTCAAAGACGGGGGATTTTCCTTGGATAAATTTTGCGCCATAACCTCAACCAGCCCGACTATTTTTGCAGAGGTTACCATAAATAGCGCGGCCAGTTTTATGCTAGTGGATCAAAGCGCTGCAAAACCTCAGCATCAAGCGCCATCGGCTCTCCGCGAAGCTCTGCGCTCAGCTTGGCCATAAACTGCACCAGAAAACGCGCATTGTGCACCGCCATTGCCCTGCCCTTTTCTGTCTGCATCGTTTTCGGTAAACGCAGCAGCTTGCACTGGAAGTGATCCAGCGCATACGTTTTGTCATCCAATTCCCGCCGGTCAGCAAAGGGATCGCGGGCATCAAACAAGCTATTATTCAGCGCGCCGGACACCGCAAATACGCGCGCCAGCCCTATCGCCCCCAGCGCCTCAAGGCGATCGGCATCCTGGACGATTTTCGCTTCTTCACTTTGCGGTGCAATTGCCGCGCTAAAACTGTGGGCTTCAATCGCGTGTAAAACCGCCGCGTAGCGTTCCGGGGGGAAATCAGGAAAAGCGGACTGAAGGATAGCCAGCGTTTTTTCCGCCGCCATCGCGGAAGAACGGCTTCGCTCAGGATGGTTTTTCGCCAGGCTGACAATGTCATGAAAGTAGCAGGCAGTGAGGATCACCAGGCGGTCGGCAGCGGTCTCTTCGGCCAACTGCTGCGCGGTAGCCCATACCCGGCGGAAGTGTGAAATATCGTGAGCAGCATCCTCTTGCCCGTGATGTTGGCTTAGCCAGGCTTCAAATCGTTGCTGCCAGTGATAAAGGTCCATGCGCGTTCCTTTGATATAAGGCCAGCAACGAGCATAGCAATTTTAATCGTGATGTTCATACATCTGCGGATTAGGACGCGTGTACCAGGCGATCGCCCCGAGGAGGGTCCCGACAATACCCAACACAAGAAAACCCAGCAGCGCGCCAATCCATTTTCCTGCCGTTGAGCCGAGCTCGCCGTCAATCGTCGCTCCGGGCACGCTTTCAATCTTCCCGACAACCCACCAGTAACGCGCCATCGCCCACAGGAAATAGCCGCAAAAGGCGTAAAATGCCCACAGCGCCAGTTTCCCGCCAGGACTTCTTTTCGCTTTATCTTCCATTCATTTGTTCTCCATCTACTTCACAACCCCTATCACCCACCGGTAAAAAATGTGATATTGGTCACATTATATAGCGAAAACGCCTGCAAAACAGCAGATCCCTCTCTCACGGGTTCGATTTTGCGCACTGGTAGGGAGCACGACCCTATCGCCTGCTACATATAGTCAATGAATTCATTTCGTTTTTAAATAATACAAATTAATGAATATAACTGAATTTCTGAGACCATATTCACCCCCACCTTCCCTGCCTCAAATATCATATTTGCTTGCTCGCCCTTCGCTTTATCTTTACAGAAAAGCGGCGGCAATAAGAGATTGAGAAATAAACATATAACATATAAATACAACCCCGCAATTCATAGAGCACATGAAGCTTATGGACAACAAAAATCATACAAAACCAATCATAAACCAATGTTATTAAAAGACATAAACACAATAAATAAATTTTCAAACACCAATACAATTTAAATATAATGAATAGAACAGAAACCTTTTGTAATATTAGATATAATTTAGTTACATTTTTAATTTAAAGAAAAATGAACTTCGTCGTTAGTATTTAATAGTCACCCCGGAAGGAATGACACAATTCATATTAATTATAATCAAAAGGGAATATATAATGAAAAGAAAAGTACTGGCAATTCTGGTTCCAGCTTTATTAGTTGCTGGCGCGGCTAATGCAGCAGAGATCTATAATAAGAACGGCAACAAACTGGATTTCTACGGCAAAATGGTTGGCGAACACATCATGACCCATGATGGCGGCAACAACAACTCTGACGATACCTCCTATGCGCGTTTCGGCGTCAAAGGCGAGACCCAGATTAGCAATGAACTGACCGGCTATGGCCAGTTTGAATACAACATCAAAGCGGACAAACCGGAAGGTCAACAGGGCAGCGCTACTCGTTTAGCATTCGCCGGTCTGAAATTCAGCGACTACGGTTCATTCGATTATGGTCGTAACTACGGCGTGGTTTATGACGCGGCGGGTTACACTGATATGCTCGTTGAGTGGGGTGGTGACGGTCTGGTTTACACCGATAACTTCATGACCGGCCGTACCAACGGCGTAGCAACCTACCGTAACACCGACTTCTTCGGCATGGTGGATGGCCTGAACTTTGCTCTGCAGTATCAGGGTAAAAACAACGATACCACCGCGAAAAAATCAAACGGCGACGGTTTTGGTTTCTCCGTTAACTACAACTTTGACGGCTTCGGTTTCGTTGGCGCCTACAGCAACTCTGACCGTACTGATGAACAAGCTGCGGACCGCAGAGGCGAAAAAGCTGAAGTCTGGAACCTGGCGGCTAAATACGATGCAAATAGTCTGTATGCATCAGTCATGTACGGTGAATCCCGTAACATGACTCCGCTGGAGAAAACGACTTTTGGCAGCTTTGCCAATCACACCCAGAACATCGAAGCCGTTGTTCAGTATCAGTTTGATTTTGGCCTGCGTCCATCCCTGGGCTATGTCTACGCGAAAGGTAAAGACCTGGGCGCCAAAGAAGACACTAATGCGGATATCATGAACTACGTTGAATTGGGTGCCTGGTACTATTTCAACAAAAACTTCAACGTTTACACCGCATACAAATTCAATCTGATCGATGATGAAGACGCGGCGGTAAGTGGCGCAGCCACCGACGATCAGTTCGCCGTGGGTATCACCTACCAGTTCTAAGACTGCCTGGTTAATCTAAAGCCCGCCTCGTGCGGGTTTTTTCGTTTTTACCAACGACTCCTCGTCCTGCATCGCGAATATCGCTACACGGCAGAAAGATGAGGCGTTGCGATCTATCAACGATTGCTCCGCAGTAAATCATGAAGATGATAATTATAGTCCCTTCGAGGCGTGATATCCTTTGTGACGGGAGACGTTGGAAGAAAATTACGTCATCATGCAAATGATATAATTAACAATAAAAAACAAAAAACTCACAATATTTTCACTCCCCGCCCTCAGCCCTATCCGGGAGATTTAAACTGTTTTTTCTTCTTGAGCGCAGCAACGTCCGCGCATAAATACCGTAACAGTAGACAAGTTAATACCGCAGCTCTGCCTGATATGACCGCACCAGAGCTCACGCCTCCGATTGCTTTCCGGCTTTTATATCGCCGCCATTCGGCATTATCATATCCATACAAGCTCGGCCAGAGAAACGTAAAACAATACCCGACGTGGAATATGTCCACGGTAATAAAAACCCAGGTTGACACCGACCACGAGTTGGCGTCAAATACTTATATTCCAGGGGCTCATTGCTTATATCGACCGTGCATTCAGTCTCTTAACCGCCCCTTTGCAAAATTGATGTAAATCAATAAATGATTAATTACACCTTGAAAAAAAATATATCCAGAGAAGCGTTCAGGTACATTATCGTTGGCCTGGCAAATACAGCCATTACGGCAGTTGTTATATTTGGCCTGATGCATGTCGGCGTGGGAGTCTACCTTTCAAATGCAACAGGTTATGTCGTTGGTATTATTTTCAGTTTTGTTATGAATGCGAAGTTCACTTTCTCAACGACATTAAGCCCCCTGAGATTTATCAAATTCCTGTCTACATGCGCTTTTTGTTACATTTTAAATTTAATAGCAATGAAAGTTTTTTTCATCGTCATACCTAATGCTATTTATACAGCGCAAGTTGTAGGCATGGTGATTTACACAACAGCTGGTTTTATTCTAAACAAATACTGGTCAATGAAATGAAAGAAATTAATATAAACCACACGAGGAGCAAAATACCTTCGTTAGCAATCGTTGTTCCTTGTTATAATGAAAAAGAGGCCTTTCCATACTGCCTGGAGGGGCTTACCACGGTATTACAAAACCTCCTCGAAAAAGAAAAAATCGCTCGAAATAGTTATATCCTCTTTGTCGATGATGGCAGTAAAGACAACACCTGGGAACAAATTAAATCCACATCACAGGAAAAGTCATTCGTCCGCGGTCTGAAATTATCAAGGAACCGGGGCCATCAGATCGCCCTGCTGGCGGGGTTGGCAAACGCGGATACGGACGTTACCGTAAGTATTGATGCAGACTTACAGGATGATATAGGTTGCATTGAGGAAATGATAGACAAATATAATGAAGGATTTGAGATTATTTATGGCGTACGCGACAACAGGAGTAGTGACTCAGTATTCAAAAGGGCAACAGCCAATAAATTCTATTCTCTGATGTCAGGGCTGGGTGTCAATCAGGTTCCTAACCATGCGGACTTCCGGCTTCTTAGCCGTACAGCGTTGACAGCATTAAAAGATTTTAAAGAACAAAATTTATATTTAAGGGGGCTAATTCCGCTGTTGGGTTATAAGTCCAGCAGCGTTTATTATAGCAGAGATGAAAGGGTTGCAGGCGAATCAAAATACCCCTTAAAAAAGATGGTAGCACTGGCGTTAGAAGGAATAACGTCTCTGACAATTACCCCATTACGTATGATCGCTGCCGCTGGGGTTGCCACATGCCTTCTATCTTCACTTGCTGCAATCTATGCCTTCATTGAGAAGCTCCTGGGAAATACCGTTGCGGGTTGGACATCGGTAATGATTGCGATTTTCTTCCTTGGCGGTGTCCAGATGCTTTCTTTGGGGATAATTGGCGAATACGTTGGGAAAATATATATGGAATCCAAAAATCGGCCCAAATATTTTATCGAAGAGGTAGCAAAACACGAAATGAGAGGCGAGCAATGAACACTGAGGACGAACGGATGACGTCTTACTCTAAAAAAATTATTGCAATGTTTTACCTCGCGGCAATTTTCTTAGTTTATAGCCCAACGATTATATTTAGTTACGCATTTTCAGATGACTGGTCGACACTTTCCGATGTTTTTTCAGGGAAAGGCTCTCCGTTTCAATGGGATATGCAATCCGGCAGACCCTTGTATGCCGTTGCCAGACGACTTGCCTTTACGCTAGTTCACAATATCGATGACCTTGCCTATCTTAGATTTTTTACCGTAATATCGGTATTTATGCTTTGCTTTTTCCTTTTTTCATTTATAGAAAAAAGAAACATATTCGAGCGTAAAATAACAACGATCGTATTCCCTTTATTAATATGCCTGACGCCCGCAGTACAGGTTTATAATTCCTGGGCGACATGTTTCCCTTTTGTACTCTCCATACTCCTTGCCGGAATAAGTTATGCGACATTAAAACCGATCAATAAGAAAACGACAATTATAAGATTTGCAGCATCCGTCATTATTTTATGGTTTGCATTTGCCATATATCAACCAACGGCGATGGCATTTTTATTTTTCGTCATGCTTGATAACTGTCTGAAAAAAGACAAACCCTTTTCCATCAACATTGTTTTAATCAGTGGCGCAGCTTTATTTATCGGCATGCTTGGCAGCCTGCTATTTTCAAAATTTATACCTGTATGGTTATATGGCAGTTCAATTGCACGTGCCGAGTTAACTAATAATCCACTTGAGAAATTACGATGGTTTATAAAAGAACCGTTGATTAACGCTATCAACAACTTTAATATAACTCCAGGCACCTTTTTCACAACGCTCTCATTAATAATTTGCGCAATAGGTTTACTTTCAATAATAAAAGGCAAATCAGGCCCGATTAAGGTTCTTATGTTTATTATCATGGGGATTGGCGCCTACTCTCCAAACTTATTAGTCAAGGAAAACTGGGCTGCATATAGGTCACTGATAGCACTGGAATTCTTCACATGCGCTCTTATTATTATTGGGTTAGATGCCTTGACAAGCAAACTCAACATAGCAAAAAAAGCGCTACCCATATTGACGGTATTCGCGATGATCGCTGCATCATACAATATCTTTAATGGTTTCATTATCCCACAAAAATCGGAGTTAAACGCATTAGCCAGCGCGCTTTCCTACAAGGTGGGGAAAACATTTACAGGGGATGTTCTTTTTGACATCCAAGATCCTGCCTATAACGCCTTTACTAAAACACAACGTTATGACGAGTTTGGCAATATTTCCCTTGCGGCTCCCTGGGCTATCAAGGGGATGGCGGAGCAAATCTTAATTAGCAAGTCAATGCATTTCAGGCTTCCCGATAATGTTATTCTGACGGCAAAGGAGCAATGCGCCACTGATTGCATCATTATAAAAACGGGCGATGCGATGAGGAGTTCAACCTCCAACTATTGAAACTTTTCGCCACCCCGCATACCGGTTTATGATCCCGCGCCAGATCCGCGCGGGATAGTTTTTATCCCGGCAGCTCGGGCCTGGGTCATAAGTCTCTCTATCACCTCACAGCACTCGACGGTCAACCATGCTTCCAGTGCTTTTCTGAGTTCGCTTCTTTTCATCCATCATCCCCTCTCTTGAGGATATCCTTACAGAATCCGGGTGTAGCAAGGGCAGTTAACTGCTTTGTTATCTGTGATGCAAGACGGGCTAAGCTATTGTAAAGAGTGTGAGCTTGTGAACTAAAGAGGATAAAAGTGGATGCCCAACAAGAGGCAACATGGTAAAAAAGACAGCGTTAGAGGCGAGAAAACAGAGCGATAGAAAGAAATGTTAATGCAGGGATTTATGCAGGGCAAAATCAAAAGCGCTTTGCGACTGACTGATTTTGTTGAATAGTGGCGGAGAGAGGGGGATTTGAACCCCCGGTAGAGTTGCCCCTACTCCGGTTTTCGAGACCGGTCCGTTCAGCCGCTCCGGCATCTCTCCGCTGTTGAGGTTGCTATAATGCCAGGTTCTTTGGCATTTTAATAGTTCCTGTCTCTTTTATTCAGTTCAAGTGACGACTTTGCGAGCAATATGATGTTTAAATGGCCCTGGAAAGTAGATGAAGAGTCCGGCAACGCGGAAATCCCCTGGGAAAAGGCGCTTGCCATCCCTGTATTAGCCAACCTCTCCGACCATGAGCAGCAGCAGCTGGCGCAAATGGCATCCCGCTTTTTGCAACAGAAGCGTCTGGTTGCATTACAGGGGCTGGAGCTCACTCCCCTACAGAGCGCACGTATCGCGCTCCTGTTTTGCCTGCCGGTTCTCGAACTGGGCATCGAGTGGTTAGATGGTTTTCACGAAGTGCTTATCTACCCTGCCCCCTTCGTTGTCGACGACGAATGGGAAGATGATATCGGCCTGGTGCATAGCCAGCGAATCGTGCAATCAGGGCAAAGCTGGCAGCAGGGGCCCATTGTTCTAAACTGGCTGGACATTCAGGACTCCTTCGACGCTTCCGGTTTCAATCTGATTATTCATGAAGTGGCGCATAAGCTGGATACCCGCAATGGCGATCGCGCGAGCGGCGTGCCGTTTATCCCCCTGCGCGAGGTGGCTGGCTGGGAACACGATCTCCATGCTGCCATGAACAATATTCAGGATGAGATTGATCTGGTCGGTGAAAGCGCCGCCAGTATTGACGCCTACGCGGCCACCGATCCTGGCGAATGTTTCGCCGTACTCTCTGAGTACTTCTTTAGCGCGCCAGAGCTGTTCGCCCCGCGTTTTCCCGCGCTTTGGCAGCGTTTTTGCCTGTTCTATCGCCAGGATCCGCTGGAGAGATTACGTGAGAATACCCCACCGGATGACGGCAATAGCCCGGCAGTACACTAAAACAACGACCTGCACTAAATTTAGCCATTTGAATCAGCAAGTTAAATTTAATGTTGACACAAAAATCCGAGACCAGTAGTATTCGCCTCGTTCACACAATTCCTCTGTAGTTCAGTCGGTAGAACGGCGGACTGTTAATCCGTATGTCACTGGTTCGAGTCCAGTCAGAGGAGCCAACTTCTTGTTTTCATGCATCTTCACGAATCTTTATACGATTTAGATTCAACAGGTTAGCGTGAAAAGTCTTCCTGATGCATTTTCATTTTCCCCTCCGCATCGGGCAAGATTGGTAGTCTGATTTGGGGTCATTTCAGTTTGATTATGGAGTGACCACCCTATGCCACTGAACGACACTAAAATCCGCAGCTTAAAATCATCCGCTAAACCTTTCTAAGTTTCCGACTCTCGTGGCCTGTACCTTTTAGTCAATCCAGGCGGTTCAATAATTACGTTGAATTTACTGAGCGGTGCTGAGCTTCGCGCAAGCCGATGCAATACGCCGCCCGGCTTCAGCTACTGTAGCGTTATCGGTGGCAATCGATAAGCGGAAATAGGGCGACAAGCCGTATGCGCTGCCGCCAACGCCGGACACGCCGCTTTCCAGCAGATAATCCAGCACGTCAGCTTCGTTTTCGATTTTTGCCCCGTCAGGCCGGTAACGTCCGATTAATCCGGCGCAGCGGCAAAAGACAAAGAAACCGCCCTGCGGCACCCGCAACTCCAGCCCGTCAATATTCGCCAGAATGTCGGTTATCACATCGCGCCGTTGTTGATATGCCGCAACCTGTGGTGCAATAAAATCCAGCCCGCCGTTAAAGGCTGCAAGCGCAGCCGCCTGACTCACCGAACTGGCACCGGAACTGATTTGCGACTGCACCACGGTCATGGCGGTAATAAGCGCCTTCGGCCCGGCACCGAAACCAATCCGCCAGCCGGTCATCGCATAAGTTTTGGATACGCCGCCCACCAGCAGGCTACGCGCCTGAAAATCATCGGCCACGTTGAGCAGATTCTGATGTTCACAGCCATCAAACAGAATCTGCTCATATAAGTCATCGAGCATGACCAGCACCTGCGGATGCCCGCGCAGGACGGCGGCCAGCGCCTGTAATTCAGCGGTAGAATATACCGCACCGCTCGGGTTTCCCGGATGATTGAGTACCAGCCAGCGGGTACGCGATGTAGTGCTGGCAGCCAGTTGTTCCGGCGTCAGTTTGTAACCCTGCTCCAGATGGCATTCGATAAACACCGGCGTGCCGCCGTTAAACCGCACGCTGTCCGGAAATGTCGGCCAGTACGGCACCGGTACAATCACTTCATCGCCATCATTAAGCGTGGCGGCAAAGGCATTGAAAATGACCTGCTTGGCACCGTTGGCAATAATGATGTCTGCAACAGCGAATTCCAGCCGGTTTTCCCGCTGTAATTTCTGCTGCACCGCCTCACGCAACGCCGGAATCCCCGGCGTCGGCGTGTATTTTGTTTCGCCACGCGCAATCGCCTCGTATGCTGCCTGTTTGATGTGATCGGGTGTATCAAAATCCGGTTCGCCAGTGGTGAGATCCAAAATATCCACCCCGGCTCTTTTCAGTTCATTGGTGCGCTGTTTCGCCGCCGCATTGGCGGAAAGAGACACGCGCTGAACGCGGTCTGACAAAGAAATCGTCATCGTAATTTTCCAACGCTAAAGTTAAGTCTGAGGGTTAAAGTCAGGCTCAGGCAGACCGAGGTTTTCACGCAGCGTGCTGAATTCGTATTCTTCACGGAACAACCCACGGCGACGTAATTCGGGGATCACCAGCTCAACAAACAGCGAAAGCTGTTCCGGCATCACTGCAGGCATGATGTTGAAACCGTCTGCTCCGCCTTCTTCCAGCCAGTGCTGGAAATCATCGGCGATATCTTCCGCCGTACCGACCAGCACGCGATGCCCACGCGAACCGGCAGCAATTGCGGCCAGTTCACGTAAGGTCAGATTTTCGCGATATGCCAGATCGGTCAGCAGTTTCACACGGCTCTGATTACCTTCACCGGCAGGCACATCCGGCACCGGCCCGTCGAGCGGAAACACGCTCAGATCCATATTAAAGCGAGTGGACAGCTGGCGGATGCCGTTATCAATATCCACCAGCGAATTCAGTTCGTGCCAGGTTTCGCGCGCCTCTTCCCGCGTGCGGCCGACAATGGGCATTACACCCGGCAAAATCAGCATATGCTCCGGATTACGTCCGGCCTCTTTCACCTGCTGTTTCTGCGCACGGTAAAATGTTTGCGCTTCTTCCAGCGTTGCGGCAGCGGTAAACACGACTTCGGCGGTGGCCGCTGCCAGTTTCTGGCCGTCAGCGGAAGAACCCGCTTCGATAATTACCGGACGCCCCTGCGGCGAACGGGTAATATTCAGCGGCCCCTGTACCTGAAAATACTTGCCCTGATGGTTCACCGGATTGATTTTCTCATTGACGAAATACTGACCGCTGGCATTGTCCGGCTGTACCGCCCCTTCCTGCCAGCCTTCCCACAGTTTGAACGTCACCTCGAGAAACTCATGCGCCACGGCGTAACGTTCGGCATGCGCGGGCATATCGTCACGGCTGAAATTACGCGCCACGTCCGTTGAAAACGACGTCACCACGTTCCACGCCGCCCGGCCGTGGCTGATGTGATCGAGAGAAGAAAAGCTGCGTGCCAGATTAAACGGATCGCTGAATGTCGTTGAAGCCGTGGCGGCCAGCCCGATATGGCGGGTTTGTACCGCCAGCGCCGACAGCAAGGTCAGCGGTTCAAGCCGCGCCATGGTGGACGGTAAACGGTAGACGCTGGTCGCCAGGGCATCGCCGATGAAGAACATATCGAATTTACCCTCTTCGGCTTTTCTGGCGATCCACGTCAGCCAGTCGATATCGGTCGGCGAACCGAGGTTTTCAGTTAAGCGCCAGCCACTGACGTGATGCCCGAGCGGCTGCACAAACAGACCAAGACGCAATTTACGCGTGTTTTCTGAAGAAGATGAAGAAGAGGTCATGGCGTTATCCCTGAGAATAATGATGAACTTCAGTTGCCCGCAGGGCTTTTTCGATATTTTCCGCTGCCACTGAGAACGGCAAACGGTCGGCATTTTCGGTGGAGAATTTCACTTCGCGGGCAATGGCCGCGATGATCGTGTCCCGGTCGCCATTCAGTGGCGGCAGTGCCAGCGGCGCGCCATATTCACGCAACAACCCCAGCAACTGCAGCTCCGGCTGGCCGTTATAGCTTTCCATCAGCGACTGCACCAGCAACCCGAAACCCACTTTCTCGCCGTGCAGCCAGTCATGCAATTCCGGCTGATGGGTGAAACGGTTGTGGATCGCGTGCGCCACGCCCGGCGCGGGGGTTTCATCGCGCATGCTGTTAGCCATACCTGCCACCGCGATATTAGCGTCGATAACTTTCATCAGCGCCGGCGTGACTTCATGACGGGCGTTGTCTTTCACCGCCTGAGCGCCATATTGTTCAAAGACGTCCACCGCCAGTTGTGCGGCCTGCACTTTCAGGTTCAGCGCCAGACTGTCGTCGCTTTTCTGTTTATACGGGCGGAATTCGTACCATTTAGCCAGCGCATCCACAATGCCTGCTTTGAGATAACGCACATCGTTTTGCGCAATCACATTCGTGTCGACCAGCAGCATAAGTGGCATACGCGACAATGGCTGGCTGCGCACATGCCCGCCGTGCTCATTATAAATGATGCTGACCGGCGACCAGGCGGCGCAGGTCGCGGCAACTGTCGGTATTGTCACCAGCCCGACGTCGGTCAGCAGGTTCGCCACCGCTTTGGCACAATCAAGCACCCGCCCACCGCCAATGCCCAGCACCAGCGTGGCGTTTTGTTCCCGCACGCTGACCAGATGTTTTTCGATAGCCGCATCGGTGCATTCCGTGGTGAGAAAATTGACCTGCCAGCGAATACCGGCTGCCTTCAGGCTGGTTTCCAGTTGCGGATTCACCGCCCGCCACGCTTTCGGGCTGGTGATGATCGCGATATCGGAGGAATGAACGGCAAGCAGCTCACCGGTACGTGAAAGCAGGCCGGGCTGATGATGATAGGTCTGCGGTGATTTTATGGCGAACACATCGATGCCCTGTATTTGTCGTCTGGTTAAAGAGAAACTGCCCGTAATTAAACAGGAATTTGATATGGGATATATTCAAGTGTTATTAAAAACATCCTACGAGAATTGAAAAAATTAACAAAGTGCTAAGTGGGGATCCTTATTAACTTATTCTCAATAGCATAGATTGATTTTTGCTATAGTCGATAAACCCCTTGCATGCTGTGCTGGATCAAAGAAATGATAGTGTCAGGCAGGGCTAATTTAACGCAATGAAAACAGACGCATCTGGCATCTTCCTATACCTGATACGCTATTTCGATGATTTGTTTTTAATTACGGCCTTAAAAACAACGTTAATTAACCCTTATATAAGAAGAGAGTATTATGTCCTCACATCCGATAGATTTTCTTTTACTTGGTAACAATTTTGGCACACCAGAAATGCGGGAAATCTGGTCAGAGCAAAATCGCCTGACACAGCAAATAAATGTCGAAGTTGCGCTGGCATTAGCCGAAGGTGAACTGGGTGTAATCCCGCAACAGGCCGCGCTGACCATTGCGGAGCTGGCCGATGCCGGCAAGCTGAATATTGAGGATATCGCCGCTTCTGGCTCGCAGATGAAGCATTCCCTGATGCCGGTGCTCAGCGCACTACAACAGCAATGTGGTGACGCAGGGGAATACATTCATTACGGCGCGACCACGCAGGATATCGTCGATACCGCCACCGTTTTACAGCTGGCACAAACCCTGAAAGCGATCGTCCGTGACAGTACCGCCGTGGCGAATGTGCTGAAATCTCTGGCGTGCGAGCATCAGTACACGCTGATGGCTGGCCGCACCCACGGCATGCAGGCGCTGCCGACCACATTTGGTTTTAAAGTCGCCGTCTGGCTGGATGAATTTATCCGCCATCTCGACCGCCTGGACGCCATCACGCCGCGCCTGCTGACCGGCAATATCAGCGGAGCGATCAGTACCTACGCCGCACTGGGCGAAGCGGGTCCGGAAGTTGAACGCCGCACACTGGCGCGCCTGAACCTTAATACGCCGAATATCGGCTGGCAGGCCGCGCGTGACCGCTTTTCTGAATACGCCTCGGTGGCGGTGCTGATCAGCGGCACGCTGGGCAAAATTGGCAACGAACTTTACAACCTGATGCGCACCGAAATTAATGAAATCGAAGAACCATTCAGCAGTGGAAAAATCGGCTCCACCACCATGCCGCACAAACGCAATCCTGCAGCCCTCGAAGGTCTCGCCAGCCTGACCCAACCGTTGTTGCACAGCGCATCTCTGATTTATCAGTCAATGCACGTGGAGCATGAACGTGATGCGATGAGCTGGCGCGCCGAGTGGATCACACTGCCGGAAATCTCGATTTATCTCTCTGCCCAGCTGCAAAATGCCCAAGCGATTCTCTCCGGCCTGACGGTCAATAAAGCCCGTATGCTGGCGAATTTACAGATGCAGGACGGCCTGCTGCTGTCCGAAAAAGTGATGTTTGAGGTCGGTAAAAAACTCGGCAAACAAACTGCACATCATCTGGTGTATGACTGTGCCATGCAGGCGTTTGAAAAACGGCAATCATTTAAAACTGTTCTGCTTGCGCATCCGGTGCTGGCAGCCAGTATTACTGAACAGGATCTTGACTACTGGTTAGATCCGGCTCATTACACCGGCTGCGCCGCGCAAAAAGTCGATGACGTCATCCGTTTTGCCGTGCAGTCCGGTCATCTGAGTTCTCCTGAGGAGCACGGGTTATGACGCACCATTTCAGGCGTCTGACGCTGGATGATAAACACGATTATCTGGCGCTGATGCTGGCCGCCTACGCGCCCATTAAAGCGCTCGGGATTCAGTTTGATGCGGCCACCGCCGATCTGGCACGCGTGACGCAACATCTCGACGATCATGCGGTGTTTGCGCTGTTTGATGACCATCGAATGGTCGCTTCTGTCACCCTGCGTTTCCCGTGGGGCGCAATGCCTGGGCCGATGGGCCTGCCGCATATTGGCTGGTTCGGCACGCATCCGGACTACACCGGTCAGAGCCTCGGCAAAAAACTGCTGGGCTGGCTGGAAAACAACATTCTGATCCGCGAACTGAAAGCCCCGGCTTACTCCCTCGGCACCGCCACCAGCCATCCGTGGCTGCGCGACATGTACCTGAAACTGGGTTTTCAACCGGTCTTCGAAAGAGACCTCGGCAAAGGGCATATCACGCTGTACCTGAAAAAAATTCTCGATGAAAAAAGCCACACCCGCTGGCTGGAACGTCAGCCACCTACAGGAGTTTAAATGTCAGATATCACGCAAGACCATCAGCCTGTGGCGGCGTTCATTCAGGATTTCCGCCACCACATGCACCGCTATCCGGAACTGTCCAACGAAGAAGTTAACACCACCGCCAGCATCAGGGAGGCACTGGAGAAGTATCAAATCCGCGTGTTGGATTTGCCGCTCAAAACCGGTCTGGTAGCAGAAATTGGCGGCATCAATCCCGGTGAACTGGTGGTGCTACGTTCTGATATCGATGCTCTGCCAATTGAAGAACAATCCGGCGTGGATTACACCTCGCAAAATCCCGGTGTGATGCACGCCTGCGGCCACGATTTCCACACCTCGGCGGCGCTCGGCGCGGCGATTTTGCTGAAAGCGCAGGAAGAGTCGCTTTCCGGCACGGTGCGCATACTGTTTCAGGCGGCGGAAGAAACCGGTCACGGAGCCCCGGCGCTGATTGATACCGGCGCGCTCGATAACGCCGCCGTCATTTTCGGCATTCATAACGATCCCTCTTTGCCGGTCGGCGTTATCGGCAGCAAAGACGGCGCATTAACAGCGGGCGTGGATCGCTTTGCGATCGCCATTTCCGGTACCGGCAGCCACGCGGCACGTCCGCACGAAGGCAACGACCCGATTATTATCGCCGGACAGGTGATTTCCGCACTGCAAACCCTGATCGCCCGCAACGTGCCGTCCGCACACAACGCGGTGATATCCATCACTCAGGTTCACAGTGGCAGTACCTGGAACGTAATCCCGGATTCCGCCTGGCTGGAAGGCACTGTCCGCACCTTTAATCAGGATACACGAGAACTGATCGAGCGCCGTTTCCGGCAGGTTCTCGCAGGCATCGCTGCGGCATTTGATACCGACATCAGCCTGGACTGGCAGCCAGGCCCGCCGTCAGTGGTCAATACGGCTAAGTGGGTGGATTTCGCGCTGGCGCGAGGCGAAGGCTCCGGCTTCGAAGCCCGTCGCGTTGAAGCCAGCCCGATTGGCGAAGACTTCGCGTTCTATCAGCAAAAATTACCCGGCGCGTTCATCATGATCGGCTCCGGAGGTCCTTACGCGCTGCATCATCCGCAATTTCGCGTTGACGATCGCGCCCTGTTTCCGACTGCACATTACCTGTCGCAACTGGCGGTACAGGCACTGCAAACGCTGAGTGCGGAAATTCTCAGCAAAGAAAAAAAAGATTGAATAAGCAGAGACATTTTTCGGCGCAATGACTTCGTCAGCAAGCCATGATCATTTTTACCGGGTGGGGAATGCCCAATATCGGGCATTTCTTTCTGGCGCTGGATACGGCCGCGTTTGGTGATCCCGATGTGTTTAGTTTCAGACGCCCTTCTGGCGCAATTGCATGCTCTTTGCGAGCGTGAACATTTCGTTGATTTATTATCTCCGGTCATTCGGGCCTGAAGCGGGAAATACACTTATGACATTAACGCAGTCGCTGGCGAAACTTATCGTCAGTTCATCCCCTACTCCAGCCGCTCATGAGGCAGCCCGCGAAGGGTTACTGGATTTTCTGGCGGTTACCCTGCCGGTTTTACGCGGCGATTTACCCGATGCAGGGCTAAACAGTTTGCATCAGGTTTACCGCGCTGGCGATCGGGCCACCCACGCGTTACTGCTCGGATATGCCGGTCACGCGCTGGATTTTGATGATTTCCATCCCGACTTTCGCGGCCATCCCGGCGTGGTGATTTTGCCCGCGCTGTTGGCGCTGGCCTCACAACGGCCAGACATCAGCGGCGGGCAGTTTCTCGATGCGTACGTGACCGGCGTGGAAATGGCCGGACGCCTCGGGCTGGCCGCCGGTTCTCAGCATTACAAACTCGGTTTTCACAATACCGCCACGCTCGGCACGATTGCGGCCTCCGCTGCCTGTGCGCGGCTGGTGGATGCCACTGAACGGCAAACGGCGTTGATTCTGGGTTTAGCGGCGACGCAGTCCGCAGGGTTACGTGCGCAGTTCGGTAGTGACGTCAAACCGCTGCACGCCGGGCTGGCGGCGCAGACCGCCGTCATTGCCACACAGCTGACGCTGGCAGGCTTTCACGGCCAGGCAGACAACGTGCTTGACAGCTTTTTATCGGCTTACTGCGCCGGTCAGCAACAGCCGGAAAAACTCATTTCAGACTGGGGCGCGCCGTGGCGGATTGTCTCGCCCGGTCTGGAATTCAAACCCTATCCGACCTGCGGTGGCACGCACAGCGCTGCCGATGCCGCGCGGACTATTCGTTATGACTGGCTGCAAACCGGTCAAGGCACAGATGCACTGATCGGCGCCATCGAACGGATAGAGGTGTCTTTCCCGCCGGGCGGTGATATTGCGGCGTCGGTACGAAAACCGGCAACCGGCGTTGAAGCGCGGTTCAGCCTGGAATACGTGATTGCAGCCTGTCTGCTGCGCGGAGACTTACGCTTAGAGGATTTCACCCCGCAAGCGGTGGAAGCCGACATTGCCGCACTGGCAGAGCGTGTCTCGCGTTGCCCGGATTTCTCCGCACCGCCGGACGAGCTGAACCCCGCTGCGCGTTTTCATCAGGTGACGGTATTCCTGCGCGACGGCACTCTGCTGCAACGGCGTTTCACCCGTCAGCAAAGTCTGGCGATCCCGTTTGATTTGCCGGCGAAACTGCGCACCTGTTTGCCGGATTTCACTGACGCACAGCGGACAGAAATCGTGGCACTGAGCAGGCTGGAAAGCCGCGACAGTCTGCCACGGCTTGCAGAGATGTTGTTTGGGAAACGGGTTAAGGAATAACGTTATAAAACAGTCGACAGAAAATGGCGGACACGGACGTTCTCCGTTTCATCCAGCACGCTTTTCGTCGGCCCTGACGCCACAATTTTTCCGCCCTCCATAAAAATGACATTATCCGCCACTTCACGTGCAAAGCCGATTTCGTGGGTGACGATCACCATCGTTATCCCTGAATGCGCCAGCTTTTTGATCACCTGCAACACTTCGCCCACCAGTTCGGGATCCAGCGCGGAGGTCGGTTCATCGAATAACATCACTTCCGGGTCCATCGCCAGCGCACGGGCAATTGCCACGCGTTGTTGCTGGCCACCGGAAAGCTGCTGAGGCCAGTCATCTTCGCGGTTGTCTAAGCCGACCTGCCGGAGCAACGCGCGGGCTTTACTGACTACCTGCTGACGGTTTTGCTTCTTCACCCGCAGCGGTGCATCGATAATATTTTGCAAAACCGTACGGTGCGGAAACAGGTTAAATTGCTGAAACACCATGCCGGTACGGCTGCGCTGTGCGGCAATTTTGCGGCTGCTCAGTTCATACAGCGCGGAACCTTTCTGCTGATAACCGACCAGTTCACCTCCGATACGGATTGTGCCGCCATCGAGTTTTTCAAGATGATTGATACAGCGCAGCAAGGTGGATTTCCCTGAACCAGAAGGCCCGAGGATCACCGTGACCGAACCGGCCGGAATATCGAGGCTGATTTCATCCAGTATGGTATTACCGGAGAAACGCTTGGTGACTTTGCGAAATTCAATGGCCTCACCCATGGCTGGTTTCTCCTGCGCTGAGACTGACGGTGCTGACCGTGCGGGCTGCGCCGGTTTTCGTGACTTTACGTTTTACCTTCCTGTGGCTGCTGCGGCTGAAATGTCGTTCGACGTAATACTGAATCACCGACAGCAACGACGTCAGCAACAGGTACCATAATGTGGCGACCAGCAGCAGCGGGATCACTTCATAGGTGCGCTGATAAATAATCTGCGCCGAGAACAGCACATCCTGTAATGAAATCACCGAAACGACCGCGGTGGTTTTCAGCTGACCGATCACTTCATTCCCCGCAGGAGGCAGAATAGCCCGCATCGCCTGCGGCAAAATGGTGTGGCGGAATATCTGTGACGGGCGGTAACCCAGGGCGCGTGCCGCCTCGACTTGCCCGGTGCCGACGCTCTGAATACCGGCGCGGATAATCTCTGCGGCATAGGCAGACTGATGCATGACTAATGCAATCACGGCGGCGCTGAACGGGCTAATCAGTGAGTTCGCGGAAGCGCTCCAGATTTCACCTGCCCACGGCAGCGAAATCGAAATATTCGGGTAAAGCGCGGCAATGTTGTACCAGAGAAACAACTGGACCAGCATCGGCACCCCCCGGAAAAACCAGGTATAACCCCAGCTGACAGCGACCAGCACCGGATTGGATGACAGGCGCATCAGCGCAAGAACCGTGCCGCCTGCAAAACCAAAAACCACGGAAATTGCGGTCAACTGCAACGTCATCAGTACGCCCTGAATGATTGACGGACCGGCAAAGTTTTCGGCGATTACCGACCATTCAAAACGCGGATTGCTGAGCATGGAGTTCCCCATAGCCAGCAATATCAGCAATACGATCAGGGCGCTTATCCAGCGCCCGATATATTTTTTACCGACGATCCGTAGTTCTTCCGCCTGCTGATCGTGTGTTTCACTGCTCATCCGAAAATCTCTTCATTACGTTTTGACTCTTTGACTGCGCCAAAACCGATGGACCATTTATCGAGGATCTGCTGGTAAGTGCCGTCTTTGATCAGCGAGTTCAGGGATGCCTGCACCGCCTCTTCCAGCCCCGACTGTTTAGGGAACGCCACAGATACAGGCGCATCATCCACATGAATGGTGCCGGTCAGCGTCAGCGGTTTGACCTGACTAACCTGATACGTCAGACCTTCATACGGGCCGAAGAACATCGGTACCCGACCGCTGACCACGGCCTGTACGCCTGAAGGGCGATCCGGGAATACGGCAATCTTGATCGGGGGTTTACCGGCATCAGTACAAATTTTGCTGGCCGCTTCAAGGCGCCCGATCTGCGTAGTACCCGCTCCTGCGCCCACTTCCTGCCCGCACACGGCGTCAAAAGAGGTAAATGGCGCAATGTTTGCGTCTTTACGCGAGATCACCCCCAGGCGCGACGCATCGTAATAACTGACGAAATCGACCTGCTCGAGACGTTTTTTGGTGGCATTGATATTGGATAGCGCGACGTCATAGCGACCGGATTTCAGCCCCGGAATGATGTTGTCGAAACCGCCGGTATCCTGCCAGCGCACTTCCACACCGAGCCTTGCCGCCACGGCATTCATCACATCAATCTCGCGCCCGGCGAGCGTTTTATTGTCTTCCTGGAAAAAAGTGGTTGGCGGAGTATTCGGATTAGTACCTGCAACAATATATCCGCGTTTGGCGATGTCCGCCGGAAGCTTACTTTTCAGCGCATCATCAGCGGTGACATGAAAGGTGGTCGAAGACGGAACAACCTGCTCCGCAGCCCATGCAGAAGAGAGATTTCCGGCAATCAGCAAAGGGAGCAGTAATTTAGATAACGTCATAAAGAAGCCTTTTCCTGGTTAAAAGCTGTGAAAACCACAAAAGAGGTGCGGTAAAAGAGGCAAGGCCATCAGAGGGGTTTTATCATTTATAGAGCAACACCCGCCCTGCCTTAGACCTGATTTTGCGGGCATATACCTTTTATTGACAAATGAGAAAAAGAGATAAAGATTTCGAAAAAGTGGGAAAGTCAGGGGCAGACTTAAGGGCTCTTTTAATTCAAATTCAATGTCCACACCGTGGGCTTGCCGCCCACACTGGCCCAAAGGGTTGGCAGACTGATACGCGCCAATTATCGTATGAACCCTGACCGGATTTAACGCCTCAAAATCAGAAAGTTAGTACCATCCGAAAAACGCTGCTAATAGCATCCTGCCGCCACGCACTCATCCTGGTCAAACGCGCGTCATGGCTTCATCACGATCCGGCCAAGCGGTTTCGCTGTCTCAGCAAATTCGTGGGCCGCGGCAGCGTTAGCCAGGGGGAAGATGCGGTCAATGACAACCGTGACGCGCCCTGCTGCTACAGCCTGCAGCATCTCGTCCACGCTTGTTCGAACTCCATGCCTTGCAAAAAGAGGTCCCATGAATACCCCCATGAGCGTCTGGTTAGACTGCATTGCCGGCCATAAGTCGACAGTCAGACTGTTGCCGCCGGCATTACCGACGAAGACCAGACGTCCTTCCGGAGCGAGTGCAGAAAGCGAAACAGGCAACGTCGTTCCCACCGGATCGATGACGAGGTCAACACCGGTACCATGGGTGTACTGTCGGACACTGTCCACGATGTTATCCTTTGTACGATCCACAACATGATCGGCACCAAGTTCACGCAACCGACCTCGTCGCTGCGTTCCGCTTACCACGGCGATGACCGTTGCGCCTGCTTGTGAGGCAAGCTGAACGGCCGCGAGCCCCACGCCACCCGCTGCGGCCTGAATAAGAACGGTTTCTCCCTGCCGGAGCATGCCTCGTGTGAAAAGGCAATGATGCGCGGTTCCAAAAGAAATCGGCAACGCCGCCGCTTCTGCCATTCCCACCCCATCGGGTATAAGCCAGGTGCGTTCCGCGGGCACAGCCCAACGTTCCGCATGCGATCCCTGCATGTGAAAAGCAGCGACTCTGTTCCCAACCGTACGGCTTCGGACTTTCGATCCGACGGCAACAACTGTGCCCGCGGCCGCGTAGCCAACGATCCATGAAGGAAGCGGCGGCGGCGTTGAACGGCGGTTGATCAAATCGCCACCCTCAATCGAGATAGCCTCGACAGAAATCAGAATGTCGTCGGACCCTGTGACCGGCTCCGGGACATCGACATATTTCAGGACGCCGGGAGAACCTTCCACGTCATAGACCGCTGCTTTCATAAATTCTCCTCTGTCTTATCTTTTGACTGGCGGAAAGCCCCGTCACGCGCAGGGCAGCCTGGCAATCACCTTAATCTCAAACTGGAATCCGTAAAGCCACGTCACGCCGATCCCGGTCAACGTAGGGTAAGGCGCTTCCCCCCAATATTCTGGCAGGATACTCCAGATAGCGTCGAGATTTGACTCGGGATCGACGACAAAGAGGGTCACGTCAACCACGTCACCGAACGTGCAGCCCGCAGCCGCGAGAACAGCATTCAGATTATTGAATGCCAGCCTGACCTGCGCTTTTAGTTCGGGCTCAGGCGAACCATCCTCGCGGCTACCAACCTGCCCGGAAACGAACAAGAAACCATTGGATTTGATGGCCGGTGAATAGCGATTGCGCTCATAGAGCGCCTGCCGACCGAGGGGAAAAACGGCTTCGCGTGCTGTCATGTTTGTACCTCTGCAATGGGGCAAAATCAGCCCGGTGAACGTAAAGACACTTTACAGGTGCGGGATCGGGCGGATAAACAAGCGACTTTGTCCATCATTGTTTGTAAAATCCAAACAATCGGTGAAAAGGGGGATAAGGAATGGATCGTTTCGATGCGATGCGCGCCTTTGCTCGCGTGGTGGAGGCAGGGAGCTTCACAAAGGCTGCCCAAACGCTTCATATGAGTAAAACCACGGTGACGCAGCTCATTCAGCAGCTGGAAGCGCGCCTGCGCGTCAAGTTGCTCCATCGCACCACCCGCAGGCTCGGCGTGACTGCCGATGGCGCGGTCTACTACGAGCGCGTCATCCGCCTGCTGGCGGACATGGAGGATGCTGAAAACAGCCTGTCCAGTGCGGCGATGACGCCCAGGGGACGGCTACGGGTGGATGTGCCCAGTCCGCTGGCCCGCCTCGTCCTGGTACCGGCGCTACCGGCTTTCCACGCGCGCTACCCTGACATCCAGTTCAACATGGGCGTCAGCGACCGGGTGGTCGACCTGATCGGCGACAACGTGGATTGCGTCCTGCGCGGTGGCGACATCAACGACCAGTCCCTGATCGCGCGCCATGTCGGCGATTTGCAAATCGGCGTCTACGCCGCCCCTGGCTATGTGGGACGCCTTGGCGCCCCTGCGCACCCGCGAGAGCTGGAAAACACCGACCATCGCATAGTGGGATTCTTGTCCTCGCGCACCGGTAAGATTGAGCCTCTGGTCCTGCGCAGTGGGAGTGAACATATTGAAATCACAGGCCGCTATGTACTTGCCGTGGATGATGGCAATGCTTACCTCGAAGCGGGGCTCGCTGGCTTAGGCGTGATTGCGCTGCCAACCTATATGGCGGCAAAACATCGGGCCAGTGGCGCTTTAATTCCGTTATTTGAACAATGGCGTATCAGTCCAATGCCATTGTACCTGGCGTTTCCGCCAAACCGCCATGTCAACGCCAAACTGCGTGTTTTTATTGATTGGATCGTTGAATTGATGCAGCAGCATGTCCCCAATTCCAACAATAAGTAACGCCATCCCGGCCAGAGAATCTCTGTTTAAGAAGCCCGGCAGCCATCGCGCAGCCGGGATCACCCCCTGCGGTGCCAGCGCAGCGCATCGACCACCAGCGTAAACGCCGCCGGAAGATGCTGTCGGCCCGGGTAGTAAAGATAGTATCCCGGGAAATGAGGGCACCAGTCGGCAAGTAGCGGTACCAGTTCCCCCGTGGCGATATATTTCGCCGCTAAGTCGTGAGGAACATAGGCAATCCCTGCTCCGTCCAGCGCGGCCTGAATCATCAGAAAGGTATTGTTAAAAACGGTTTGCCCGTCAACGCGAACGCTGGTCTTTTGACTTCCCTTTTCAAACTCCCAGGCGTAAAGCCCGCCATGGGTGGGCAAACGCAAATTAACGCAGTTATGCGCCATCAGCTCCTCAGGACGTCTTACTGCCGCCCTGCCGGCAAGATAAGCGGGGGCGGCAACCACCGCCATCTGCACATCGGGCGTGATGCGCACCGCAATCATGTCCTTATCCACCTGATCGCCCATCCGTACGCCGGCATCAAAACGCTGGGCGGCAATGTCGGTCAGCTCGTACCCGACGCTGAACTCAATATGAATATCCGGGTATTGCGTTAATAAAGGCCGCAGACGGGGCCACAGCACGGTGACGATGGCATGATCGTTGGCGGTGATGCGTACCGTTCCGGCGGGTTTATCTCGTGAAGCGCGCAGAGAAGCCAGTTCAGCTTCGATTTCATTCAGCCGCGGCGCCAGAACGGCCAGCAGACGGTTCCCGGCATCGGTTGGCGAAACGCTGCGCGTGGTGCGGATTAACAGCCTTACCCCGAGACGCGCTTCCAGAGCCAGCAGCGTATGGCTCAGCGCTGACCGTGAAACACCCAGAATCGCGGCCGCCCGGGTAAAGCTGCGCTCGTGAGCCACCGTGGCAAAAGCCTGCAGGTCGTTGAGTTTTTCTTTGCTCATCATTGGTGAATTCTGTGCACCAGTGTATTCATATTTGCGCATCTTATCATTTAATCAAACCTTCTCTACACTTTGTTCAACGAGTCGTAAGGGGCCGCTTAAAAGCCCGAAACTGAAATGTGGAGACATCATGAACCAACAATTTGACGGTAACGGTATCTTCCCCAAGGGGGAGAAAAACGAGGCCTATGCGCAGTATTTTCAGGGTACCAGCTACCTGAATATGCTCTCCACGGAAGGGGTCACTATCGGCAACGTGGTCTTCGAGCCCGGCTGCCGTAACCACTGGCATATCCACCATAAAGGCGGGCAAATTTTACTGGTGACCGGCGGTCGCGGCTGGTATCAGGAGTGGAATCAACCGGCGCGCGAGCTTACCGCTGGGGACGTCGTGAATATTCCCGCCGGCGTCAAGCACTGGCACGGCGCGGCCGCCGATAGCTGGTTTGCCCATATCGCCGTTGCCGTCCCTGCCGAAGGTGCGTCTAACGAATGGCTGGAGCCGGTCGCCGACGACGCCTATCGTCAGCTGCCTTAAGCATCGAAACAGCAGGGCTCGCCAGTTAATGCGCCCTGCTCTCATTCGGCGGTATGCGAAAATGCATCTTCGACTAATTGCCCGAGCCCCGGGGAAAATCGCTCATCGCCAGCAGCGCGCTTTGCAGCGAGGCGCTAAACATCTCCCCGTGAGATAGCCCGGGATAGGGCCACCAGTTGACCGCCACGCCATTTTTCTTGAGCAGGGAAACCGTCTGCAGGACGTTGCCCCGGATCTCTTCTGCTCCCGCGGAAGAGGCCCGCTGGGTCGCAACCGCCCCCTCCATCAGGTACAGGGACTTCCGGTTAAACGCATCCGCCTTCGCCTCGGCCATTTTTGCTAACAGCGAGGCGTTGCCCCGTCCCAGAGAAGGACTGGCAGAAAAATAGATTTGGAAGCGGGATGACGCCAGCCAGGCGTCAATGATGAATAATCCGCCATAGGAGTGCCCCCAGATAGCCCGCTGCTGAGGGTTGATCGCGATCCCGCGCTCAACTTTTTCCACGATGGTATTTTCTAATAGCTGGCGAAATGCCTCGCTGCCGCCGCTCTTCCGTCGGTCCCATCCGGCGTCGGCAGGATTCTCCTCTACTTTCGGCCGGTAGTCATAGGCTCGGGCGGGCTGATCGAAGGGCAAATTCGTTTGATAGCCGATGGCCACAATAACGGGCGGCGTTTTTTGCGTAAACGTCTCAAGCAGCGAGTCGGACAACCGGTCCATCACCGCGTTGCCGTCCAGGGCGTACAGAATCGGATATCCCTGCGCGGGCGGCGCCGCGTTCGGTATCGCCGTCCAGACCTTATAATGCCGTTCGCCATCAAGGGAATCGAAATAAGCAACGTTGAAGTGATAATACGCGGAACCGCGGTCGGCGATATTCGGCCCCAGCGGGCGCATATCCGGCCTGGCGTAAGCGTTAATGCCATAAAGCGTGGAGACCAGCGCGGCGATAAAAATCCGCCCTTTCGGCGGAGAAGCAAAACAAAACTTGCGAAGCGACATCGGTTGATTGTTTCCAGCACACCCTCGGTAGTGATAATGATTGCTAATATCAGTCTCAATTGCAAGCAACGAGGTTATCCCGGGAGCGGCGCGTTGCGCCTGCCCGGGGAACCCATCATCACATCACGGGTAGCCCGGCTCGCGCTGCGCTTAGCCGGGCTACCGGGAATGCCGCGTTCTGCTCAGTATCAGGCCGTGCGCCATCTCCGGGTCAGCGGCTTCTCGACTTCCACAATCAGGAACATCACAAAACCGATAATAAAGGTGATAACCCAGTAGCGGAACGGCAGCGCTTCGGTACCAAACAGCATCTGCATAAACGGCGCGTAGATAATCAGCAGCTGCAGCACCAGCAGCACCCCGCTGACAATCCAGATCCCCCGGTTCGCCAGCAGCCCTTTACTCAGCGAGAAGCCGTCCGCCACCCGGCAGTTGAGCATATAGAACCACTGGGCGGTAACCAGCGTCTGCAGCAGCACCGTGCGGATAAACTCAGGCGAATAGCCGCGCGGCTGTAGCCAGGCTTCAAGCACAAAGGCGCTGACGGCAATCATCGAACCGACAAAAATCACCCGCCAGATAGCAAAGCCGTCCATTACGTGCAGTTTGGGATCGCGCGGCGGACGCCGCATGATGTTCTTCTCGCCCGCTTCGAACGCCAGGCCGAACGACAGCGTGGCGGAGGTCGCCATGTTCATCCACAGGATCAGCACCGGCGTCAGCGGAATTAAATTCCCCGCCAGCAGCGCAATAATGATCAACAGCCCCTGCGCCAGGTTGGTCGGCATAATGAAGAGAATGGTTTTCTTCAGGTTGTCGTATACCCGACGCCCTTCCCTGACGGCGCTGGCGATGGTGGCGAAATTATCGTCGGTCAGCACCATATCCGCGGCCTCTTTGGTCACTTCGGTGCCCTTAATCCCCATCGCGATACCGACATCGGCCTGCTTGAGCGCCGGGGCGTCGTTCACGCCGTCGCCGGTCATCCCGACCACCTCTTTCCTGCTTTGCAGCGCCTGCACCAGGCGGAATTTATCTTCCGGGCTGGTACGCGCGAAAATATCGAATTTCTGCGCCGCTTCGCTGAGCTGAATATCGTCCATCACCTCCAGTTCTCTGCCGGTGATGGCGTTTTCCGCATTGCCGATCCCCAGCATCTTGCCGATGCTCATCGCGGTTTGCGGGTGGTCGCCGGTGATCATCTTCACGCGGATCCCGGCCTGCAGGCAGTCGCCGATCGCCGTAATAGCCTCCGGTCGCGGCGGATCCATCATCCCGGCAACCCCCAGCAGAATGACGCCCTGCTGCAAATCCTCATGGCTAAGCTCCGTTTGCCCGTCGGCTGCCGGTTTCCACGCCGCCGCCACCATCCGCAGCCCTTCCCGCGCGTACTCTTCGATTTTCGCTTCCCAGTAAGGCTGATCGAGCGGCGCCAGGCCATGGTCGGTTTGCTGATGCTGACACAGACGGAACAGGACATCGGGCGCGCCGGTAATCAAAATCATCTCTTCATCGCCGATGCGGTACAGCGTCGACATATATTTATACTGTGAATCAAAGGGGATTTTGCTGCGCAGCTCGGTGTTGACCGTCGGGAGCGGGACTTTCGCCGCCAGCACCTTCAGCGCCCCTTCGGTCGGGCCGCCGGTAATTTTCCACAGCCCGCTTTCGTCTTTGATAAGCTGACTGTCGTTACACAGATCGATGGTGCGCAGATAGCGTTCCAGCAGCGTGCCGGGGGCAACGGTTATCGGATCGGGCTCATCGATCGGATGAATATTCCCTACCGGTTCGTAGCTGTCGCCCTCTACGCGATAAACGTTATCAGCGGTAATAACGGCCTTCACCGTCATCTCGTTCATGGTCAGCGTTCCGGTTTTATCCGAGCAGATCACCGTCATCGCCCCAAGGGTTTCCACTGTGGGCAGCTTGCGGATAATCGCCTTCTGACGGGCCATGGTTTGCACGCCGAGCGAGAGGATTATCGAGATAATCGCCGGTAAACCTTCCGGCACCGACGCCACCGCGAGGCTAATCAACGACAGCATCAGCTCAGAAACCGGCATATCGCGGAACAGCAGGCTGAAGACAAACAGCGCGGCCATCATCACCAGAATGATGATAAAAATGGCTTTGCCGAGCTTATCCATTTGCACCAGCAGCGGCGTACGGTGTTTTTCGATATCCGACATCATCTGGTTAATATGGCCGAGCTCGGTATCGCCGCCGGTGGCGACCACCAGGCCTTTTCCGCCGCCCGAACTCACCGTGGTGCCGGAAAACAGCAGATTGGTACGATCGCCTAGCGGCAGTTCGCCGCTGAGCGCCTCGGTGCTTTTCTCCACCACCGTCGATTCGCCAGTCAGAATCGCCTCTTCCACCCGCAGGTTATGCGCTTCGATCACCCGCAGGTCGGCGGGAATGCGATCGCCTGCGCGGATGACGACGATATCGCCGGGGACCAGAGCGGTTGTCGGGATCGTTTCATGGTTGCCCTGACGAATAACCACCGCCTCGCTGGAAAGCATGTTGCGAATGCTCTGAAGCGATTTTTCCGCATTGCTCTCCTGGATATGGCCGATCAGGGCGTTAATCACCGCCACGCCGAGGATCACCAGGGTATCCACCCAGTGCCCCATGACCGCCGTCAGCAGCGCCGCCGCCAGCAGCACATAGATCAGCACATCGTTAAAATGCGCCAGAAAACGCAGCCACGCCGGCTTTCCCGCTTTTTGCGGCAGCGCATTTTCGCCATACTGCTGCAAACGCGTCGCCGCCTCGGCGCCGCTGATGCCCTCCGGAGTGCTGTTGGTGCTGGTCAGGGTTTCTTCTACGGAGAGCTGATAGAACGGGCCGCCCGGTTTTTCTGTATTCATAGTTATCTCCTCACTCCTGTAACGGAAATCAGGACAGCCTCAGGCCGCCCTTAACGCACCACAAAAACCGGAACATGGGCATAGCGAACGATTCCTGCCGCCTCCGACCCCAGCAGATGCGTCTGAATATTCGGGTTGCGCGAACCGATGATCACCACATCCGCTTTCAGTTCATCGGCCAGTTTGGTCACTTCATCGCGAATGTTGCCGCTGCGAATGTGAATCTGAATATCCTTTTCCGTCAGCGCGAGTTTCTTGATCAGCTCTGCCAGCTTTTCCTTAGCAGTATTAATCAGATAGTCTTCCATTTTTCGTGCATCGGAAATAAAACCGCGCGTCAGCACCGGAGAAAAAGAGGGAATGATGTGTACCAGATGAATCTGTCCCGAAGAGCTTTGCGCAAGGAATTGGGCGTGGGACAAGGCCTTGTCCGCCAGACCGATTTCAAACACATCAACCGGCACGAGGATATTTTTATACATAGAGACAATCCTTTTATTACCTAAAAAAGGTGGTGAAAACAGCCCGGGCAATGGCGCTGAGGAAAAGATCTCAAGAACAAAATCTGCAAGACGTGTAGGTATAATTAAACGTAGCACACCACGATAAACATTATTAAGTCGCCAATTAATATATTGAAAAATATCACAGAGTCAGGCGCAGCCAGACAATTCGACTACAAACCCCGTAAAATCGTCGCCATCGCCGTAATTTTTGCTCTTTTTAACATTTCCGTTTTACTACGACTATCCTCATTATCAGTGGCTTGTTCACTTTCTGTCGCCCCACAATAATTATTACGATAAGAATTTACTTAGCTAAGCGTTAGCGCTAAAGGAGGAACGATGTTCGGTTACAGTCTGTTTCGCCTGAGCCTGTTTATTGCCCTGGCAATAATCGCCTGTACGGCTACCGGTTTAATTACCTACTTCGTTGTCTCGGCCCTCGCTGAATAAATACAGCGATTGTGAATAATATGTAAAATATAGCCTTTTACTTCGAGGGGAATACAGTGAACCGTTATTTTTCTCTCATTCCGCTTGTTATTTTAATAACAACGGCTTGCGATCGGAAAGCGCCTGAAATTACGCCGTTACCGCGGATGGTCAAAGTCGCCGAGGTGGTGGCTATCGGTGATGCGCAGCAGCGCGTATTTCCCGCCCGCATTGAGTCCGGGGACTCCACCGATTTATCTTTCAAACGCGGCGGCCAAATTGAATCTCTTGATGTCCGTCAGGGAGCCAATATTACTCAGGGGCAGCCCCTTGCCAGGCTCAACGCCCGGGAAGCGCAGCAGCGCGTGAATGAACGGCAAACCGCCGCCACCCTCGCCCAGCGGCAGTTCGATCGCTTCCAGACGCTGGCCGGGCGTCAGGCGATTTCAAAGGCGGAAATGGATATCCAGCGGGCCAACCGCGACGCCGCTAACGCCGCGCTGAAAATCGCCCGCGAAGAGCTGTCGCAAATGACGTTGACCGCCCCGTTCAGCGGCGTTGCCGCCAACGTGCCGGTACGTAACCACCAGGTTGTCGCCGCCGGACAGCCCATTGTGACCCTGACGCGAACCGATCTGCTCGACGTGGTGTTTAGCGTTCCGGAAAACCTCTTTACCGCGCTGGATATTCGCAACGCGCAGTATCGTCCTGTCGTCAAAATTAACGCCATGCCGGATCGCCAGTTTACCGCCGACTACAAAGAACATACCGGCAGCAGCGACAGCAGCACGCTCACCTGGCAAATCATACTGACTATGCCGAGGCCGGCCGACTTTCCCTCGGTGGGCGGCGTAAGCGGAACGGTGACGGTCAATCTGGCAAACCTGCCCGCCAGCGCCGGTCAAAACGCGGTGGTGGTGCCGGTTGAAGCGGTGTTTAACCCGGATAATCGCCCGCGCAATGAGCCCCACGTCTGGGTGGTACAGGGCAGCGGCGACCAGCTCAAGCTGGAAGAGAGAAAAGTCGGCGTGGGCCCGGTGACCTCTCAGGGCGTGGTGATTACCGAAGGGCTCAGCGTCGGCGAGCGCGTAGTGGCGGCAGGCGTCAGCGAATTACATGCGCAACAGCCGGTTCGTATCTGGACGCGTGAACGAGGTTTGTAATGGATATTTCCCGCCAGTTTATTAACAACCCGGTCCGCGTCTGGCTGACCATTTTACTGCTGGGCATCGGCGGGATCTTCGCTCTGCTGAATATTGGCCGCCTGGAAGATCCGGCGTTTACCATCAAAACCGCGGTGGTAGTCACCCACTATCCCGGCGCGTCGGCGCAGCAGGTGGAAGAAGAAGTCACCCTGCCGCTGGAAAACGCGCTGCAGCAGCTGCCGTATCTCGACAACGTCAGCTCAATTTCCTCCAACGGCCTGTCGCAAATTACCGTCAATATCGCCTCGCGCTACCACTCCCGCGAGCTGCCGCAAATCTGGGATGAACTGCGCCGCCGGGTGGGCGACGCCGCCCGCCAGTTCCCTCCCGGCGTCGCCGCTCCGTTTGTGAACGACGATTTTGGCGATGTCTTTGGCTTTTTCTTTGCCCTCTCCGGCAAGAGCTTTACCAACCCTGAGCTGGTTCGCTATGCCGAGCAGCTGCGTCGTGAACTGGTGCTGGTCCCCGGCGTCGGCAAAGTCGCCATCGGCGGGGCGATCCCCCAGCAAATCAACATCGATGTCTCGCTGGCGAAAATGGCCGCCCGCGGAATCACGCTCAACCAGCTGGCGGCGATACTGAGCAGGTTGAACGTGGTGTCTAACGCCGGTGAGATTAAATCCGGCAGCGAATCGATTCGCCTGCATCCCACGGGCGAGTTTGCCAACCTCGACGAGCTTGGCGACCTGTTAATCAGCCCGCACGGCTCGGCAACGGCGACGCGGCTGCGCGATATTGCCACCCTCTCGCGCGGGCTGAGCGAATCGCCTTCCAGCATTTACCACGCCAACGGCCGACAGGCGGTCACTATGGGGGTGTCGTTTATACCCGGGGTTAACGTGATTGACGTTGGCCGCGCGCTGGAAAGCAAGCTGGAGCAGATGTCGGCGGAAAAACCGGCCGGGATCAACATTGACCTGTTCTACGATCAGGCGGCGGAAGTCGCCCATTCGGTCAACGGCTTTATCACCAACTTCCTGATGGCGCTGGCGATTGTGGTTGGCGTGCTGCTGATCTTTATGGGCGTACGCAGCGGCATTATTATCGCCCTGTCGCTGGCGCTCAACGTGCTCGGTACGCTGCTGATCATGTACCTGTGGGGTATCGAGCTGCAGCGTATCTCGCTGGGGGCGTTGATTATCGCCCTGAGCATGCTGGTCGATAACGCTATCGTCATCGTCGAAGGCGTGCTGATCGCCCGCCAGCAGGGGTCAACGCTGCTCATGGCGATTAACTACGTGATCCGCCGTTCGGCGCTGCCGCTGCTGGGGGCCACGGTGATTGCCATTCTCGCTTTTGCGCCGATTGGCCTGTCGCAGGACTCGACCGGCGAATACTGTAAATCGCTGTTCCAGGTGCTGCTGATTTCGCTCATGCTGAGCTGGTTCTCGGCGCTGACCATTACCCCGGTGCTGATTAAATGGTGGCTGTTTAAAAATCAATCACAGCCGGTGGCGCAGGCCGACGCCAATCCGTACGGCGGGCGCTTTTACCGTCTGTACCAGCAGGCTCTGCGTGCTCTTCTGCTGCGCAAAACCATCACGCTGACCGTCATGGCGGCGCTGCTGGCCGCCGCTATCTGGGGATTCGGCTCGGTGCGGCAAAACTTTTTCCCCTCGTCAAATACGCCGATTTTCTTTGTCGATCTCTGGCTACCCTACGGTACCGATATCGCGACCACCGAAAAGATGACCAGCGATATTGAGACCACCATTAACGGCCAGCCCGGGGTAGTCACCACCGTGGCCACCGTCGGTCAGGGCAGCATGCGGTTTATCCTCACCTACAGCGGGCAACGGCAGTACAGCAACTATGCGCAGATCATGGTGCGCATGGACGACCAGCGCAGCATTGCCGCCCTGACGCAGCATGTGGATCGCTATATTGCGCGCAACTACCCGCAGGTAAACGCCAGCACGAAGCGCGTGATGTTCGGTCCCTCCGGCGACAGCGCCATCGAGGTGCGGATTAAAGGTCCGGACCCCGACCGTCTGCGCCTGCTCGCCAGCCAGGTTGGCGATATCCTCTCCGCGGACCCGGCCACCGACGGCGTTCGCAACGACTGGCAAAACCGTAGCAAAGTTATTCGTCCGCAGTACTCCCCCGCGCTTGGGCGCGAGTTAGGCGTTGATAAACAGGATATTGATAACGCCCTGGAGATGAACTTCTCCGGCAGCCGCGTTGGATTGTACCGTGAGGGAGCCGACCTGCTGCCGACGATCGTCCGCCCGCCCGCCGCCGAGCGCCAGGACGCGAATCACCTGAATAACGTGCTGGTCTGGAGCCAGAGCCGCCAGCAGTATATTCCGCTCAGTAACGTGGTCAGCGGCTTTCACCTCGAATGGGAAGATCCGCTAATCCTGCGCCGCGATCGCAGCCGGGTGCTGACGGTACAGACCGATCCCGACCCGCTCAGCCACCAGACGTCGGGGGATATCCTGTCCCGCGTGAAGCCGCAGATTGATGCGCTCGCTCTGCCGCACGGTTACAGCATTGAGTGGGGTGGCGATGCGGAGAACTCCAGCGAGGCGCAGCAGGGGCTGTTTACTACCCTGCCGCTGGGTTACCTGGTGATGTTTGTCATCACCGTCCTGATGTTCAGTTCGCTGAAAAATGCGATCGCCATCTGGCTGACCGTGCCGCTGGCGCTGATTGGCGTAACGCCGGGCTTTTTAATCACCGGGATCCCTTTTGGGTTTATGGCGTTAATCGGTCTGCTGAGCCTGAGCGGAATGCTGATCCGTAACGGCATCGTGCTGGTAGAAGAGATTGAACAGCAGAAACAGGAAAAAGCGCAGCAGGAGGCGATTATTGATGCCGCTACTTCGCGTCTGCGCCCTATCCTGCTGACGGCGTTCACCACCGTGCTCGGCCTGGCGCCTTTATTACTCGACGTTTTCTTCCAGAGCATGGCGGTCGTTATCATGTTTGGTCTGGGTTTTGCTACTATTCTGACGCTGCTGGTTCTGCCGGTAATCTACGCCTGTTTCCACAATCAGAATATGAAGCGACAACCATGAACAGTACCGGATTAAATATTATTAAAACGCTGGGATGCATGACGGCGGTGACCTTCTTCACCATTTACAACACCTGGGATAGCTATGATTATGACTATCACTGGATCCTCGGGTTTTTGACGTTTATTTCCACTATCGCCACGCCGCTGTTTTTTGTGGTGGCGGGCTATCTGGATTCACAGTCTCGCCACGACTCACAATGGCAGTTGGGCAAAATCAAAAGCGTGGTGATCGTCTTTCTGTTCTGGATGACGGTGTACTATCTCTGGGAGCCCTACCAGCGCGGCTATCTTATCCAGCCGTGGTTTGTATTTGCGTTTATCGTCATTTACACCTTTCACCCGGTTATCGAGTGGCTCAGCCAAAGACGCACAGCCTTCTTTGCCGCGGTGTTCACGCTGCTGCTGCTCTCGTATGGTTACGATCTTTTGTCCGCGCTGTACCCGGATGTTCATGCGCTGAGCCTGGCGCCGCAGTACCGCCTGTGGACCTGGCTGCTGTTTTATCTGACCGGTCAGCTGTTCAGCGACCCGCTGGTCGCCGACTGGCTCAGGCGAGAAAAAGTGGTCAAAGGCGCGATGATCGCCATTCCGTTTATTTACCTTTTTACCTGGTTTTACGAGCGGCATTTCTTCTTCGCCCTGTTTAAGGCCGACAGAAATGCGTTCATTCTGACCGGTTCACAAATCTATATTCTGGTGGTTGCGCTGGTTATTGCCGCCAACGGCGTGCGGTTTCGCAAAAACAGCGAGTTTAAAGAGACCCTTCTCGCCACCATTAGCAAAACGATGACCGGCGTCTATATTCTCCACTACTCCGTTTTTCACCTGCTCACCGCGTTTATCCCGATTAACTCGCTGGGGACAAAATTAATGCTGATTGTCCTTACGTTTATCACTTCGGTACTGATTTCGATGCTCGCGCTGTCCAATTCGGTGGTCAAAAAAGTGATTACGATTTGACGCTCGCCGGTTCAGGTCATGGCCGCCTGCGCATTTAAAAACCGTAGCGCAGCCAGGCAAACAGTACGTTGCCGTTATTATAGGTGCCGGGAATATAGGTGAACTGCACGCTCAGACGGCGGTAGCTGGCGGAGAAGAGCGGCAAAATAATCGGCAGAGGTACGTAGTTGGCAAAGTCATCGCGGGCGGTGATCCCGGCGGTGACGCCAAGACCCAGGCGAAAGTCACGACGGCTATCAAGATACCAGCCCTTTTCCCAGCCGTAGCCGACAATCGGCTGCCACTCGTTGTGCGAATCTTTGAACATCATGGCGTAGAGCGAACTCCAGTTGCCCTCCGCGTTATATCTGGAAACGCCGAAACCTCCGCCCCACGGCATTTCATTATAGTTATCCGTTTTCTCTTTATCGTACATAAAGCGGTTGTGCCAGCTGAGAAACGGCAGATATAAATCGTAGTTTTGCGGCTCATTCCAGGTCTGCGAGACGTCGTTTTTCAACCAGCTCCACCAGCCGCTGATGCGCTGCTCACCATAGACCTTCGTTTCAGCCTGTACCGACAAGGCGAAAATAAACGCTACTCCCCACGCTAGCCGCAGACAACGTCGCATCGTTTTATCCTTAAAGAAAGTCGCCCGGTGTTCATTCAGTTTGGGAACAAAAAACAGGCTTTGCAAATATCAACCAACAAATTTTCTGCACCGTCCCGGGCTAATTGCAAGTCCAGTTAAACGCCCGTTTCAGGACAGAGAGCGCCGCCGCGGTGATTTCATTTCCTTGCTGCTGGGATTATGATGGCGCTAATTATCCTTTCTGCCCGCAGTGATTGAGAAATAGATGGACTTCATCAGCATTATTATGTCGGCGGGGAAAACCTCCGTCGATGTGGCGCTTTATACGCTGTTGCCAATCATGGTCGTCATGCTCATCGTGATGAAATATCTGGAGGTCCGCGGGGTACTGGACGCCATCGTTCGCTGGCTCGCCCCGCTGCTTAAGCCGTTCGGCTTAACCGGGATGAGCGCTTTTGCCCTGATTCAGATGAATTTTGTCAGCTTCGCCGCCCCGCTGGCGACCCTCGCGATTATGGATAAACGCGGCGCTTCGGACCGGCATATGGCCGCCACGCTGGCGATGCTTTTCGCCATGGGTCAAGGCAACGTTTTCTACCCGTTAACGCCCTTCGGCCTGCACTGGCTGGCCTCAATCATCATTTCGATTGTCGGCGGGCTGTGCGCCGCCGCGGTCACCTGGCATATCGCCGGCCGCAGGCTATCGATGGTTGAAAACGTGCGGGCCGACGCGCTGCCTGAGGCGGAGCAAAATAGCCAGGGGATTATCGCCGCTATCAACAGCGCCGGTGCCGACGCCATCCGCCTGGCCCTCGGCGCGGTGCCCATGCTGATCCTGTCGCTGGCCATCGTCGGATTTATGCAGGCGGCAGGCCTGATTGAGATGCTTCAGCGCCTGCTGCTGCCGCTGCTGCTGTGGCTGAATATTCCGGTTAACTTCGTGCTGCCGGCGCTGGTCAAATGCGTTGCCGGCGGTACGGCCTATTTCGGCGTGGTCTCCGAGCTCGTCCAGCAGGGTAAAGCGACCGTAAGCCAGATCAACGCCTCGGCGGGCCTGCTAGTGCAAACGTTCGATCTTCCCGGCATCGGCATCTTTCTGGGCGTCAGCTCGCGCTTCGTACGCCTGTTCCGCTTCGCCGCGATTGGCGCTATCGCCGGGATCGCCATCCGCACCGTGATGCACCTCACGCTATTCTGAGGCCGCCTCCTGCGAACGGAGACAGGCAGCGATATCCGCCTGCTCGCTACAGGCGATATGATGGTTAATGCGCGCCATCATCCACGGGAAAAACGGGTTGGACGTGACGCGCATCAGCGTATCCAGCCCGACGCTCAGGGTTGAGGTTTCCCCGCGCAACGAGATCGTACCGATGCTGATCCCGTAGCGATTTTTCTCCGCCGGTTCGCGGCCATAGAGCGAGTCGGTCAGCGGGAACGGCACCGCCACGTGCGATAGTGAATACATATCCTGCGGCCAGGCGATATTCAGCGGCGTCACGGTTTCGCTTCGCGTCCCGGCAAGCGTGGTGCGGGCCACCGTCTCGTAGGTGTCGGGCGCGGCGTTGGTAATCACCGTGGTGCCGTAGGGCCGAGGCGCCGGCGGCAATAACGTATTGACCGCCGAATAGAGCGAGGGACGAAATAGCGCGCGCAAATTCGCCGCCTGGTTAATATCGAAAATCACCAGTTCGCTACCGTTATCCGGCAGATAACGATAGAGCGAATCCACCACCGCCCGGGTGCTCACCGTTGAATCCATCACCGACTGAAAAGTTAACACCGGTGCCAGTTCAGAAAGCCGCTGACGCTGCGCTTCCTGCACGATTTGCTGCTGCAGCGCCTGCGACAACAGCCATGACTGCCTTGCCGCCTTCACCGGGAACGAATTGTATTTATAGGGATTAAACTCCGGGACGACGTTCAGCCACGCCGCGCGGGCGAAAGCCGGGAATACAGAAGGTAAACCGGCCAGCCCGGCAAAACGCGCAAAGGCGGTAACGCCAATCATCGGCGACAGCAGGATGACCTGCTGCGGCCGCCGCAGCGACTTATCTTCCAGGCTATCGAGGGCGTATTTTAGCGCCAGCGCCCCGCCGTTGGAGTAGCCCACCACGTGCAGCGGCGCGTCATCCCCCGCCAGCCGCGTCGCTTCGCGCACCGCAAGCCGGGTCGTCGCGATCCACTCTTCGCGGTCCACGGCGGTGAGCGCGCCGGGGGCGGTGCCGTGTCCGGGCAGCCGCGGCGCGACGGCGACAAATCCCTGCTGCTGATAGCGCTGCGCCAGATAATGTACGCTATAGGGCGAATCCGTCAGGCCGTGCAGCAGCACCGCCGCGCCGCGCGGTTTGCCCTGCGGCAGCAGAATAAAGGAGCGGTTCCAGTCGGGATGAAACTTATCCGGATAGACCAGACTTTGCGCGTAAAAGCGGTTAATGGCCGTTTTTTCATCGTCGCTCAGCGTGTCGGTAATGCTGCTTTTCATATCGCGGAAAATCGCCGCTTCCCGCGTCTGGTATTCGGCAAAAGTGGCGCGGTCAATCTCGCTGGCGCTCATTTCATTCGCCGTCCAGGTATGCCAGCGGTGCAGCGCCGGACCGCGCTGCGATTCGTAAATACGGCCAATAAAAAAGACGATCACGACCACCAGCAGCCCAATGATGGCTTTTTTCGCCACCGAGACTAATCTTAATCCCGACTTATTCAGCAGCCGGGTAAAACGCATCATTGCCATATTTCTGTCCGAATTATCTCTTTAGCTGCCAGGGTGGGCTATTATGCAGAAGGAATCCGATCCTGCGATTCACTTATTAAACATAGACTAAACCAACCGCCTGTTCTTATTGTCAGATGAGGAGCAAACATGAATTATCGCCGGAGTGTAACAGGTCAGGAATAAACAAATGGAATGGTGGATTAAGAAACTACGCGAGGCCTCGACGTCTACACATACCCACGCGGTTCTGCAAAGCGGCCAACTAACCATCATTGCGGAACTCACTTCCTGCGGCCGGCGTCTACAGGAGGGCGATAAGCTGACGCCGTTGGCTAACGCCCTGTACTGCATTAACGACAATAAGTCGATCACCCTAAAAGTGCTCAACGCCACGCATTTCAGCGCTGAACGCTGGGGCGCCATCGCGAATATCACCGCGCATTAATCGACATCCCCCAGCATCAACTGGTTCTAATCTCAGTACTTTCTCAACTAAGCGGGTTAAATTGTCCTGCGCCTTTTTCAGTCTGTGACATACTAAGCAAAACGTCAGCAGAGCAGAAACAAGGAGTACGTCATGAATCAGAAAGCCGCCAGGCTGACCCCAGAACAGGCGCTTACGCAGCTCGAAGCGCTCTATGAAAAATCGGTCAATGCGCTGCGTAAAGCCCTCGGCGATTATATTCACCATAATATCCTCCCCGAGAATAGCGCCCGTGCGGAAGGACTGTTCGTTTACCCGCAGCTGTCGGTGTCGTGGGACGGAGCGGAACATAAAGCGTTAAAAACCCGGGCCTGGGGTCGCTTCACCCATAGCGGTTGCTATACCACCACCATCACCAACCCTAAACTGTTTCGCGCCTATCTGCTGGAGCAGCTCACCATGCTGTATCAGGATTACGATGCCGCGATTACCGTCGGGCTGTCGCAGCATGAGATCCCCTATCCGTACGTTATTGATGGCTCTGAACTCACGCTCGATCGCTCAATGAGCGCCGGCCTGACGCGTTTTTTCCCCACCACCGAGCTGTCGCAAATTGGCGATGAAACCGCCGATGGCCTGTTTCATTCGACGGAATACTATCCACTTTCCCACTTCGACGCCCGCCGCGTCGATTTCTCGCTGGCGCGCCTGCGCCACTATACCGGCACGCCGGTTGACCATTTCCAGCCGTATATGCTGTTTACCAACTACACCCGCTACGTCGATGAGTTCGTGCGCTGGGGCTGTAGCCAAATTCTCGATCCCGAGAGCCCCTATATCGCCCTCTCCTGCGCGGGCGGGATCTGGATAACGGCGGACACGGAGGCACCGGAGGAAGCGATTTCCGATCTGGCGTGGAAAAAGCACCAGATGCCCGCCTGGCATCTGATAACCAAAGACGGACAGGGGATCACGCTGATTAATATTGGCGTCGGCCCGGCAAATGCCAAAAATATCTGCGACCATCTGGCGGTGCTGCGTCCGGACGTCTGGCTGATGATTGGCCACTGCGGCGGCCTGCGTGAAAGCCAGAATATCGGCGACTACGTGCTGGCCCATGCCTATCTGCGCGACGACCACGTGCTGGATGCGGTGCTGCCGCCGGATATCCCTATTCCGAGCATCGCCGAAGTTCAGCGCGCGCTCTACGACGCCACGAAGCAGGTCAGCGGCATGCCGGGCGAAGAGGTAAAGCAGCGGCTGCGTACCGGAACGGTGGTCACTACCGACGATCGCAACTGGGAGCTGCGCTACTCGGCCTCAGCGCTGCGCTTTAACCTAAGCCGCGCGGTGGCTATCGATATGGAAAGCGCGACTATTGCCGCCCAGGGCTATCGCTTCCGCGTCCCCTACGGCACCCTGCTGTGCGTCTCCGATAAACCGCTGCACGGCGAGATTAAGCTACCGGGACAGGCTAACCGATTCTATGAAGGGGCAATTTCCGAACATTTGCAGATTGGTATTCGGGCGATTGACCTGCTGCGCGCCGAAGGCGACCACATGCATTCGCGCAAGCTGAGAACCTTCAACGAACCGCCGTTCCGCTAAGCGCTGATATCATACGAGCAGAATACACTCAGTCCGGATCGCGTGAAATATTTACGCGGCTACCAGCCGGACTGAGCGTTATAAAATAAAGTGTTTATTTTTGTTAGGGGTAAAAATTTCTCAGAACACATCCATACGGGATATCCGCGCAATATTATTCCCGCTATTAAACTTAAAAATAAACATTTTGTTAACAAATTAGCATCATTTGCCCCGTGGTCATAAAACGCCCAGCCAGGGCCTGATTAACACTTGAATTCAGTCTCGTAACCTCTTAAATTAATTAGATAAATTCACACGGGACCAAAAAGCAGTACAAAATAGCCAGCGCCAGGGAGAGATCAAAATAATCAAAGAGTTACCTATGGGCGCTACTTTACTCTGGAATCATCCTTTAATAGCGACAGGTTGTTTGCAACAAATACCTTGTTACTAAATTACCAGAGATAAAATTGCGCATGTCGACAGTAAGCAACCATGGATATGCTTATCTATCGCGACCGGCAATGTACTATTTTCGTAAAAGTATGGACGACAGCTTTATGAAATTAACCGTAGGGAATATCCGCCTGTTTATTTTATTAGCAACTCTTTTTTTCTGGACTGCCGCGATCGGGCTAATTTCCCTTATTGTATCCTGGTTTTAAGACCCTGACGGTGCGCAGGGAATGTTCTTGTGCCCCGGCGTTGCCACCATCGTGGCTATGGAATAGGAAAGCAAAAAGCCCGCTTAAGTTTCCTTAAGCGGGCTTCTTAAATATGGCTCCTCTGACTGGACTCGAACCAGTGACATACGGATTAACAGTCCGCCGTTCTACCGACTGAACTACAGAGGAATCGTTTGAACGAGGCGCATATTATCGATGGCGCCCCACCTTGTCAAAGGCTGTTTTCACATTTCAAACCGTTTGCCGAATAATTCTCCACTTTGGGCGAAAAGTCCCGTTTCGCCCACCGCATGTTACGTTTCTTCAACCTGCGCGCGGGTCTCGTCGGCCTGCGCTTTCGTTCGCGGATACTTCCACAGCCAGCGCCCGCTGACCATCCGGCAGTAAAACAAAACGCCGCGCACCGCCCAGTCAAGCACCATACCCAGCCAGACGCCGATCACCCCCATGCCCAGCACAATCCCCAGCGTGTAGCCCGCCACCACGCGACAGCCCCACATGCCGAGCATTGAGACCCACATGGTGTAACGCACGTCACGCGCCCCTTTAAAGGCGCACGGCAGCGTCCAGGCCATCGCCCAGATCGGCATAAAGAAGGC
Source organism: Klebsiella sp. GW_Kp182 (assembly GCF_040062275.1). Lineage (NCBI taxonomy): Bacteria > Pseudomonadati > Pseudomonadota > Gammaproteobacteria > Enterobacterales > Enterobacteriaceae > Klebsiella > Klebsiella sp. GW_Kp182. The sequence continues at coordinate 289,470 of NZ_JBEAFQ010000002.1, read as the reverse complement.
GTTCAGCCACAGCAGCTCTTTCACCACCACTTTAACGTCCTCTTCGCTGGTATAGAACGAGGCGATCAGGCCGGCAAGCGGCGCGGTTCCCCAGGCGATCGCCGTCAAAATGATGGTCGACAGCCAGAAGACGTGCCACGCCTGACGCTCCGCCTGAGCGATCTGCCCTTTTCCGAGGCGTCGGCCAGTGATAATAGTCGATGCTGAACCGAGCGCGTTCCCCGGCAGGTTGATCAGCGCGGCCACGGAGAAAGCGATAAAGTTACCGGCAATCACGTTGGTCCCCATCCCGGCAACAAACATCTGCGTCAGCAGCTTACCGCCGTTGAACAAAACCGATTCAATGCTGGCGGGGATCCCGATGCCCATCACTTCCCAGATAATGGCGAAGTTAAACGGCTTAAAATAGCTCTTCAGCGAAATGCGCAGCGCCGGGTTAAAACCGATCATTAGCACCCAAATGGTGGCCACCGCGCCAATGTAGCGGGCAATCGTTAATCCCAGCCCCGCCCCGACAAACCCCATGCCGGGCCACGAGAAAATGCCGTAAATCAGGATGCTGCTGATAATAATATTGAGGATATTCATCCCGCCGTTGATCAGCAGCGGAATTTTGGTGGTCCCGGCGCCGCGCAGCGCGCCGCTGCCGATCAGGGCAATTGCCGCCGCCGGATAGCTCAGCACCGTCAGCTCCAGATAGGTCAGCGCCAGACCTTTTACCTCTTCTGTCGCATCCCCGGCGACAAAATTAATGATTTCCGCGCCGAAGGCATGGATGAGCGCCGCGAGAATAATCGAGAACAGGGTCATTATCGCCAGCGACTGGCGCGCTGCCGCCCTTGCCCGCCGCCGGTCCCGTTTGCCCAGGCTAAACGCCACCACCACGGTCGTACCGAGGTCGATGGCGGCAAAAAAGGACATGATCACCATATTGAAGCTGTCGGCCAGGCCTACGCCCGCCATGGCCTCTTTACCGAGCCAGCTGACCAAAAAAGTACTCAACACGCCCATCAGCAATACGCAGGCGTTTTCCAGCAAAATGGGGACCGCAAGCGGGCTGATTTCACGCCAGTAGAGGACGCGATAGCTCTTGCGTTTTTTAAACCAGGACGTGCGTTCGACGGACTGGCGTAATGCGGCGGTGACGTTCAAGGGAGACCTTAGTGAGAAAAGTTGAAACTACATTTCAAATGATGATAGAGAAAAGCTAATCCTGCAAAGCATTTTTCCCGATAAATTGTCGATAATGGCGACAATTTGTTGATGGATGCGCCAGTTGAGCCTCGGACGGCGAATAGATGTTTGACAAAAGTTTTTTCGCCGCTAAGATACGACTCCACAACGATTCCTCTGTAGTTCAGTCGGTAGAACGGCGGACTGTTAATCCGTATGTCACTGGTTCGAGTCCAGTCAGAGGAGCCATATTAGAAAAGCCTGCTTTTGAAGCAGGCTTTTTGCTTTTCTGCGTCCTGCGTTAACTCAAAATTGCATCCAGCCTGGCAAGCACTTCATTTACCACAGCGTCTGGTATGCGTTCCAGCCGCTTGCCGTTCCGGGCAGTCATATCAATGGTTCTGGGCTGGTCGCAGCGAATAACGCCCAACGTTTTTATCCCTGCCCCTTCCAGTGAAACGGTGAAACCTGCCGTGCGAGCAAAATTTCCGCCGCTGGTGATGGGAACAACAACGGGTAACCGGGTCAGCTTGTTAAACGATGCCTTCGATACGATAAGCACCGGACGTTTTCCGCTTTGCTCGTGGCCTGCAATCGGATCCAGTGAAACGAGCCAGATTTCCCCTCTGTCCATCTACAGGATCTCCTTGCCCACCGCAGGAGCATCAATCCATTCCCGATCCTCTTCGCTCATTTCGGCGTGCGGATCGCACTGCGCCAGCAGCTCCTCAAGAGAATAATGAGGCCGTTTCTGGGGTTCAATAATCAGGCAGCCATTATTAATGGTCATGCCGACTTCGCTGTCCGTCGACAGCTCCAGCGTTTTGAGCACGGCGGGAGGAACCGCCAGCATGATGGATCCGCCGACCTTTTTCAGGCGAGTGGTATACATAGAGCACCTCCGAATATTATATTTAAATATAACATCTACGGCAGGCGATGCACAATTATTCATCAGATTCATGGTGATTTCCTTTTCGTAATAAAGCGTGAAGAAAGCCGTTATCCATCGAAGGACAGTACAGGTGGGAACGAAACGCGTAACTAAGAAGGCTGATAATAGAAAACTGTTTTTGCGGTTTAAAGGATTATGGCGGTTCAGGTAAACGGAATGCGAGGCGGCTTCCGGATCGGAGCTGCTTCGGAGGAGCATCAGCGGCAGCGTGAAGGCCTGATTTTTCCAGGCTCGAAGTCGAACGCTTCAGCAATCAATCTTTCGCTATTGGGCCAGCGGTGGGTAAGGGCATTGGTCAGTGTGGAGGACGCCAGTCCGGTTGCGTCAGTGCGAGGCAGTAGCAGCAAAGATCTGTACATTCAAGCTCGAAACGGGGCAAATTTACAGAGAGGGTGTCGACGGTCAGGCTTTCAATAAGATGGGGCAGGACGGGCTCTAACAACGTGGACTGGAGCAGCGGACAGACTGGCGTTGAGTCTGCCGCAGAGCGCTATTTTGAGTATTGGATTGTTGCTTTCAATCAGGGTTTCGGCGACGGTTTCGCAGTGATCGGCCGGTACGGTAAAATCCGTGGCAGCATTGAAGAGAACAGCAAGTAACGGATATACTTGAGTGGGGATCGTAGCCATAGTGGCAGCCTCCAGTAAGTGATTAATTGAACCACCACCGAAGAGACCAATCTTGCGGGTGGTGGAACCGGACGGAGTTGGTCTTACCAGCCTTACTGGACACCCGCGCGCCTTGCAGTGCCTCAGTCCGGCCCACCATAGAGATGTAGCTGGGTGAACGACATAAAAAAGACGCAAAGCGCGTCATATGTCGCCAGTAAGGAATATCTTCAGGAGACCAATCCCGGCACCTGATTTTGCAGGTGCCGGGTAAGGACACTGCGTTAAGTAATCAGCAGCAAGAAAATTCAACCGTAATAGAAAGAGACAAAAATTCTTCAGTGTTTCAATCGGTTGTTGAACAGAATGTTCCACTGGGATTACACTCGTATATGCTCCAGCGGAATCCATTTATGGATGCAATATTTCAGCAAGGAAAACCATGGCTAATTATATCAACGTAAACCGACGTTTCTATAAATCCAGTAATCCGCAGGAAGAAATTCCCGCACAGATTTATGCTGACTGGTTTGAAGATAGTAATACTATCGGCTGGGATGAATTGCTGAAATATTCGCGCATCATTATTCTGGCGGAAGCAGGGGCAGGAAAATCGCGAGAGATGAAGGAGCAATCGACAAAGTTAAATCAGTCAGGTCAGTTTTCGTTCTTTATTCCTACAGAAGCACTGGCGGAAGACCTCATTGTAGATATACTCCATCCCTATGAAAGGGTCAGGTTTAAACAATGGGAAAATAGCTCTGATTGCGCCTATTTATTTCTGGATGCTGTCGATGAATTAAAACTAAAAGGTGAGGAGTTCAATAGAGTATTGCGAAAACTTCATCAGCAATTAGAAAAACACCTTTCCAGAGTCAGAATTGTTATGTCATGTCGCCACAGTGACTGGAATAGCTACGATTCTACCATCCTTGAAGAATGGTTACCCGACAATCAACTTTTCGAAGAAAGTATAATCCCCATTTCACAGACGTCCGGGCGTGAATTCTTTAAAAATATGGTTTCCGACTGGTTTACTCAGCCCGCCTTCAGTAATCCTCTGGAAGAACTGGAAAAGGAAACCGAAGAGCAGTCTGATGATTATCATCGGCTTCACTGTTTTTACATGCGACCAATGACGAACAAGCAAATAAGAAAATTTACTTGTGAATCTGCTGTATCTGATCCGGAACATTTTCTGCAACAGCTTTATACTCTAGATGCCGAAGTCTTTGCCAGTCGGCCACAGGACCTGCTCTCACTGATCACATACTGGAACACACACCAGAGGTTTGATTCGGCGTTAATACTACATGAATCAGATATTCAACACAGGCTGACAGAAAATTATAGCCGATGTGAAAAGGTCCTAAAATCTCCGCAAGAGATAAGGAATGCAGTAGAAAAATTAGCTCTGGCAATGAGCCTGACGCGTAAACTCACAATCGGTATTTCTGAATCGTTCAAATCAGATAGCCATTCATTAAATCCCCAAAAAATATTAAATGACTGGTTACCCAAAGATATTAAAACACTCTTGAGACTGGCCATTTTTGAGTCTGCGACCTACGAGCGGGTCCGCTTTCATCACCGCTCAGTACTAGAATATTTAGCCGCTCGTCGGTTGCAGCATTTAATTAAGAAGGGAATGCCCATCAGCGCATGCTTCAATTTGTTATTTTCAGAACGTTGTAATTTTCCTGTTGTTATTCCTTCAATGAGTTCTGTTACTGCCTGGCTGTCTCTCTGGGATCCATATGTATGCAAAGAACTGATAAATAGAGCACCAGAAATATTGCTTTCTGGGGGTGATCCTGGATCCTTGCCAATAGAAGTCCGCTCGGAAGTAATGAAAAATTTCGTATTGAATTATAAGCATGGAACATCAAGAGGCATCAATATTCCGCTAGTGCAAGTTACACGGTTTTCGCATACAGAGCTTCAGCCAGTAATCAAAAAATTATGGTCTGAGGGATACCAGAACGATGACGTCAGAGAGTTATTGCTGGAGATTATCTGGACAGGAAAATTTCAGTATTGTAATGCGTTACTGAAACAGGCCGTGTACGACCCGAGTATTGAAATAACCGATCGGCTCAGGGCAATAAAAGCCATCGCAGCAACTGATGATTATGTACTCCAACAAAAAATAGTACATGATGTTATAAACTTGCCTGAGTTATGGCCTGAAAAGTTCATTTTTCATTTCGCCGAAGAGTTGTTCCCTCAGTTGCTCTCTGTAGATAATTTGTTGATTCTGATAAAGAGAACAACGGAACCCAAAAGCTCAACCAATGGATTTAAATGGGCATTATATAATGTGGCAACAGAAATAGCGCCTGAATCTGATGCTGCTATTGCATTTCGGGAGCAGCTAACGAAACTCATCCTCGATAATAACACTCTGGAAACTAGACATTATCATCCAACAAGTCGCTATGGTTATTTAACATGTGCACTGGCCAAGATCTGCGCCAGACAATTAGCCAGTGGGTTTCACATCGAAAATAAAAGTCTGATTTTTTCTTGTCTAGTTTGTCATCTTTTTAACGAAGCTGATTTCAGTTATGTTAATGATGACTTATCTGTTATCAAAAACAACCTAAATAATATAACAATAACAACAATCCGAAAATTCATTTTCATAACAGAATGGAGTTTATTATCTCAAATCATCAAACATGATATTGATGCTTTTCTTCTTCAGGAACGCATCATCATATCCACTTTTAATAAAAATGACTTACATTGGTTAATTGCACTACTTTTCGATAAAGCATCCCCTGAGCTACGTTCTGTATTACTGGAATTCTTATTCCGTTTCACTCCGCTAGTCGATAATACTCCAGAATTTCATGATTCATTAATCAATGCGGTTAGTGATGATGAAACATTATTATCCTCAGTACACCAATGGTTAAGACCAAAACCAATCGACATAGAATCTATTCGCAAGCAAGAGGTTCGTAAGGAAAAAGAAAAAAATAGACAGGAAGCTGAAAAAAGTCGGCAGGATGAAGAAATAAACAAATGGTTAATCTGGTACGATGCAACCACAACAGACAGTACATGGATGCTTTCTGATGACACCCAGTTTTCAGTGCTAAATCATGTCGCTGTTATGTTGCAAAAAACACATCGACACTATTCACCTGAAGAATTTTGGAGCAGAGATATACTAAAAAAGACTTTTAGCGATGATGATATAGAACAGATTGAAACAGCCCTTCGGGAATATTGGCGTAAAAGCCCTATTCAGCTCCAATTTGAGCAGAAACGGATAAATAGAAGTTCACCAGAGCGGCGTGAAATCATTGCGATAATGGGATTACTTGCCGAAAGTGATTATCAGGGATGGCAAAAGAGGCTAAATCACAGTGAGGCATCACTGGCTATAAAATATGCTACATTCCTGCAAAATAACTTTACGCCTTTCATTAATGAGTTAGCCATAACCTTTCCAGATATAGTTAAAGAGATCATTGGTTCAGAACTTCAGTATGCCATTCATCATATAAAGAATGGTAATCATTGCCCGATAATCGGTCAGATTGCCAGTGCTGACATCACCTTACGTAAATTATTATCGGATGGCATCTTCAACGTTGCTAATAGCTATCTTTTGGCCGTAAATAAAGAGACGATTAACAGCGGCGGCTCTCCTGTTGAAAAGATTTTAATGTCACTGATTGATGTAATCTCTGACGATAAAAAGAAAATTATTGCCCAGAACTGTATGTCTGCCTATAAAATCGCACCTTATAACCCCGAATATTATGCGTTTCTGAGATACGCCTTCATTTTTTCACCAGATATTGGCATGGAAACTTTTCAACATGTGTTCAGAAAATGCCCCGAGAAAGATTCATATATTACAAGTCTCTATGCAACTCTGTTTTCACATCAGGCATCAAGAAGACATCAGTCCCCATTTTACAATAGTGATATTTCTCAAAATATTTCTATGACTGGAAAACTACTGGATATTGCATACCAGTTTATTAGACGTGAAGACGATCGGGAACATGATGGTGTTTTTACTCCTGACCTCAGGGACAGAGCAGAAGAAGCACGCGGTGCGCTGCTCGACAGACTTCTGAATATTAGTAACGACAAGACAGTCACCGAAATTATACGACTCGCTAAACAGCCACACTTTTATTTATCAAAGGCGCGTTTTGAATATTTAGCCAGAGAAAGAGCTGCGCTGAACTCAGATAGTGTCTCGCTGACAGAGGAAGCCGTACTAAAACTCGATAACTATTTAGAACAACCACCACATCATCAGGAAGCACTGTACCAAATAATGATTAACCGATTGCAAGATTTGCAGTATGCCTTATCTCATAGTGATTTCACCGATCGGGATATTCTTCGCACCGTAACACTCGAAGCACATATACAACCCACGCTGGCGTGGCGTTTGGAAGCTGCTGCCAAATCAACTTACTCTGTGGTTCGGGAAAGTGAGGTTGCCGATGGTAAAAAGACCGATATTTGTCTCCTGAGCCCATGCGGACAGCATAAAGCCGTAATTGAGGTAAAACTGGCAGATAAAAGATGGAGCATCGCTGATTTTGAGCGTGCGCTTGAACATCAACTGGTTGGGCAGTACTTAAGATATGACGGTTGTAAAACTGGCTGTTTATTACTCACCTATAATGGCGATAAAAAATACTGGCAAAACCCCATCACCAGAAAGCGACTATATTTTAAGGATTTGCTTGAGTATCTTAATGTTAAAGCAAATAAAATAATGTCTGAAAATAGCTCACTGAAGTTAATTGTTGTCGGCCTTGATTTGACTTCTCCTTATCTTGTTCCAGCACATAAATAGCCCCAACATTCTGAGTGATTTACTCAGAATAGGATCTATATTTCATATTAGTTTTAATAAATTTATCATGGTAATATCTAAACGGACTTTACGCATATCGATCTCCTCCGTTGCACAGGTTGAGTATGTCGGAAGATCTCTAAATGCGTGTGGCACAATTATGCGAAATACTTATAAATAATATTAAGTAAAGATTTTTCTATTTCAGTATATCAGGTGCTGTTTCATAAAAATACTCACACCAGTAATCCTGCCATCCACTATTAAGAGAGAATTTTTTAAACTTATGATGCAAATCCCCCCTAATTAATAGCCATGATAATTCAGAAAACTTTTTGCTTCTTAAAGCTCTGGATATATTATTAGGAAACTTCTTATTATCATCATCAACCAAATGTTCATTGATGACTCTTGTAATTTCCACTCCAGTACTTGCTTCTATACCAGTATACGTAAGAATAACAATTGCTATGAATATTAGATGCTCATATTCTCTTTTACTAAACTCAACATCTTTAAAACTCTCTGGTATTATGCAATTTATATCTAAAGTTACAGACTCATCCAGTTGATCATCAAATTCAAAAGTAAACTGTTGAGATGATTTACAATCACTCGCCTTAATACAATCATCAAATATCAGTGATGATTTTGAAATTATTTCCGCAACCCTTCTTTCTGTCATATTTATTTCTGTATGATTTTTTAACTTTAGAAGAGTCAGTTTTTCCCTTTCAAATTCCGCCAATAGATATTGAGATGATACTTTGGGTATATTACTATTTAAAATATTTTCAATACTATCTCTACTAAGACCATCTGGATAACCACGCTCTGGTTTACTATATATTAAATTAAAGAGACTCTCAATCTCAGAATATGGTTTTGTTTCATGATAAGGCAAGTCTATAGATATAAAAGAAATATATACTGCCGTAAAACAAATTTCTACAATTAGTGATACACCAAGTGGTGATATTCTAAAAGAATGGGTACTATTTACTTTATATTCCAGTGTTATATCACTGTCGGATGGAGTTTCAATACATTCAATTAATCTTTCCCTCACAGATTCTTCGATAGTCTTAATAATCCAATCTCGTCTATATCCATAAAATAGAGCAAAAGATATTATGCGCTCGAAAGTCACTCCCTTTGATACTTCGCCATCGGAAACAGCATCATGTAGAAAAGATAGCACCCTAACTTTCAAAAAATAACATTGATTAACATCACCATATGGCCTAAAAACATTAGGGATATATGAGCGTTCTCCCTGCTCAGTATTACACATTAATGCAGCTATGATATCATTTTTTGACCACGGTTTTTTATCCCCAAGTTGTTTATGTACTCTTTTTACTAAATGATAGAATGTTCTTATATTATGCCAAGAAACTGAGGATAATATTTCCAGAATAGTATTACCATCACTTGATAATTGAAAATGTTTTTTCAAAGAATCTGCATAATACTGTATATAATCAAAAAATTCCTGATAATCATATTTCTTTCGCCAATCTTTTACTCTGTAATCAGAATCAGCAAAGTCTTTGATATATCGTAACCTTGATGATATTAATTTATTGAAATCAGGAGCTTTTAAATGTATCACTTTATCCTCTGGCCTGACATCCAAAAAGCCATTCTCTTTATTTCTAAAAAAAGTGAATTCTCTTAGAGTTATAATCACTGTCGCTCCAGAGTCCTTAGAAATCATGTGAGATAAGGCATATATTTCTTCTTGAAAAATTTCCGAGGCTCTATCTACATTATCTATTATAATAATAACTGATTTATTTTCTCTGACTCTTTTCCTGAAAATTCTCAGGACAAAACTTTGAACATCAGAACTCAATTTATCAAGTGATTCAGCTTCCTTATCAATAAAACTACCAGGATCACGTAGAAATTTATCTTTAAAAGGCCCATTTTTCAAAATCCTTAGCTCATCTGAAAATGTCCTCCTTAAGTTTTCAATATCAAACTCATCGTTATAATTCGTTTTTATTTCTTCAAACAAATAAGAAAAAACTATTTCTTTTGCATTTAAAGTATTTTTTGATACATCATTAATTAAATCTATTAATATTGGTGTTGCATATATATCTTTTGCTTGTCGTGCCTCTACAAGACATTTTGTGACTAAAGTTGTTTTTCCGCACCCTACCGATCCTGTTATAATAACAACCTTACCATCACTATTGTTTAACAAAAAATCCTTACCCTCTAAGGGTTCAAAGTCTAGTGTATCATTAGGCAAATAATGAGGTGCTGTATCTCTTAATACCCTTTTCAATTCTCCTTTAAATTGTTCTAGTTTAGAGTCGGAAACAAAACAATGTTCCAACATTTTTCTTTGATTTGTCTCTGTAATCTGCGAAAAGAAATACTCATAAAAATCATCAAAATATGGCTCACTCGATACTCTTCGCCATTTTAGATTCCCTAAATGCCCTCTTAAAATATGACAAATTTCTGATTGAGAGTGATTAATCTCTGATAGATAATAGTCTAATTCATTTTTCTCTACAGAATCTTTTGATATCAATGACCAAAAATAATCAAATGAAAAGTCATCATCAAAGATACTTCCAAAATAAATACCCTTCATCAAATCTATAGTTTTCCCTGGTTTAGGAAGCATTGGAGCAACAAGCCACTCAGAACCATTTGTGATTACTGCATTTTGAACTCCTTTCTCGATACAATATTTTTGAGCTTGTTCAATAACATCAAACAAATTTCTCTTGAAGGCACTTTTGAAATACGAAACAGTGTATTCTTTAGAATTGATTTTTTTATATTTATGACCAAAAGTAACCCCCACTTTTTTGGCTTCTACAATTAATTTTGGCTTTCCATCTATTGATAATAAATAATCAGAATACCCTGCACTGCCGCAATACATTTCTGGATTGAAATCGGTTTTATCCCAACCAAGAATATCAAGAACACTATCAATAACAATAAGACGAGTGGTTGCTTCATTAGCATCAGAAAGAACATCTTTAGATATATTGTATTGTTCTTTAAGGATATTAAATTTTTTAAAAGCGTCTTCTCTTTTCATAGCAACTCACATAATAGTGTATCTAGATTCCATAACAATTTGAAAACATACAATTCATTAACTATCATATTGATACTATAACAAAAATTATGTCAAGATATAAATGATAAAATATATCTATATTGTTACTTCCCTTTTATTGTGAGAGAAAGATTGGAGACATCCCACACTCAATATGCTCATCATTAAATGGTGATCATACTGGTGGTCTTGACAACCCCAATGTTTATATTTAGCTTGTTAATCAGCAAGTTAGTGGCAAAGGCACTCCCTATCAGAGGAGCCAAATTTGAAAAACCTACTTTTAAAGCAGGCTTTTTGCTTTTCTGCGTCCTGCGTTAACGTAAAATTGCATCCAGCCTGGCAAGCACTTCATTTACCACAGCGTCTGGTATGCGTTCCAGCCGCTTGCCGTTCCGGGCAGCCATATTTATGGTTCTGGGCTGGTCGCAGCGAATAACGCCCAACGTTTTTGTCCCTGCCCCTTCCAGTGAAACGGTGAAATCTGCCGTGCGAGCAAAGTACCGCTAAAGCGCTTCCTGCAGTATGTCGGCGCCGATCCCAGCGCGCTATGGCGGCTTTCAGTGCGCGGACGCTACTACACCTGTATTGGTATGGCCACCGCGCTGCATCCGAAAACCCTTCTGGCGCTGGATTTTGCCGGTAAGTCGTTGGCTGCAGAATAGGGTTTTCCGCTACGATTGCGGGAGCCGACCAAACTGGGTTCAAAAACGCCAGGCATATCGCCGCCATTTTCGTCAGCGATACCAACCCCGGCGGCTACCGGGAGGATCGGGGCTACAACGGGTTTAGCGGTATTTAGCGCTCGCACTGCCCCGGAACTACGGAACCGGACAGCGTTAACGGCGCGGGATGGCGACCGGACGATAAAGCCGCAGAAGCGTCAGGCGTACAGACGATACAAAAGAGCGTGATAAAATCAGTTTTTCATCCCGTCTATTTTCAACCGCCGTTTCACATGCTATTGCTGCAGGATATTTTTATTCATCGACATCACCCATGTTATAAATGTTCTCAGGGGGACCGGGATATGTTTGCGGCTCGGATAGTAAATATTAAAATGATCGGCAGGATAACGATAATCAGACAGTAAGCGGACAAGCCCGCCTTCTTTAATTTTATCCTGAACCAGATTCTCATATACAAAGGCAATACCTAATCCGGATTCCGCAGCCTGAATCATCGCCGCATCGGAATCCATCACCAGATCGCCCTTCACAGCCACTTCCGTTATAACGCCCGTAGCGCTAATAAACTCCCAGCGGTACAGATCCCCACCTGGAAAGCAACGATTAATGCATCTGAAATTAACGAGATCTTTTGGTGAAGAGGGTGCGCCGCATTTATTTATAAAATCCGCACTCGCCACTGGAATAAGAGATAGCGGCTCTCCAAAGGGTATGGCAATCATATCTTTAGGCACATCTTGCGTATAGCGTATACCCGCATCAAATCCTGAATCTATAATATTGACTTTTCTGTCCGTGGTGAATAACTCAAGTTTAATATCCGGATACTCATTTTTGAACGGTGCGAAGTAACGTTGAAAGAAGAGATCCAGCACAATGCGTGGCAAATTGAGTCTCACCACCCCTTCCGGCTTTGCTCTGTGCTCATTAAGGTTATCAATCACCCGCCTGTAGTCATTGAGCACAGGAGTAACGTCATTCAGAAACTCCTGGCCGATAGCGGTCAGGGAAAGACTGCGCGTAGAACGATTTAAAAGCCTCGCGCCCAGTTTCTCTTCCAGATTATTTATGGCAATAGTTAACGTTGGTGGAGAAATATTCAACTCTTTTGCTGCCTGACGAAAACTTCCATGCTTCACAATAAGAATAAGCATTTCTACATGTTGCAATTCGGGAATATTTTTCATTGTTAACATCCGTAAAATACTGCATTAGAAAGAGATTAATTGTTGTGAGTGGAAAAGGGAAGTATATATTTCAGCACATTGTACGAGTGAGGAAAATAAAATGGAAACACGTTATCTGGGAAAGAATAAATTTCAGGTGTCGGCATTAGGTCTGGGTTGTATGGGAATGAGTTTTGCCTATGGCGGAGCCGAAGAGTCGCAGGCAATTAACACCATTCACGCTGCGGTTGATTTGGGCGTCACCTTCCTTGATACCGCAGAAGTTTATGGCCCATTTGATAATGAAGTGCTGATCGGAAAAGCAATCAAAGGCGTTCGCGATAAGGTACAGATTGCGACCAAATTTGGTTTCCGCATTCTTCCTGGCGGTCAGGGGCTTGAGCGTATGGCCGGCGTTGACAGCCGTCCTGAACATATCCGCGAAGCGGTAGAAGGCTCCCTAAAACGTCTCAACGTCGAGACTATTGATCTCCTTTATCAGCACCGCGTTGATCCCACCGTCCCCGTTGAAGACGTGGTGGGAACAATGGCAGATCTGATCAAGGAAGGGAAAATTCTCCATATCGGACTTTCCGAGGTCTCTGCCAATACTTTACGCCGGGCCTGTGAAGTTCATCCGATCGCCGCCGTTCAGACTGAATATTCTCTCTGGACCCGCGAGCCGGAAGAAAACATTCTTAAAACTTGCCGCGAATTAGGGGTAGGATTTGTGCCCTATAGCCCGCTGGGTCGTGGATTTTTAACCGGCAAAATCACCGATCGGTCCGGCTTCGCCGAGGATGATTTTCGGCGCAATCTTCCTCGCTTCCAGCACGATGCCATGCGGAAAAACCAGCAGCTACTCAGCCAGCTGCGGGATGTGGCCGATAAATATCGCTCTACCCTGGCCCAGCTCGCTCTCGCGTGGGTGATGAGTAAAGGCGATGATATCGTCCCCATTCCCGGCGCGCGCCAAATCGCGCATTTGCAGGATAATGCCGGCGCAGCCAGCCTGGCTATTTCCGATGTTGATATTAAACTCATCGATCGCATCTTTACCCCTGACAATATTCACGGATTAAGGTATACCCAGGGTGATTTTCATTTAATCGATAAGTAACATCCTGCTATAAATTCTCCCGCCTTTCCGGTGGGAGCTAAGGTTTACCGTCTCGCGCACATTTCTCCTCCACCGCGCCAGTTTGCTGGCGCCACGCGGTAACCTCCCCATCAAGCCAGGCCTTAAATAGAACGGCTTCGTTTTTCTGCTCTGCGCCCTGCGATGAAACCAGCCAGTAAGGCCACGGATAAGGGGCGGTGAAAGACGTAAGCTGTACCAGCTCACCTCTGGAGAGCGCATCCTGAACTAAAGAGCGGCGTTCCAGCGCGATACCTTTACCGAGCCGGACGGCCTCCAGCACCAGGTTTGAGTCGTTGATGCACAAACCGCCTGGCACAATCTCTCTTTCAAGCCCCGCGTTGATACACCATGCTTTCCACGACTCCATGGAAAAGATAATGTTGCTCTTCGCTATCTCTGACGGCGTACGGGGGAGCACGCCGCCGTTATAGGTTGGCGAGGCCACAACGATAAGCTGATCGGAGAAAAGGTAATGGCTCTCCGTTCCTTCCCAGTCGCCTTTTCCCATGCGTATAGCCAAATCCGCCCCTTCCTGCTGCATGCTGGTTATCGCCAGGCTCGCCTGTATTCGCAGCGAGATATGGGGGTATTTCTCCCGAAATCGTTCCAGGCGAGGCAACAACCAGTGGCAGCCGAACGAGGGCACCATCGCCAGGGTCAGCTCCTGCCTGCGGGGGTTGACCTGCACCAGCCGGGTGGCATCAGCAATATGGTGCAAAGCCTCGCGGACCTGTAAGGCATAGAGCCGCCCTTCTTCATTAATCTGCACGCCGCGGCCGTGACGGATAAACAGCTTGAGGCCGACCATCTCCTCCAGCACTTTAATCTGCTGGCTGATGGCTGAATGCGTAACGTGTAGCTCTTTCGCCGCCAGCGTCACGCTGCCAAGACGCGCCACGGCTTCAAAACTACGTAAACTCGCAATAGGGGGAAAATCCGCCATGTTACCGCTCCCACAACCTGACGCGTAAAACGTGACCCACAATCTGTCAGTAATACTAACCCAACCCGTAAGATACTGAAGATATTCGCCATGACGAATTTACTGTACTGTTTCTTCACCGCCGGCAATGAAGCATTAACCCCAGCCTATTTCACCAGCACAGGAAAACAGGAATCATGATGAAGCTTATTGGCATGATGGATTCGCCTTATGTAAGGCGTGTGGCGATTTCCCTTGAACTCTACGGCGTCGAGTTTGCAAGTCACCCGCTGTCCGTATTCAGCAGCTTTGAAGCCTTTTCCAGGATAAACCCTGCGGTCAAAGCGCCGACGCTGGTGCTGGATAACGGAATTCGCCTGATGGATTCGTCGCTGATACTCTCTTATTTTGAAGCCCAGGCCGCCCCGGGGCGCAAGCTGCTGCCGGTCGCGCCGGACGCGCTGGCAAGCGATCTGCAAACGCTGGGCTTTATTCTCGCCGCGGGTGAAAAGGCGGTACAAAATGTCTATGAACACAATCTGCGCCCGGCGGAAAAGCAGCATAATCCGTGGATAGCGCGCATCACGACTCAGCTGCTGGCTGCCTGCAGGGAGTGGAACAGGCTGCTGGAGGAGCGTCCGGCGGCCGCGGTTCCCGATCAGGTGGCCGTAACGAGTACGGTTATCTGGACCTTTATTCAGTCAACGATCCCTCACGTGGTTCATGCGGGAGACTTTAATCATATCCGGTCCGTTGCTGAATTATTTGAAACCCATAGCGCCTTTAAAAAACATCCCTTTAGCTAAAGCATCAGCTCAATGCGATGAAGCTAAACCCTGAACGTGAATCGCCACGGCAACCGATAGCGCCCGGCAACCGCGGGCGCGTTATCCTGATGGAAGAAATCGCCTGGCGTGAGGGAAAGGGTTAAAAACCGCTACCGGCGTGCAGTGCTGCACGACCAATCTCCACCGGCATCCCTGAACGGCGTTCAAGCGCCTGCTCCGCGTGATTCACATCCACCCCCTCGCCCTTCACAAAGGCCTGAATCGCCGGCGTGATGGGGAGCGGCACCTTCCGGTCCGATTCATACTCCGCGCGGTTACGCGACAACGGTTCGTGAACCTCAACCCAGCGGCTGCCATCCGGCTCGGCAGTATACTTCACCGGCTGGTCGATGATTTGCACGCGCGTCCCGACCGGAACGGTATCAAACAGGTATTTGATGTCGTCGTTACGCAGGCGGATGCAGCCCTGGCTCACGCGCAGGCCAATGCCGAAATTGGCGTTGGTGCCGTGGATCGCGTAGAGCCTGCCGATGTAAATCGCGTACAGGCCCATGGGATTATCCGGCCCTGCGGGCACAAACGCGGGCAGGCTTTCGCCACGGCTGGCGTATTCACGACGGGTATTGGCGGTGGGCGTCCAGGTCGGCGCCTCCTGCTTACGCTCCACGGCGGTGACCCAGTTACGCGGGGTTTCGCGTCCTGCCTGGCCAATGCCAATCGGCAGAACGTCAACCGTTGTGCCATCGGGCGGATAGTAGTAGAGACGCATTTCGGCCACGTTGATCACGATCCCGTTGCGAACCGTGGCGGGCAGGATAAGCTGCTGCGGGACCACCAGCGTGGAGCCCGACTTCGGCAGGTACACGTCGACGCCGGGGTTGGCCTCAAGCATATTACTCAGGCCCTGACCGTACTGAGCGGCGAAGGCCTCCAGCGGCTGGGTATTGTGTTGCGGAATGGTGATGGTCAGCGGGCTGCCCACCAGGTGGCTTCCTTCCGGCGGCAACGGGTAGCTCACCGCCAGAGCGCTCTGGCTGGTGAGGATCATAATAAGAGAACAAAGCAGTTTCACACGCCGCACAATTTCCCTTCCTTTGTGGCGATAATCGTGAATAAATTATAGCTTCGTTTACTCTTTCATATCCGATTTATCATCCTGCTAAATCTGATAATCGATTGCGGCCTCTTCCGGCTCCATCGCCTGACGTTTAATTTCCTCCAGCGACAGCCCCGCGTTACACAGTTCAATAAAGCGCCAGACGTAATTTCGCTGCAGCTGACCGCGCTTCAGGCCCAGCCAGACGGTATTGGCATCGAACAGATGGCGGGTATCGAGACGCGTAAAGGTATCAGATTCCCGCGCGTCGCCTGACTGCTCCGCCACCAGCCCTACGCCCAGCCCCAGCTCGACGTAGGTTTTGATAACGTCGGAGTCCTGAGCGCTTAATACGATATCCGGCATCAGCCCTTTACGGTTAAAGGCTTCGTCAATACGTGAACGCCCGGTAATCCCCTGGCGATAGGTAATGAGCGGCCAGCGGGCGATGGCATCGAGGGTTAACGGCGTCACCTGGGTCAGCGGGTGATCTTTGGGGACCAGCAGGCTGTGGTGCCAGCGGAACCAGGGGAAAGCCACCAGCGTCGGGTCGTTGCTCAAGCGCTCGCTGGCGATGCCGATATCCGCGCCGCCGTTGTGCAGCAGCGCTTCAATTTCCTGCGGCGTCCCCTGAACTAATTCAAGACGTACGTCGGAAAAGAGTTCGCGGAAGGCTTTGATCACCGGCGGCAGGCTATAGCGCGCCTGGGTGTGGGTGGTGGCGATGGTTAAGACGCCGGACGCATCGTTGGTAAACAGGTCCGCCAGGCGACGAACGTTGCTGGCTTCATTCAGAATACGCTCGGCAATCGACAGCAACGCTTTGCCCGGCTCCGTCATCCCCAGCAGGCGTTTGCCGCGGCGGATAAAAATCTCGATCCCCAGCTCTTCTTCCAGTTCACGAATATGACGGCTGACGCCCGATTGCGATGTATAGAGCATATTGGCGACTTCCGTCAGGTTGTAATCCTGACGGGCCGCTTCACGAATAATTTTGAGTTGCTGGAAGTTCACCCTTTCCTCCGGGCTATCAGACATAACATATGCACTATTGTTAAAGTCTGTTGTCCCTGCTAACAAATAATAAAAACCAGCAACTTATTCCATTCAGGAATATAGCCTAACTGACTAACAATAATTCACGGTTTTCCAGCGACGGACGGCTCACCAGCGACATTAAAATTTCCTTAACCGCCTGCGCCTGCGGCGACAGACTGCCGCGTGCCGACATATTGACCGACAGCGACAGGCTCATTGACGGCGTGCTGATGCGCGCCATCCAGCCATTCGCCGCGCTGCACAGCGAACGGGCGGCGGACTCAGGCAGAACGGTGACGCCCATGCCGCTGGCAATAGCCGCCGTCAGGGTGGTAATGGATTCAATTTCGCCGATAATTTTTGCCGACAGTCGACGCAGAGTGAAGGCTTCGGTGACCCTTGCGCGAACGGCGCTGTAATCACGCGGCAGGAACAGATTCATTTCCGCAACCGCCGTCAAATCCACGCTCTGCCCCGGGCAATCCCGGGTTCCGACCAGGTAGAGATCTTCCTTCAGCAGCGGCTGACTGACGATCCCGGCGACCGGAGAACGTTCATAGAGCACGGCCATATCCAGCTGACCGTCGATAAGCTTCTCGTTGAGGATCGTTCCGCTGCTTTCCTGCAGATAGACCATAACTTCCGGCAGCTCGTTACGCACCGTTTGCAGCAGCGGCATGGTAATGGCCGAAGCCGCCGTGCCCGGGGCCAGCCCAATTGACACCTGGCCGCTTAGCGTCTGACCGACGTTGTTAACCGCCAGCTGCGCCTGCTCGCACTGACGCAGGATAGTCCGGGCGTGGGTGTAAAGGATCTTGCCCGCTTCGGTCGGCGTCACGCCGCGCTTGGTGCGGATCAACAGCTGCTGGTCCAGCTCGCCTTCCAGGGTCGCAACCTGCTGGCTCAGTGCCGGTTGTGCGATGTGCAAGACTTCAGCGGCCTGGGTCAGACTGCCGATATCGACGATTTTCACAAAATACTTCAGTCGTCTTAAGTTCATTTTGCCTCCTGTAAGGAACACCAGTACCAACACTGGCCGTTTAGATGCAGAAGGTTTTGCAATTTGCTTGCCAGCTTTTTTGCAGGGACGCAAATGCCGCTGCAGGCCGCGTAATAAGGGATACTGATAGCAAACCGCGATTTTGTTGCCCGGTAAGCGGATTGCGGTATGCCCCATTAGGGGTATAAATGCACCGCAACGGTGCATCCGGCGGCGCAATGCCGTAAAAACAGGCACTCTGCTGAAATTGTCAGCAAACGAACAAGTTAAGGTGATTCAGGCTTTGACAAGGGGGATGGTCATCGTTAATATGCGCCCCGTTCACACGATTCCTCTGTAGTTCAGTCGGTAGAACGGCGGACTGTTAATCCGTATGTCACTGGTTCGAGTCCAGTCAGAGGAGCCAAATTCTTGTTTTCATGCCTCTTTGCGAATCCTTATGTGATTTAGATTCAATAAGTTAGCGCGAAAAATCTTCCCGATGCATTTTTAGTTTTTCCTCCGCATCGGGAGAATTTGGTGGTCAGATTTGGGGTCATGTTGGTTCGATGACGGAGTGACCCCCAAATGTCTCTTAACGACACAAAAATCCGCAACTTAAAACCATCCGCTAAACCCTTCAAAATTTCCGATTCCCATGGTCTGTACCTGTTGGTTAATCCAGGCGGTTCACGTCTCTGGTATCTCAAATATCGTATCAATAGAAAAGAATCTCGCCTTGGCTTAGGCGCCTACCCTGACGTGTCTTTAGCTAATGCTCGTCAACAGCGTGATGGTATCCGTAAACTCCTCGCGCAAAATATCAATCCAGCACAACAGCGCTCTGCTGAAAGAACCACTTCCACACCAGAAAAAACCTTCAAACATGTGGCACTGGAGTGGCATAACAGCAACCGAACATGGTCTGAGAACCACGCATCCCGCCTGCTTGCCAGCATGAACAATCATATATTCCCTGTGATTGGACACTTGCCGGTAGCTGAACTGAAACCTCGTCACTTTATCGACCTGCTGAAAAGCATTGAGAAAAAAGGTCTGCTGGAAGTCGCAGCACGTACCCGGCAGCATATGTGCAACATAATGCGTCATGCTGTGCATCAGGAGTTGATAGAGCACAATCCCGCGGCAAATCTGGAGGGTATCATCGCCCCGCCAGTTAAACGTCATTACCCCGCCCTTCAGTTGGAGCGACTACCGGAACTGTTGACTCGCATTGAGGACTACAAGCAAGGACGAGAGTTAACCCGCCTGGCTGTCTCACTCACCCTTCACCTATTCATCCGTTCCAGCGAACTGCGTTTCGCCCGTTGGTTTGAGATCGATTTCAAAAATAGAATCTGGACCATTCCTGCCACTCGCGAGTCCATCCCCGGCGTCCGCTACTCTGGCCGTGGTGCAAAAATGCGTACTCCACATATCGTTCCACTCTCCTGTCAGTCTATTGCTATTCTGAAACAGATACGGGAAATATCCGGACATCAGGAACTTATATTCCCCGGCGATCATAATCCGTGTAAACCGATGTGCGAAAACACGGTCAATAAGGCGCTACGCCTGATGGGCTATGACACAAAAGATGAAATCTGCGGCCACGGATTTCGGGCAATGGCATGTAGTGCCCTGATGGAGTCTGGCCTATGGGCGCAGGATGCGGTTGAACGGCAGATGAGTCACCAGGAGCGTAACAGCGTTCGAGCGGCTTACATCCATAAAGCAGAATATCTCGATGCACGTAAAGCGATGATGCAATGGTGGTCAGATTATTTGGACAGATGCAGAGAGGAATTCGTGCCACCCTATGTCAGGGGCCGCCAGTAGCAGATGGTATGAACCTTAGGATGTGACTAATTGGTAATTTTGAAAAAGGGTTCAGCTAATGGACCCTGTTTTAATTTGCATAAACAGCCATAGAAATGATCGGTCCACAGTCATTTCTCATAGCCAGATAGGTATTCTCACCACGCATTTTTTGCCGCAGGATATCTCGGTAACATCAGAAATGTGGAAACAAGATCTGGTTGAGGCGAAAAGTTCATTTAACTCAACAATCCCCCTGAGGTTATTATCATAGTGCCGTTTGATTTCGGATAAACCATGGCATACTGCCAATGTATGCGGGAAATTGCTTTTATTAACCGTCTCTTAAACATTGAGACCATTTATTATGAGCTTTCTGTATCACATCCCCAGCACGTTCATCTCACTTGATTATTTGCAAATAAAACCCCTTCAAATAACTGCCCTTGCCAAAATAAACAATCTTAAACTCCATACAGAAGATCAAGCTCAGAGCTAATTTCTACCAGACCGCAAAAAATCAAGGTTATTTCACTGTTCAAACGAACATACCATCAGAGCTGCCAGGTGAAACTAAAAGTGAGAGCTACGTAACGTTCCCTTAACACGACAATTGACGAATTTATTACGGTGGGTATTGTTTATATCTTACAAACGAGCAAACAAAACTGATCATATGAGCAAAAAACTGAGTATCTAAAACCATAACCCAGTTTGCTTGTCATTCAGTTATCGCTTTCAGCTCTGTCATTTCTTAACGATAGTTCAGAGGTAGTTCAATGAAACAGGACCTTGTTGCGGGTATAGATTCCTCCACCCAGTCTTGTACCGTCATGCTGCGTAGTCTTGAAAATGGCAAGGTGATCGCACAGGCTCGTAAGTTGCATCCACCGACCACACCGCCGTGTAGCGAGCAGGATCCGCAAGCCTGGTGGGATGCATTAGTCTCCGCGCTCACTGAATTAAAACAATGGTGGCCACGTATTGCAGGTCTGGCTGTCGGTGGCCAGGGGCACGGCCTCGTCATGCTTGATAATCACGATCGCCCGCTGCGTCCTGCGAAGCTGTGGAATGACACGGAGTCTGCACCGCAAGCGCGTGAATTGTGCGAGAAGATTGCTCCGGAAGAATGGGCACGCCTGACGGGCTCCGTTCCGGGGCCAGCAATGACCATTTCTAAACTGGCCTGGACAGAACAAAATTATCCGGGGCTGCTGGAAAAAGCCCACCGCATCATGCTGCCGTTTGATTATCTGGTTTACCGTCTGAGCGGTAGCTTTGTGTGCGAGCGCGGCGGGGCATCCGGTACGGGTTACTTCAACCCCTTCACCAATAGCTGGGAACCACAGCTGGCAGCGGTGGTTAACAGTCAAATTGACTGGATTTCCCGCTGGCCCACTATCATCCCGTCGCATCAACCTGCAGGCGTGGTGAAGTTGATGCCTGAGCTGGAGGAACTGGCGGGAGCAATCGTGGGTGTCGGGACCGGCGATAACATGTCTGCCGCACTGGGTATGAACCTGAAAACCGGTGATACCGGTATCTCTATCGGGACCAGCGGTACGTTATATGGCATCACCAGGAAAGGGATTACCGACAGCACCGGCACCATCAACGGTTATGCCGATGCGGCCGATCGCTTTATCCCCATGATTACTACACTGAACTCCGCCAAAGTCACCGATACATTTCGCAAAATGCTGCGCGTTACCCCTGACGAATTCGACGAGCTCGCGCTGAGTTCGCCACCCGGCGCCAACGGTCTTCAGCTTGTTCCGTGGCTGGACGGCGAGCGCACCCCCAACCTTCCTGACGCCACGGGACACATGCGCGGATTACGTACCACCACAACGATGCAGGATATGGCTCGCGCCACCGTGGAAGGCGTACTGTGCGGCCTTCTGGCGGGCGGTCTGGTACTGAAACAACATGGCTTCACTGACGACGGTCGCATTGTTGTCACCGGCGGCGGCGCAAAGTCACGAGCCTATCGTCAGATTCTGGCTGACCTGACGGGCAAGCCCGTTTGGATTTCTCCGGTGGGTGAAACGGCAGCCGCGGGTGCAGCCATTCAGGCTGCTGCTGCCGTGCTGGGATGCACAAATATTGAAATGGCCGATCGCTGGAGTGTGCCGCTTGAGAAAGTGGCCGAGCCACAACAAGATGCGCGCCATGTCCTGGACGCTTACGTTACCTATGCCAATGCATTATCAGGAGAGCTGCAATGAGTTCAATAACTACCCCTGCAAAAATCAAACCGCCTAAGCAGCCGCTCAAAGTCCCTGCAGAAGCGGGTATCGCCGTTGTTTTCTTACTGGTCATGCTGGGCGGGTTTATCGCCACGCCTAACTTCCTGACTGTTTCGAACATGATGGTGTTGCTTCTGAACGGCGCGGTCATCGGCTTCCTTTGCCTGGGACAATCCTTTGTCCTGCTGACCGGGGGTATCGACCTCTCCTGCGGTTCCATCGTGGCGATGACCTGCGTGGTTGCAGCTTTGCTGATGGAGAAATTTGGCATTCCGTGGCAGCTTGCCGTACCCATCGTTTTGGCGGTGGGTGCGCTGAGTGGGCTGGTAAATGGTCTGATAATCGAACGCACCGGCGTGCCGCCATTCATTGTCACTTTTGCGATGATGGGGGTTGCGGCATCCATACCACAAATTATCACCGGCGCCGAATCGATACGCGTGACGCAAATTGGTTACAGCCTCATCGGTCAGTCAAAACCGCTGGGTATTCCGTTCCCTGTCATAGCGCTGCTGCTGGCCATTGTTATTGGTGTCATCTTCCTGCGCCGCACCATCACCGGGACTCACATCTATGCGGTAGGCGGTAACGCAGATGCTGCACGCTTATCGGGGATCAGCATTCCACGCATCACCCTGTTGGTGTATGCAATTTCCGGGCTTTGTGCGGCATGCGGCGGCCTGATTTATGGATCGCGTCTGATGACAGGCTATCCGACGGCGGGCCGTGGTGACGAACTGTTCTTCTCAATAGCGGGTGCGGTGGTAGGTGGCGTCAGTCTGTTTGGCGGCACTGGCAGCCTTATCGGCGCGATGATTGGCGCCATGCTTATTGCCTCAATATCGAATCTGATGAACGTGCTGAACGTCAGTGCCTACTGGCAGCCGCTGGTCATCGGCCTGATCATCCTGTTCGGCGTCACTTTCGATACCTTACGTACCTCGAAAAAAATCGTGATCCCCTGGCTCAAAGTCAGGAAGTCACGCAAAACACAACAATAACGCTTCTTAAACCCTGACCTACATATATCCAGGAGATAAACATGAAACTCCGTACCACAATCACCGCAGGTGCAGCGATAGTCGCACTGTCCTGCATGCTCGCCGGCTGTAACCGTGAGGATACTGAAAGCACCGTGGGTGCCGGCAAAAAAACATTGGGCGTTACGCTGCCGAACCTCACCAACCCTTATTACGTTGCCATGAAAAAAAGCTTTGAAGACAATGCAGCGGCACAGGGCTTGAACGTAAAAATTTCGATTGCTGATAATGACGACGCCAAGCAACTTTCGCAGGTGCAGAACTTCATTGAACAGAAGGTGGATGCGGTCGCAGTGAACTGCGTCTCCTCAGGCCCGTGCGTGTCGATCATAAACCAGCTTAATCAGGCAAAAATTCCGGCGTTTGCCATCAACATCCTTCCGGATACCGAGGGGATGAAGCAGCAAAACGTCACGCTGGTTCAAGGTGTTCAGACCGATCAGCGTGAAGGCGGCAAGCTCATTGGCCAGCAGCTGTTGAAAGACATTGGTGAAAATGGCACTGCAACAGTGGGTATCGTGGGAGAACCAACATCCATTGCCGCAAATGCACGTGATGAAGGCTTCAAGGAAGCCGTGGCATCCAACAAAAACATTAAGTTCGTCGCGCTGGTCAATGGCAAAGTAGAAGAAACAACCTCCCTGAAAGTCACCACTGAAATGCTGCAGGGCAGGCCAGAAATTAACGTCGTGTACTCAGACACCGAACCTTCCGCGCTCGGGTCACTGGCGGCAATCCAGCAACTGGGGGTCAGTGACAAAGTGAAGCTGTATGCGTTTGTGGATAAAGAAGGCGTCAAAGCCGTTCAGAACAACAGCATATTGAAAGCCGGTGCGATTCAGGAGCCGGTTAAACTGGCTCAGTTGCTGGTTGAAAATGCCAGGAAGAGTCTGAACGGTGAACAGGTTCCAGCCATGATCAACAACCCACCGCTGCTGGTCACCAAAGACAACGCAGCATCGGTAATGGGTTCAGCATACTGACTTAAGTGAAAGGCGAAGAATGATGAATTATGTGGCGAAGCAGGTCAAAATCGGTTTTTCGGGTGTGCAGGTTCTCCACGGTGTGGATTTCAGCGTAAAGCCTGGCGAGATCCACGGCCTCTTTGGCCATAATGGAGCGGGTAAATCAACGCTACTGAAAATCCTGGCGGGCGTTAACACGCAGGATAGTGGAGAGCTGATGATCGGCGAAACGCCGGTGCACCTTGCTTCGCCACGGGATGCACTCAACAAAGGTATTGCTTGTGTGTATCAGGAACTCCGTCTCATTCCCGGCATGAGCGTCTGGCAAAACCTTTTTCTCGGACGTGAATGTCGTAAAGGCAGTGGCTTTATAGATGATGCAAGTATGATCGCGCATACCGAGAAAGTACTAAATGATTACCATCTGAGTTTCAGCGCTACCGCGCTGGTCAAAAATCTGTCACATCCTGAAAAGCAGATGCTGGAAGTGGTTTCTAACCTTGATCGCGACGCCCGTTTTCTTTTCCTCGATGAACCGACGACCGCGCTGGAAGGTGCGCAGGCAGAAGAACTGCTACAGGCAGTACAACGTATCGCACGCGAAAAGCAGATTGGCGTAGTACTGGTCTCTCATAAATTAGACGAAGTGTTGGGTGTTTGTGATGAAGCAACCGTAATGTGCGGCGGCCGAGTGATTTATAACGAAGGCAAAAAGACGCTGAGCAAAAGCGCCATCATTGACGCTATTGTGGGCGATGCAAATGCTTATCAGGCGCCGTCTAACAGCCGTAGTCTGATCCGCGACGCGATGGGCAAACCCTGGCTCTCGGTCACAAACCTGCAGACTGATCGCCTGAAGGGCATCAACCTTGAGGCATATCGCGGGGAAATTTTGGGTATATACGGGCTGGCTGGTGCAGGCCGAACGCGCTTGTGCCAGACGCTGTTTGGGTTGGAAACCGTTACCGGTGGTGACATCCGGCTGGGTCACAAAGAATACCATCCTTCTTCACCGGCAAAAGCGATTGATAAGGGGATTGCTTACCTGACAGAAGAACGTAAAAAAGATGGCTTCATTCCTCAGATGTCGAGCTATGCCAACGCCATGCTGCCGGTTCTGAAAAAATTCCGTTCTGGCGGATTTGTCAGTCACAGCGCTGCGCGGCAGGCCGCCGCTGAGTTGCTGAGCAAGATGAATACGCTGGGAACGCTGAGCGGACCGATTAAATCGCTTTCCGGAGGCAATCAGCAAAAAGTTCTGCTCGCCAGGGTCATTGCGCAAAACGCCAATCTGGTATTGCTGGATGAGCCGACCAAAGGCGTCGACATTGGGGCAAAAGCGGATATTTATCGCATCATCCATCAGTTGGCAGATAAAGGCTGCTGCGTCATCGTGGTATCGAGTGAGGAAGAGGAATTGCTGGACGTGGCAGATACCATTACGGTGTTCCGACAGGGTAAATGCGATGGTGTGATCATTCCTGCACGCGACCTTAAACCCGCAGATCTTCGCAAAGCCGCATGGGAGCATGCTGAAGCCCAGGCTTAGGGCACTCATTCCGAACAGAACGCATCCAACGGCCAGCTAAGCTGGCCGTTTTTGTTTCAGCATTTGATTAACGTTATAGTTGCCCTCCTGCAGAAGACCCAAACAAATTGCATCAAGTGAGTTACCCCGCATACAGGCTCTGAGCGCTGGCGCAAAATGAGTGGAAAAATTGTGCAATCTGTCATTGGCATATTTGCAACAGGGCAGATATTAAGTTGTGCAAAGTGGCTATACGGCATAGCGCAGAAGGGGCAAGAGAAATGGCAGACTTTTACATCTCGGGTATACGCAGAGACAATGCAGGGCAACACATTCAGTACGTTAAAATCATCAAAGCCGGTAATGGGGAGAAGGACGTATCAATTAACTCGCGTCAGTTTGTCGCTGAGTTGATAAATGCCGGTAAGACAAGCTTTCAAACAATTACCTACGTGAATGACAAGTGGGTTTATGGGGCAATGGTTCATGTTATTGATGGGATTTATCTCACGACTGATCCTAATGATACCAAACGCGATAACTTGGGTAATTTGCTCACTTTTTAATGATGCGATGTTATAAGCGAATGAGCGCTTCCAGCGAAGCGCTCATTGTCATTACTCAAAATCAGCGTGTCGTTTAAACATGGTTTCACTGGTTTCACGCAGTTGGTCCATGAGTTCCAGCACGATGGCATCGTAGGTGATAAAGCAGAGTTGCTCGAAAGAGGAACCCATTGGCTGCGAAAACTGGCCCGGAGTGCGATCGTTTTCAGTTTTGACCGTTCCCGGTAATACCAGCACGCAGTTGGCCAACTGGCCAATCGCAGAGTCTTTCTTCATGGTGACCAGCGCCACGTCGACACCACACTCAACGGCTTTCTGCGCAAGGCTCTTGAGACTGCCTGTTTCGCCACTGCCTGAACCAATAATTAACAAATCACCCGCTTTCGTATGAGGTGATGAAATTTCCCCGACTACGCTGACCGAAAAGCCTAAATGCAATAAACGGTTAGCGAACGCGCGGATGGCAATACCGCTGCGCCCTGCACCTTGCAGGAAAATATGCTTCGCATTACGGATCTTCCCGATAAAATGCTGTGCCTGATCATTGTCGATATTGAGCGCGTTTTGTTCTAGTTCCCTGAGAATACTGACAGTATTTTCTTGAACACCCATTTTCTTTTCCTCCGGTCAGGCAATTGTACGGCCACCATCCATGAGGATCGTCTGTCCCTGGATGTAAGAATTTGACTTATCAGCAAGGAAGATGGCCAGGTTTGCGACATCATCGATTGTGCCCAGACGACGGACCGGAATTTTCTCCAGTACTGCGTCTAAATCTGCCTGCGTCGGGTAATTAACACGCATCATTTCGCCGGTGTCGATAAGACGCGGCGCGATAGCGTTGACGTTAACACCTTTTGGACCCAACTCCTTTGCCAGACCACGAATAAGGCCTTCCCCCCCCGCTTTACTGGCTGGATAGCTCACCCCCCCGCCGGTACCTGACAGCGCAGAACCGGAGGAGATGTAAACGATTGAACCCTGGTTAGTTAAGAAGTCATCGTAGAAGGCTTTGACCGTATTGAATAAACCCGTCAGGTTGATTGAGAGTGTTTTGTTCCACTCTTCGAAAGTAATGTCTTTGACTTTATTAGCAAAAGCGACACCTGCGTTCAAAACCAGAATGTCGATACGGCCATAAGCCTCGATAACTTCTCTGCGCACTTCAGCCAGTGCCTGCGGATCAGATACGTCCGTTTTGACAAAGAGCGATTTAACATTGCCAAAGGTCAGTTCTTCCGCAGTTTTGATGCCATTAGCCTCGTTATAATCGACAATGACGGTATGCGCACCGCGTTCGGCGAATTGTTTTGCAATTCCTTTACCAATCCCATGCGCACCACCGGTAATTAGCGCAACTTTACCTTCAAAATGACTCATCGGTTGTTCTCCTGAATCTTTGTACTTAACGTGAGAGAAATCCCCACGTCTGCGGTCTACATAATGATTACGCGCTCAATTAAGAGCGCGTGAATGTATGTTGGATACTTAATGCATGACAGACTTTAATGCCTGATAGCTTGCTTTAGGGTTGTCATTAAATAATGCGCCACCGACAACAATTAAATCAGCACCCGCCTCCTGTACTTTTTTTGCTATTTCCAGATTAACGCCCCCGTCGACTTCAATTTGAATGTGCCGGCCAGCAATCATTTCTCTGGTTTTCTTAATTTTCTCGAGGCTTTTCTCGATGAAAGTCTGCCCGGGTTTCCCCGGGTTAATGGTCATAATCAGGATGTAATCAATATCGTCCAACAAATATTCCAGAACGCTTTCAGGCGTACCGGGATTGATGACCACACCGGCTTTTCGCCCGGCCTTTTTTATTTTCTGTAAAATAAAATGCACATGCGGCGTTGATTCATAATGCACTGAGATCATTTCTGCACCAGTATTGATAACATCATCAATATGTCTTTCAGGATTAGCCAGCATCATATGTACGTCGAAAGTCATTTTGCTGGCTTTTTTCATTGCAGAAATTTGATTCGGCCCAAAGGCAATATTATTTACAAAGGTTCCATCCATTAAATCAACATGCAATATTTCAGTGTTCTCTTCTTCTAAAAAACGGAGCTCATCTTGTAGACTTAAGATATTCGCGCCAAAAATTGATGGTAAAATCTGTGCCATGGTAAGCAAACCTCATTTTTAAAATCAATGGAATACAGTGCTCAACCAATACGTCAATACTTCCCACGGGCCAGTCAGTACAAAGTCCGTACCCTGCCCCTGCAAGCCGACGCCTGCGCCATGCAGGAATTGGGTTGCACCCGGAGCCACATACCCTCCTAAATACATCACGACAATACTGAACAGTAAGGTTGAAATAATTGAGCGGATGACGTTTCCGTTGCTGGCCATTACGGTCATGGTTGTCATATAGATGATTGACATCAGAACGCCGATTGGGAAAATCATGATCCCCGGTAAAATCAGTGCGCAAAGCATGGTCAACGGAATGGTGATAACGGTGACGGTGATGGTCGCTGGGTCGCCCAGTGCCAGTGCACAGTCCATACCGATGTTCAGTTCGGCGTCTTTACCCATCTGCTTTTGCATAATCTCTTTGGCACTTTTCCCAATTGGAGACAGTCCTTCCATCAGGACACCCACCACTTTAGGCAGGAGCACCATTACCGCAGCCACCCCCATTGCCATCGGGACAATAGTGGTCACAGGCTGTTTAGTCAGCAGTCCAAGCAGACAACCTACAATGACACCGATGATAGCGGGTTCACCAAAAACACCCAGACGTTTCTGTACGCTCTCCAAATCAACGTCGAGCTTGTTCAGGCCGGGGATCAGGTCGATAATTTTATTGACCAGCAGTGCAAAAGGTAATGTCCAGCCTATATGGATCATGGTGGTACAGGTCGTCCCTTCCAGGCCATAATATTTCTGCCAACGGGGAGCAATTAAATCGCCAATAAACAGAGCGATAACGCTAAGTGCGACTGCCACGCCAAAACCGATAAAGAAGCTGTCAAACACGAAATAGGCCAGCGCGCCGGGAACCAGGAAGTGCATATAATTCCAGATATCAACGTTCAGCGTTTTGGTTAATTTAAGCCGAACAAGTAGCAAATTAAGAATAATACCCACTGGAACAACTAAAGCGGCAAAGGGTGCCACCCATGCGGCCGCTCCCACCGCAGGCCATCCGATATCAGCCACAGTGAATCCGCTTCCCAGTTTTGAATAGTAGGCAATTGCCGGCTGCAGGGATGTACTCAACAGATTAACAACCAAACCTAAACCAATGAAACCGATACCCACGGTGATGCCAGACTTAATGGCAGCACCGACTTTCATGCGGAAAACCAAACCCAAAATGAAGATGACAAGTGGTAGGATTGCCGTTGCCCCCATGCTTGTTATCGTTAGCATTATGTTTTTTAACATGTCCATCTTGTCATCCCCTGTGTTTTCTTATTAGTTTTTAGCCAGCTCTGTTAATAAATCCCCTAGTTTTTTTCGTAACACAGCTTCATTAATCCCGGTGATAAACCCGGCCACACTCATATGCGGTTTTCCGATATCACCTTTGTAGTTATTCGTGGTTAAAATCACATCAGCATTCTGTAATTCAGAAGGAAGTTCTGACATGCTGCATTTATTTATTTTGAACTGAGTAATGCCATATTCTGTACACACGGATTTCACTTCATCAGCAGCGATAGTTGACGTTGCGACACCGCTCCCGCAGGCTACGAGGATATTAATCATCATTATGCTCCTGAACTCTTATTGCATGACGGTGGAAATAAAAAGTGCCTGCGCTTTCTCGGAAGGAAGCTCAAGTAAATTTTGATAAAAGTCTTCCATTTGAAGATTACTAAAAAGGGCCTTCAGCAGTTGCAACTGATTAGCCGGATCGGTAACGACCAAATTGATAATGAGTTTGACCCACAATTTATCGTCGCCATCAGCCTGATCAACCTGAACCGGTTCAGGTAAGCGAATAATATAAATCGACGGGCTGTTGGCTTGGTTGCTGTCGCAATGTGGGATCGCCACAGAATAACCATCAAGCAAAATACCGGTTGGATACATGGCTTCGCGTTCGCGCAGTGCTGCCAGATAGGTCTTTTTCACTATCCCTTCTGAATACAGCTTTTCATGGATGTGCTGCAGCACCTCATCGTAATTTTTGAATGCTGCACCATCTGCAACATTAATAGCGACTGTACTCACCTTTTCACCTCGCTTTTTGCTCATTGGAGCAAACATTATCTATCACATGAGCAGTTATAGCATGCCAATTTTCCGCGCAAACAGAAAACATGCAAAAGTTATAAGCTGATCACAAAATAAATGCATAAGTGCACGCAAATAATTGCTCATATGAGCAATATCGAGTAATTCATCTTTTAGATCAATCAAGTCAACCGGAGAGGGGAAGTAAGATTTTTATTATAAATCAGACGGATAATAGATTTTTTGAAGGTTTATATATGCGAACTGACCTATGTCAGAGGATTTGGCCATGCTCTGATCTAAGTCATGAGGGTTTACAGAATGACTGATAGCAGTGCCTAATGCATGCCTGAGAGGAAGGTGATCAAGGGCGCGGGCTACGCCCCTGTTGCTGATGTTCCGGGATCTATTTCAATCAGGAATTGACAAGCTTCACCGCAGTATCGAAGTCAGTGATTAACACATCTAAAAGGCCTGACTTCAGGGAAGCGACGATGCCTTCATACTTCTGTTCTCCCCCCGCCACACCAATCACGGTTTTCGTGTTACGCAATTGTTCGGTTGAAATACCAAACCCAAGACGGCTCATCGGGCTATCAAGGATCTCGCCTTTACTGTTAACGAGAGTAATGCAGACATCCGCAGCGATATCTTTCTCAAACAGATTTTTTTGCCACGACTCGGGAAAAATATCACACAAACTGGATGAGCCCGTTTTCCAGGCGCCAATACCGGTGATGACAACATCCAGCTGAGAATAATATTGTTGGGTATCCACCACAGCCGGATCACTGGCCAGTTTTTGGGCCAGGCTTTCATCATCCACCCACATCGGCACATACATAGGATGTGCCTTGCCCTGAGAGATAGTCGACAGTCTGTGGATAAGGTCGATCGGGCCCTGGCTAAATTCAATGCCCGGATGAACGCCAGATAGCTGCACAACATCTAATGCAGGCAAGCTGGTGAGTTGACTCACTGTGCTGGATAAAACGCGTCCCCAGGCAATACCAACCTTCATTCCCTCAGCGAGATTATTGTTGAGATAACTTGCAGTGATACCCCCCAGCTTCTCATTCAGTTCTTCCTGATTGGACCAGGATTCTGACACGGAAAGCACGATTGCCTTCTGCAGACCATACTTTCCGCAGAGATTAAGTGCGATCTCTTCGTCAAGCAGTTGCTGCTTTGGAAAGAGAAACTTCACATACTCTTCCTTTATTGCCTCATCGATAAGACGCGCCGCTTTAAATCTCGAAATCTCGAGTTCTTCAGCAATCTCAGTTTTGGTCTTCATCTCAACAAAGTAACGTCGGACGACGAGAGAATAGATATAGCGGGGATCGTAACCTGACCAGCGGCTGTTTTTTATACGTTTAGGCATAGAGCATTCCATCTTCATCCAAAGACAATATCAGCTGAGTTAAACTGTTACCCCTGCAATTTACTCATAAGAGTACACTTTTACCTGCTCTTTTGACATGAGCAAATGCGTCTTATCTTTTGGCGGTGTGATAGCTGACACATCTGATGATAATGGGTGAAGAGACCAGAGTTTTTTAGACGGTGGCAAGGCTTTACATTATGTGCTCTCAATCAGTGACGCTGTGGCCTGTGATTTCTGTTTTTTGGCGTGAAACGGGTTACATTGCTCATGTGTTCCTCGCAGATAAAAATGCCCATCGGGTGCGGCCTGAGTTCCACCGGGACAACCATTCATCCCAGATTTTCCGTTTTTTCCATTAAGACCAGCCCCACCGTTTTGATTACCGATTACCACGGATCCCCCTTTTCCTCCAGTTCCGCCTTTCCCGCCTTCACCTCCCTGACAGGCAAACGCTATAACGGAAAATCCCGTTAAAAAAAGATAAGAAAACAATTGAGCTCTGTTCATGTCTTTTCTCCAGGTTGCATCGGGTTTCGTTAGTTAGGGTAGCTGATTTACATTTCAATCCGTTCACTTTGCGCTGCGCCATTCTAAAGCAGTACAAAACACATAGCGAAAAGATCTGATAGCCACATAAACACAAGATAAAAATAGGATTTTAAGGGGTGTACTCATAAAATCCCCACATCCATGTGTGAATTTACCCATTTCGTAGCCAGTGACTAAGAAACTATTTACACGCTATAAGATTGGCCATCTGTTGCTGGTCCGGCAGACCGACGATCTGTTGAAGCATGTTGGCGTGGTTAAGATAATAAATTGCTGGCGTACCGCTTGCCCCCACATCCTCCATCAATTTCTGGTTGTATTGGATCTGCGAGAAAATCGGCTGCGGCGTTTTCTCCAAAAGTGCAGGCTTGTTTTTGCCACCCGACAACTCGAAATCCTGCCAGACCTTCGCGGGGTTTTCAGAAGACAATATCGCAGCCGCGTAACGGCCACTGTCGGGCTGCATGACACCCACTAACTGCGTTTTCATAGCGATTTTATTGTCCTTAATATAGGGCTGCACGTCCTGTCTGAATTTTGTACAGTAAGGACAGAAAGGATCGGCAAACACGACAATCTGACAATTTGCATTATTACTGCCTTCCGTGATACCGGCAGCTTTGGACAGTGTTTTCCACATCTCGCGGCCAGCAGGGATGTAAATCTCCTCTTTTATGACCTGTTCGCTGAGGTTACTTCCATTCTCATCGTACATATAACCTGATATGGCATGTTTTTTATCGGGGGTCAGATAAATTGTCACCCCCGTTCCCTGATATTTTCCCAACCAGCCCTGGACCCCGCCGGGAGCCGTGAAGGGTTTGATTATTTCTATACCTTGTTTTTCCAACTGCTTGATCGGTGCGGGAAGCGCTGCGGGCGTTGCTGCCTGAACCTGCGAGCCGATAAGTGCAGCAGATAACCCGAGGATGTATTTGTTCATTCTTATCTCCATATAATACGGCCCTGTTACGAACCGTTGTAGGTACTGCTGCTTTCAAAATTCAGGTAGCATCGCCAGAACTGGCACTCAATGCCTTGCTTATGCGGTTGAGCCCCTCAGCAAGCATAGCGCGTGGACAAGCCAGATTAAGGCGGATGTGCCCGTCGCCGTTACTGACAAACATTTGCCCCCCTTCAAGCAATACACCCGCATGTCTGGCGAAAAAGAGGGTTACCTCTTCCTGATTACTGACATCTACCAGACGAGAGATATCAATCCAGGCAAGATAAGTCCCTTCAGGAATGATAAAACGGGCCAGCGGATGATATGTCCCCAGGTAGTCCTGCAGAAAACGGAAGTTCTCGTCAATGTAGTGCCTGACCTGAGTCAACCACTCATCGCACTCGGACCAGGCGGCCTTGTTAGCCACCAGGCTCAGCGGAGAGATAAAATCATCATGCAGGCGAAGCCATTCGGCTCTCACTGAGGCATCAGGGATCATGATGTTTGCCAGCAGGTTACCCGCCAGGTTGAACGTTTTGCTGGTCGACATGCAGGTGATAATTTTATGATTTTCAGGAAAAATTGACGCGGCGGGAATATGCGTGACGCCCGAGCGGGATAAATCACAGTGGATTTCATCAGAAATAACCCACACATCATGTTTAAGGCATAACGCTATCATTTTCTGCAACTCATCACGTCGCCAAACTCGCCCGGTGGGATTATGCGGGTTACAGAGAAAGAAGGCTTTAATTCGCTGCTGGTCATCGCTCAGGGCTTGTTCCATTGCCTCAAAATCTACCGCCCAGTGGCCTTCGTTATTTCTAAGCGGGCAATCGACGACGCGACGACCGCTATAGTCTCCGGCTTTTTTAAACGGTGCGTAAGAAGGGGTCAGGATGAGGATGCTGTCTTCTTCGTGGGTCAGTAACGGCACCAATCGGTTAAGCGCAGGGATAATACCCGGGGAGAAAACAATGCTTTCTTCCTGAAACCGGTATCCGTAATTCCTTTCACACCAGGCCCCAAAAATCTCATAGTAATCCCTGTCATAAATGCGGGTGTAGCCAAGAATTTTTTTATCTAACCGGGAACGTATGGCTTCAAGCACCGGCTCGGGGGTGGAAAAAGCCATGTCTGCTACCCAGAGGTTTATAAAACCATTGGCCGGTACTTCCGGCGCGGGGCCTTCATGGGCACCAAACATATATTCACGCCAGCCGTCGATGGTTAAGCTGTCTGTCCCTGCCCTGTCCACTGCTTCATCAAAATCGTATTTCATAGAGGTTACCCGATTAGTTTATCCAAAGAGGTCACAGCGTCACTGATTTTGCTAACGATTAGATATTCCATTGCTTTAAAACCTAAAAAACCATTTGTAGAGTGATCAAGTCATGACTGGCACGTTGATATCACTGCCGTATTTTCTGACCCGGTGCCTTGATCACCAACAGAATGCCCGCAAGGACTGCCAGCGTTGAAAATGCCATTCTGAGGCTCAATGACTCGCCCAAAAATGTTACGCCTCCCAGCATCGCCAGACAGGGCACACTCAACTGAACCGTACTGGCTGCAACAGACTCAAGACGAGGTAAAAGTGAATACCACAGCACATAGGCTCCTGCAGAAGCACCCGCACCAGAGAGCACTGCCAGGAGAATTCCGATACCGTCGAAGTGCGCTCCCTGGCTAATGAACGGCGACAACACCAGGGCAAAAGGTACAGCAAGGATGAAATTTGCCGCAGTGGCCTGCGCTGCATTGGGAGAGCGCTTTCCGCAAAGGGTATAAGCCGCCCAGGCAAGGCCTGAAAGCGCCATCAGAACAGCGCTGCCCAAGGGGGGCATTTTGGCACCAGGTAAGAGAAGAGCAGCCATGCCGGCTACAGCCAGCCCAAGCCCCGTTGCTCTGGAAAAAGACAGCCTTTCCCCATGGAAAAGGCCATGAGCCACCATCGCCAGTTGCACAACGCCAAACAAGAGCAAAGCACCTGTTCCTGTATCCAAATGGATATAGGCAAGGGAGAAACACAGGGCGTAGGCCATAAGAAAGAACCCGCTTTTCAAGCTCCAGACGCCCTGCTTTTTCCCCTCACGTCTCAACAACAGTGGTAACAAGACCACCGCCCCGCTCATCAGGCGAAGGTCACTGAACGTCACCGGGTCAATATGTTCGCCTTTCAACGCAATCCGACAGAGCACAGAATTGGCTGCGAATGCCATCATTGCTATCACTATCTTGAATCCAACAGACCGCCCCATCAGCGTGACGCCTCAAAATTAACAAATTACGTGATAATCTATCAATTAGTAGGTAGGATGGCAATGTCTACTTATGGCAGCCAGACACTAAAATGGTACGCCTTTTCAGGTCATGCCTGGAGCATTGGCCTTTATCATTGCCAGATTTATGTGAAGCCGTAGACCTGTTACTAATAAAGGAGAACATATGCAAGATTTCAACGTACTGCTCGAAGCAGCATCAGATTATAACGAATTTGTTGGCAGCGGAGCAGAAGAAGACCGCAATGCATTACGGCATTTTGAGGGGCTTGCCAACGAGGCATTACCTGACGATGTCATCAGTAAGCTCTCGCAACTTCCGGGTTCGTACAGCATTCTGGTAGCTGCTGAAATGTGGTGCCCCGACTGCCATAAAAACTTGCCTGTAATCCATGCCATTGCCGCGTCAGCGCCGGCAATACGTCTGGGTATTATCACCCGCGACAAGGCTGAAGCCGTCTTTAAGGCACACTTTGGTGTCGATAAAGTCAAAATTCCGTTTGCCGTGGTACTGGATGAGAACGCGACTCCGCTGGGGCAGTTTATTGAACGACCTGAAAATGCTACCGGCAACAATGGAGAAGTGAGCGAGAGGTACAAAATCGGTGAGCTTCTGGTCGATACCGCCCGCGAAGTGACTTCAATTTTTCCAGGAAAATAAGAGAGCGTTAAAGTTAAATTAATTGAATCTCAACTTGAAGGTAATAAACCTGGAAGTTGAGCAATGCCAGGGAAATAATAAAAATAAACCATAGCAACAATGCCCTTAGCCCTGCATCTAAGCAGGGCTTTTTTCGCGTAAAGAAAGCATGCTACGCAGTTTTGTATGTGCAATCAAA
Source organism: Klebsiella sp. GW_Kp182 (assembly GCF_040062275.1). NCBI lineage: Bacteria > Pseudomonadati > Pseudomonadota > Gammaproteobacteria > Enterobacterales > Enterobacteriaceae > Klebsiella > Klebsiella sp. GW_Kp182. Next base: position 252,615 of record NZ_JBEAFQ010000002.1, on the reverse strand, counting down.
ATGCTACACCCGTTTATTCAGTGGCCAACGACAGCACCAGCAGCTTCGCGAAGCTTTACACGCCCTCTAAATGTAAGCAGAACTCCAGGCAACGATAATCCCGGCAACATATTCCGCATCCTGAGGATGCGTCAGAAGATGATCTGCTTCACCCAGTGAGATAAAGCTTTTGGGGTGTCTGGCGGCTTTAAAAATTTTCTCTGCCTGTTCAATCAGCACGGTATCATCATTGGGAGCATGAAAAATCAGCAGCGGCTTATTCATGGTAAATACCTTCTCCGCTATTTTATGCTCCTGAATGTTATCCAGCATTTGCTTTTTGAGCGTGAATACCCGGCCTGCAAGCTCTACCGGGAAAGCGCCATGGTTCCTGATATCTTCGATATTGTCTTTGAACAACCGCTGTACATGCGTCAATTCGCCTGGCGAACCTATGGTTACGACCGCTCTGGCTTCAGGCACTTTGGCTGCAATAGAGAGGATTGCCGAACCGCCAAGGCTGTGACCGATCAGCAGCGAAGGAGCCTCGTATTCCCGACGAAGATAATCGACCGCGCACAGCAGGTCAGAAATATTCGAGGAAAAATTGGTATTGGAAAAATCGCCTTCGCTGTTGCCTAACCCGGTGAAATCAAAGCGAAGCACCGCAATTGAATTTTCTGTCAGTTTCCTGGCAATGCGTGCAGCACCTTTCAGATCCTTCCCGCAGGTAAAGCAGTGCGCCAACAGGGCAAAGGCTTTTGGATTTTCTGGCAATTCAAGCAACCCGGCAAGTTCCTCACCTTCTGCATTTTTGAAGGTAAATTTCAATTTTTTCATTATGTTAACTTTAAGAATGGTTGAATTACAAGCAAGATGCCTATCAGCCGCCCCATCATGGGGCGGCTTTGCGAGGTTACGACGAGCTTATCTGCGAACGGCCATGATACCGGCATCGACATCCCAGATTGCGCCAGTCACCCAAGAGGCTTTGTCGGACAACAGGAAGAAGATGGTATTGGCCACATCTTCCGGCGTGCCGACACGCCCCAGCGGATGGAAAGCGTTCAGCGATTGCATTGCGCCGGCAATGTCTTCTTTCGCCATGAAGCCTTCATAAATCGGGGTATGCACGATCCCTGGCGAGACCGCGTTCACGCGGATACCCGCACTGGCCAGCTCAATGGCCAGGTTGCGTGTCAAGGCGTGGAGACCGGCTTTGGCCATGGAGTACGCGGAAGCCGGTGAGTCGCCGAGTGCGGCTTGCGCGCCAATGGAGCCCACGTTCACAATCGCCCCTTCACGGCCGTCGGCCAGCATGTTCTTCACCACGTCCTGCGTGATGAAGAAGGTTGCCCGGTTCAACATCAGGTACATGTCGTAATCGGCTTCCAAATGCTCGGTAAAGCCTTTCGGCATGAAGATCCCGGCCGCATTGACCATCAGGCTAATATCGCGATGATTAGCATTAATCTCCTGACGAATGGCGTTCATGCCCTCTTCGGTCATCAGGTTTGCCGCAATCACGGACACGGAACCCAGTGGGCTCAGCTCTTTCTGAACCGCGTCTGCCTTGTCTTTTTTATTGCCCGTCAGTACCACGCTGCCACCGGCTTTCAGCACCATACGCGCCGTTTCCAGACCCATGCCGCTGGTGCCACCCACGACAAGCATTTTTTTGCCTTTAAAGTAATCGCTCATTTTGAACTCCGTTATTTGCAGGGTAGATTTGCCGGCAGTCATGCAGCCGGCTCGTTCAGGTTTCAGATGCTGCAACCGTCAGCGCCGCAGGTCTGGCCGTCGGTTTTTGCCAATTCAGCCGCTTTTTCTTCCCTGACTTGCTTCAACGCATTCAGGAAGTTGTCCGCAGATTGCGCGCCGCTGATGGCATATTTTTCATTGAGCAGGAACAGCGGGACACCGCTGACCCCGATCGACCGGGCATGGGCTTCATCTTCAGCCACCGATGCACGGAAGGCCTCATTGGCAAGGGCACTTTCAGCGTCGGCTCTGGACATGCCCACTTCTGTAGCTAACGCAATGAGCTCCTGCGGATCGAAAATGGAACGCCCCTCAGTCACACTGGCCCGATAAAACCGTTCTGCCATGGCGTCGCCCATATTGGCGTGACGTGCAGCCGCGAGCAGCGTATGGGCATCTTCGGTATCGCCAAAGAGCATGGTGTCAAAGTTATACTGGAGCCCTTCTGCCTTCCCGGCCGTGCCCACCTGATTCATCATCAGTTCCGCCCCATGTTCCCCGCCAAACTTCTTGTAAAGGGCTTTGCGGAACGGCACGGCAGGCCGGTCGCCGGAAATACGGAAACTGTGGTGGCGGACCACGACCTGTTCCTTGTGTTCAAAGGCGGCAAGGCCCTGTTCGAAACGCTTTTTGGCAATCCAACACCAGGGGCAGACCAGATCTGACCAGATATCTATCGTAATAATCGGCTTAAGGGTTTGCATATTGGCTCCTGAATACCCCATTAATGTCGTCTGGCGGTGCCTCTTTATGTGAGCACCGCAAATACCACCGGCTTCGTGGCGTTAGTTGGCTTCCCAGGCGGGATAATCGGTGTAGCCTTTTTCCGGCGACCCCGTCACGCCGTAATACGTCGTGCGATCGCTTTCAGCCAGCGGCCAGCCGTTCTGCATTCTTTCGACCAAATCAGGGTTGGCGATGTACGGCACGCCAAACGCAACAAGATCCAGTTCGTCTGCCTCAAGTGCGGTTTCGGCAATCTCGCGGGTGAAGCCGCCGGCGGCAATAACGGTGCCCCCCAGAGTTTTACGGAACGCGGCTTTGAAACCGGCAGGTACCGGTGCCTGGGTATAAACAGGTTGATAATAGAGGTGCACATAAGCCAGCTCACGTTGGCCGAGGGCCGCAGCGATACTGGCCCAAATCTCTTCTTCACCTTCATAAGGCGCCAGGTCGTAAATCCGCCCGAACGGTGAAATGCGCAAGCCCACCTTATTGCTACCAATAGCCGCAGAGATGGCATCAACCGTTTCCAGCAGGAACCGCTGACGGTTTTCCACAGAGCCACCGTATTCATCAGTGCGAGGGTTCAGTTCACTGCTGAGGAACTGGTCGAAAATGAAGCCGTTCGCCGCCATGATTTCCACGCCGTCAAACCCGGCCTCCATTGCCAGACGCGCTGAATGGACAAAGTCAGCGGTAACGCGTCGAACTTCTGCGGTTTCCAGCGCACGCGGCTGGCTTGGAACGACAGGCCCCGGTTCGCCAGAATCGGTCAGTGCAAAGACGGTGGTGTTAACCGCTTGTACGGTACCGGCGGAAACTGGCGCGATGTTGCCCGGCTGAATAGAGGTATGAGACATCCGCCCCACATGCCACAACTGAGCAAAAATACGACCGCCCTTCGCATGTACCGCATCGGTCACTTTGCGCCAGCCCTGAACGTGTGCAGCGTTGTAGATCCCCGGGGTATACAGATAGCCGCGCCCTTCTTCAGAAACAGGCATGCCTTCGGTGATAAGCAGCCCCGCAGAGGCGCGCTGGGCGTAGTAAAGTGCAACGACGTCATCCGGCACGTCGTTCATTGTGCGGGTGCGGGTCATCGGGGCCATGACCACGCGGTTTTTTAACTGCATGCCTGACAGATTGTAGGGGGTGAACAACTTACTCATCGTATACCTCGCAAGGCGAAAGAGAGAAAAGCCCCGCTGGGGCCGGAGTTAATACTTAGCGGGCCGGGGAGCTGACGATCGCTTCCTGATGCCGGTTAAGCGTATGGCTGCACTATACCTACCTACTAGTTGATTGGTCAATAGGTAAAAGAACAAATCATGCTGTCCTTTTGTCACCGGATACAGGCACAGGGAATGCTGTGTAAGGTGAGCTCCCGTCGGTGAGATGGTCGTCATCCTGTGAAATCAGGGAATTACAAATATCATTATTGGGCGTTATGGAGCTAAGACTGGCCGGTTCAGGGCGGCGAGGAGTCTTTCTCTCCCCTTATCATTGGGATATTAATCACCCCGATGGAGAAGAGTAAATGTCCAAACTTCACCTTACTGTTATCAGTACATTATGCTTGGCGTTGTCGAGCCAGGTCGCTTTTTCAGCCAGTTTTACGCTGACAAGTCATGAGCTTGAAAAAAACCGTTTCCCCGCAGCTCAGACCCTGAGTTCACCTTATGGATTTGGGTGCAGCGGTGGAAACCTTGCCCCCTCTTTTAACTGGAGTGGCGCGCCGGCAGGAACTCAAAGCTTCGCTCTCAAAATTTATGATAGGGATGCGCCGACAGGCCTCGGTTGGATCCACTGGCAGGTGGTGAATATTCCCTCATCTCTTCACTCGTTACCGGCTGGGATAACGGCGGATAACAAAAATCTCCCGCAAGGGGCTCTTCAGACCCGGACTGATTTCGGTATCCCGGGTTATGGCGGCCCTTGCCCGCCGAAGGGTGAAACGCACCGTTATGAGATCACGCTGACGGCACTTCGTGTCGACAAACTTCCGGGAATAACGGCGGACTCGACGCCCGCCCTGGTCGGCTTTATGGCAAAAGCGAACTCACTGGGCGAAGCGCATCTTCAGATTACGCAGGGCCGCTAACCGCAGCCAGGTTGCCGATAGCCTGGCCGGAAACCCGGACCAGGCTGGGGCTGAATCCGAAGCGAGTTCGAAATCTGGCGGCGAACTTAGACGGATTTTCATAGCCGACTTCCAGGGATATGCGGGTGACTGAAAGATCGGTCACCTGCAAAAGTGTCAGGGCGCGGCACATGCGAATGTCAGTCACCAGATGGGTAAATGACGTATTTTCGGCATGCAGATGGCGTCTCAGGGTGGTGGCCGACATACCCAATTCAGCCGCTACCTGCGCAGTATTCCAGTCTTGTGATATGTCTGCTGCAACGAGTTTGCGGATTTTTATCGCCAGTCCGGTATGTTGTTTCAGCGCGAAGAAAATGCGGTATTCATCCAGCCAACTCAGCATCTCTTCCATACGCCTGGCCACGATACTTTCAGGTATGTTTTCAGTATCTGTAATGGCCTCCGCGGTGTGATAAAAGGCCCGGCGAAAACTGTTGCCTGGCTCCGCCATTTTATTTGCTTCGTGCATGCTCATACGTGGGGCATGCATGAAGCAGTAGTTTTGGACGAAATCGGCACAAAAACTCAGCCATGAAGCTTCGTACGTACCCGTTAAAGGTGATGGTGTATTGATGATATCAAAAGAGTGCCCCTCCCCGATGACCACCGCGTCCCCCGCTTCCAGCGTTATCTCCTCTTGCGCCCAGCGGATTATTTTCCTGCCATGGCGGACCAGGATGATTGTGGGTTCATCTATAGTGATATGGCGCATCATCAGGGGCTGCGTATGCAGTACATGCGCTGTACTCCCCACATTAATACGACTGGATAATGTTCTTTCCATCATCGCCTTACGAAAAGGAATAGGCCTGCCCTGTAGGCCGACACTTTATGGATGGGCTTGCTTTTTTATAAAGTAATCCCGATTTTACAATACGTCAGTGTTCTTATTCAGATGGAGTGAAATATCATAATCCTCAGCACGCCGTCCACATAAGATGACGCTTAGCCAATGATAAAACATGGCATTGTCTTCGCTTAAGCACCTTTATATCGATGATAGCTTTTTATGTTAATTAAACCTACCAACTGGTAGGTAGTATTACTGCAAAGTTACATCCTGCAGGAGTGAATGATGCGTGAATTAACCCTTTACAATGAAGATAATTTTAGAGAAATCGAGAGGCATGAAGGAGTTGCTGTGGTGCGCTTCTCTGCCCCCTGGTGCCCACCTTGCCAGATGAGTGAAGACATTTTTAACCATTTTGCCGAGCAGATTGAAAGCGACGTCAAAGTCGGCAAAGTGAATGTGGATCTGGCACCGGTGCTGACCACCAAATATGAAATTTGGGGCCTGCCGTCCGTACTGATGTTCAAGGATGGGCAGTTGGTCCAGCGTATACCGGGTGTTAAATCGGCAGGGTTTTATCAGCAAGCATTGTCAGAGCTGAAAAAAGGGCAGTAATGCCCTTTTATCTATGTTTAAAAAAGTCTCTTAGCGGTCTGATGCCTCATCGGCAAGCGGTTACCCCTCGTTCAGAGTGATAACCGCTTTGTTATAAAATAACCGACCAGTCTGCTTAGCGTTATTTATTGCGTTGGAAGGCCGGCATCAACGCTTTGTTATGTTCGATCACTTCATCCAATGCATTTTCAAGCAGTTGGCCGCTTTTGACCAGGGGATTAATAACCAGAGCGCGCCATGCCGTATACCGATTGCCACTGATGGCCGCCTCAATGGTTAATTGCTCAAAGCTTTTCATCAATTGAATCAGACGAAGTACATCTTCCGGGAAAGGTTCGACATTCAGTGGTATCGGTCCTGAACGGGTGATCATTGAACTGACCTCAACCGCACAGTCATCCGGCAGGCCCGCAATCGCACCATCGTTTCGCGTATTGACATGCATGATGATGCGTTTGTCGTTATATATTGCGCTCATCAATTCACATGCCGCATCCGAATAGTACTGCCCTCCCCGACCTTCCAGCGCTTTCGGTTTCTCGGCGAGTTCCGGGTTTCGATAAATTTCGAATAGTTCTCTTTCGAGCTCCTTTACGATCTCACCACGAGTCCCTTCCCCTTGTGCTTCGCCAAGCTCCTGACGGTACATGTCGTCGCTCATGTAGTAATAACGCAGGTAGGGGCAAGGTATCATTCCCATATTCGCCAACAACCGATCCGGCCATTTGAAAGGAGGAATATTTTTAGGCACCAAAGGATCATTCCCCTCTGAAATCAGCTCAATAACCTGAGGCAGCTTATCCTTACCTTCATGAAAAATATGGCGCGCAAAAATGAAGTGATTAAGTCCCGCGACCTGTATGATAAATTCATTGATGTCACTGACACCTAAAGCACTGGCAATACCTTTTTGCATGATAACAGGCACATTGCACAGCCCTACGGTTTTGACTTTGCTGTATTTCAGTATCGCTTCAGTGACCATTCCCGACGGGTTGGTAAAGTTCAGCAACCAGGCATCCGGGCACAGTTGTTCCATTTCTTTCGCTATAGCCAATGCAATCGGGATAGTGCGGCATGCATTGGCAAACCCACCCAGCCCATTGGTTTCCTGACCGATCATGTCGTATTTCAGCGATATCCTTTCGTCGCTGATCCGTGCTTCCAGGCAGCCGGCCCTGAACTGAGAACAAACAAAATCGGCACCGAGCAGTGCTTCTGTGCGGTCAAGGGTTTCATAAACCGGTATATCCAGCCCATTTTTTTCCAGCATCCGTCGGGTGAGGCCAGCAATGATCGCCATTTTTTCACGGCCATCCTCAATATCAACCAGCCATAACTCGCGGATCGGAAATTCATTTTGACGCTTGATAATGCCTTCCATCAGTTCAGGTGTGTAGCTTGAACCCGCTCCAATAACCACTAACTTAAGACCCTTCATTAGATATTCCCCTCATCGTTGTTGTCAGGACGTCTGTTGGGCCAATTAAAGAGGACAAGGGGCTTAGTGGACAAACGATCAATTCTGGGATATGCATTACTGTAAATAATGCATAAGAAAAATTAAGAAGGAAAATGATGAATGCTCGCTCAACAGAACATACTGGCACTATTGCATACGTTTGAAACGGCAGCACTGCATATGAGCTTTACTAAGGCGGCGACTACCCTCAATCTGACGCAAGGGGCCGTTAGCCAACGCATTCGTTCTCTTGAATCCATGCTCGGATTCAGACTATTTATCAGAATGACCAGAAAGCTTCAGTTGACCGATGAAGGGGAGCGTTTACTTGGCGTACTCGCGTTTTCACTTAAACGCATCAGTGATGAAATAGAAGATATTCGCGTGCAGGGGCTGAGAGGAACCTTGTCTGTCGGCCTTCCACCTACCTTCGCTTTTCTCTGGCTGATGCCGCGCTTACCGGTATTTACCGAACGGTGGCCGGGGCTGAATATCAATTTCAGAGTGAGAGCCGGTCTGGTAGATTTTAATCTTGAACGGGTAGATGTCGCTATCTACTACAGTAATCTAAAATACCCCGATCTCTACTGCGAACGGTTATCTGAAGAGACGCTGGTTCCCGTCTGTATTCCATCTCTTGCAAAAAAAATCAGGCAAGCAAACAATTGGTTAGCTGAAGTCCCATTCATTCATACGTCTGAATCCGTTGACTCCCAGAATGTTTTTTCCGAATGGCGAGAATGGTGCAGGGAGTCTGGCAAAAACCTGCCTGTTGAAGATAATTTTTTGAGCTTCAACAATTGTCAGATGTCTATTGAAGCGGCACTCAATGGCGGCGGTATCATCATGGGCAGAAAACGACTCATTCGACATTACCTCGATGAGGGCCGACTGATTGCCCCTTTTGAAATAGAAATACCCGCCGGGCGAGGATATGACCTCATTATGCCACGAGAAAACCTTAACCGACCGGGCGTTCAGGCTTTGGCCGAATGGGTAAGAAATGTGTTTAACGAGGAATAAAGTCTGTTTTCGTTCTGATAAAGGGCAATGTAAGCCATATCAGACCTAATGCCAGAGAGCATGATGAAAATGTATGTCAGAGCTGAAAAAAGGGCAGTAATGCCCTTTTATATTTTCAACGCGATAACTATTGCGCTTTCAGTTGCTTAATCGCATCCAGCGTACGTGCGGAATAGACAACGGCAGCGCCTGCATTCAGGTTGATTGCCACACCCAGGGCTTCAGCAATTTCTTCTTCTGTGGCGCCAGCTTTAACGGCAGCTTCGGCATGGACGGCGATGCAACCATCACAGCGAGTCGTCACCGCACAAGCCAGTGCAATCAGTTCACGCACTTTCGCGCCCAGGAGGTTGGTCTTATTGCCGGCGTTGCCCAAAGCCATGACGCCTTTTAGTGTTTCCGGGGTCAACTTACCCAGATCACCAACACGTTGCATCACTTCTGAGCGGTATTCATTCCAATCTAACATGGGGTCATCTCCAGAATTATTTTCTTTTAACAATCATTAGGATCTGTTCAAGCGTATCGTTGAAAAGCTCAGGCTTATTAATCGCCCGGGAAACAACGCTAGCGCCCTCGCATAAATTCAAAATAAGCAGAGCCATTTTTGATGGCAGCAGGTCAGCAGTCAGCTCCCCTGCATCAACACCACGGCTGACAATCTTGGTCAACCAGGCAATCTGCATATCGAAATATTCGGTCGCCTGTACTCTGATATTCGGTGGCAGATTGGCCATTTCCGAAGACAAAGCACAGCACAGCGGCATACGCGACGTGCGATAGCTTTCGATGAAAAGCTCTACATAGGCGGTAAGCATCTGCGCAACCGTATTCTCCGTCGCTTCAATCTGTTCAAATCGGTTTTTGGTATCGGTATGGGCCTGAATCACCACTTGTTCGCCCAAAACGTCTTTTGTTGGGAAGTGGTGATGAATACTGGCCTTGGTGATACCAATGCTCTTTGACAAATCAGCATAGCTGAATGCAGAGTAACCCCGTTCGCGCATCAGATGGTCCGCTTCATTCAGAAGCCTTTCTCGTGTCATGACTGACATATAATCCTCACAATTATAATCTACTAGTTGGTAGATATTATCTGCGCCTGTTGTTCCCTGCAAGGGGACATCAGTTCACAACAGCGATTTAACCTTCTCTGATAACGCGTTTTGGTCGGGGTTAATAGCCATCAGGCATTTCCCTCTCTGAGGTTTACCTACACCAACCGGGTATCAATACTGACCGGGTTCGCCAACGTATCGTGGATCGGCGAGCTTTCTGGCAGTGCACGAACCATTTCTTCAAGCTGTTCACGGCTGGCGGTCGGACTGGAGAGCTTAACGCCAACACGGATCGCTTTCGCCCCGTTGCGAACTTTTTCGTCAAGACCCAGGAAACCGTTCAGATTAATGTCGAAGTTCAGGTCAAGTTCAATACCATCAAGCTCAATGCCCTTTTCTGCCGCCATCACAGTCAGAGTCGCGGTATAACAGCCGGCAAGTGCCTGCAAAATGTACTCAGCTGGGCCCATACCGCTATCAGTACCCGATAAATCAGCAGGTTCATCGCCAACATTAGCAAATTTTCCGGAGCGACTGGTATCAACCTGGCCGTTCTGGATAGTCGCATGAGTTTCCACACGGACGGATACCCCACCGTTGGATTTACTCTTCATGTTAAAGGTGAGATTGCCCAGCTCTGGCTGCTGGCGAATAGCTTCTCGTGTACCGCGAATAACATTAGCGTCAGCAAAAGGTTTTTTTGAATTAGTCATGACAACTCCTGAAGTGTCGAGTGATCTCAAAGATAAGGTTGGTGCCAAACGCAATCAACCTACTAGATGGTAGATTACTTTAAGATTGAGGTGTTGTCTACCACTATGGGGGCAACTTCTTAAGATAGAGCTACAAACAGGGACGTAAACGCTGCGATATCTACATTATGCGATGTATCGTGCTGACGTCCGAGTTCGGCATCTTGCTAAGCATCTTAATCGCTTGTGAGCTATGACCTCCTGACGGCATAGAATCTATGCATCTTTAACAGTACCCAAGTATAGAAGCATAGTTTTCAGTAATTATTGAGTATGAAGGACTGATCAAAAGAAACAATATAGGCAATCATCATAAAAGTTATTTCTCTCGTACTAAATAACCGTTATAGACTGAAATCACAGAACGATTGACCGAAGTGAAATCAACATTCAGCAATTCAATTAGCGGGGGAGCGACCATATGGAAATCCACAACCGGACTCCAAATGTATATGACTTGCTTGAAATAAACAAAATTCTACTTTCAACTTCAAATAATGGTGAGTCATTTGAGAAAGACTTACATCTCAATGGATTCATAGAAAAACCATGGGGATATGAGTATAGAGTTTATTGTGATTCTATTTTTGATGTATGGCGCCTTCATATATCAAAGAATCAATCCACGTCAATGCATTGTCATATACTCAAAGACACCGTCCTTATATGCCTACATGGTGATGGCGAGACCAGATTTCTTGATGGTACACATCAGGCGTTAAAATCTGGGGACAGCATATATATTGCAAAAGGTGTATTCCATCAGACTATTTCGGGAAAATCAGGCATCGAATTAATCGAAGTTGAAAATCCAAGAAACAAATTCGACTTACTCAGACTTAAAGATAATTATGGCCGGCAAAATATGGCATATGAAAAGAAATCACAGGAACATGATCTTTTACCTCCTTTGCAACAGATAGCTGCAGGCACATTGATCAGAGAACATGACCTACACAAATTAGCATACTTTTCCGTCAAAAATCTTGATAGAAAAATGTTGAATGACGAGGATGATTTTATTTTTATTTCATTAGATGTAAAAAGCCATCTAATGGGAAAGATCCATATCCTACGAGCTAAAGATGCCATCTCAGAAATGTACTGTGGTCAGAATGTATTTTTAATTAACGTCCCGTAACGCAATAAGAAGGAAAATAACATGTCTAATCCGACACGAGTAGTGATAATCACTGGTCCAGGTTTTCAGGATCACGATGTAGTTTATACTTACTATCGTTCTAAAGAGGAAGGATACGATATATCTATTGCAACAAAGGATGGAAGTGCAGTGACAGGGAAATATGGCATCACTGTTCCTATGGATAAAAGATCCAAAGACAATATTAATTTTGATCAACTCAACGCCACTGATTTTGATGCTGTTATTCTCACTGGCGGTCATGAAGCGCCTGATAGAGTTCGCCAAGATCAGAGAGTTAAAGATTTTCTAAAGCAGATGGTAATACAGGGGAAAGTTGTGGCTGGGCTCTGCCATGGTCCCTGGATTATGATTTCTGCCGGTATTCTAAGAGACAAACTCACCTGCGCTTATGTTGGTCTGAAAGACGATATGGTTAATTCCGGCGCCCATGTAATTGAAGCAGATGTAGTTGTCGACGGGAATATCATAACTTGCTCCTATTATGCTGAATGTGGAAAATTTATGCGTCAGACATTCGATGCAATAGATAGATGGAAGCGCGGCGAAACTCTTAAAGAACCGCTGGTGGTATAATTCGATGTTAATAGCAATGGATTTCGACGGGGTCGTGGTTGATGGAGTAGACGAATGCATGCTAATTACATGGAATGTATTACATGACAGACCTCTCAGTGATTTTAACCAAGATGTACTTCAAAACATCCCACGCCTGATGGCTAAACGATTCAGGAAATTAAGGAATTTTGTACGCCATGACGGTCACTTTATTGCCTCATTCACTGAATTTGGTAATGAAGCTATAGATAATGACAGATTCACTGCTATATATGAATCAATTCCAACTGAAGATAAGAAAATATTCAGGGATAAGTTCATCCATTATAGGAAGCTGGCAAGAAGTCTCTACCCTGATTTTTGGGCTGAACTACACCGTCCGCTATTGGATGTTTCAAATTTATTTGAAACAGCTAATGATATCTATATTGTATCAGGAAAGGATGAAGAGTCTATATTATACATTCTAAGTAAATATGGTTTAAACATACCCGCGAATAAAATATATGGGAGGATGACTGACAAAAACAAGACTCTTACCTTGCTAAAATCAATAGCCTTCGATAAAAACGAGGATATTCTATTTATTGATGACAATATCCAAAATGTTATTGATGCATTAGATCATGGCATTCAATCATTTTGGGCTAATTGGGGATACAACATCCCTGAGCATAAATTAATGGCACTTCAAAAAGGAATTAATGAATTAGATACCGAGGATCTCTTGAAATTAGTCAAGAAACCCTCTTAACGCAATATTATTTCAATTTTTTCTGTATGAGGAGTAATAACTCATGGCGAAAGAAATACTATGTGGTTTTGGAGTGGGTGTAGATGCCGTTGCAGGCTGGCTATCTTCTTATGGGGGAGAAGATTCTCCAAGCGATATATCTCGCGGTATGTTCGCTGGCGAAGTAGGTACTCCACGTCTTCTGAATCTATTTGACCAGTTTAATATCCCCACCACCTGGTTTATGCCTGGTCATTCCATCGAAACCTTTCCTCGGCAAATGGAAGCAGTTGTCAATGCTGGACATGAGGTAGGGGTTCATAATTACAGTCATGAAAACCCAATATCTATGTCGCCTGACCAAGAAAGAGAAGTCCTTCTAAAAGGCATTGACATGGTCACAAAATTAACAGGGAAGAGACCTACTGGGTATGTCGCTCCATGGTGGGAATTTTCTCCTGTAACCACAGATCTTCTATTAGAAAATGGCATCAAATATGACCATTCACTAATGCATCATGATCATCAGCCTTATTATGTCAGGAAAGGTGATTCCTGGACCAAGATAGATTATTCCAAGACACCGACCGAATGGATGAAACCGCTGGTACGCGGAGAAGAGACGGACCTTATTGAATTACCCGCCAGTTGGACAATCGACGATATTCCTCCTTTCATGTTCATGAAAACAAAACCCAACAGCCAAGGTTTCATGAATCCCAGGGACATCGAACAGTTGTGGAGAGATCAATTCGATTGGGTCTACCGTGAGCATGAATATGCGATCTTTACTTTTACGATTCACCCGGACGTATCTGGACGCCCGCACGTGTTAATGATGCTCGAACGCCTCTTAACTCATATGCTTGGTCATCGAGGGGTGAAATTCCTAAAATTGAATGACATTGCAGATGACTTTGCCAAGCGATCTCCACGGATAAAATAATGACACGGCAGCCGATAAGGCTGCCTGTTTTATGTATCTCAAACCATAAATCCGCTATTTTTTGATAGTTCGAGAATTCTGTCTCTTATTCCTGAAACGAGTGGGTTACGTAATGAGCTATCAATCCATACCAAATAGATTGAATTTATAGGGAGTCTCTCATGGACATTCACTTCAACGATCTGACCTCCTGCTATGCTTTGGGCGCATAAATACTCAGGCATCACAGTCCAACCAATATTTTCTCGGATCATTCTTTCTAAAATCCGCAAATCCGGTACAGTAATAGACGGACGAAGCAGTGCAAAAAATCGCGAAGAATCCTGGAAAACTTCCCTTATCAAGGGTAACTGTTCATCGTAAGCTATTAGAGGAAGCTTCAACAGCGTATCAATCACGTCCTCATTTTCTTTGAAGTTGTCTGCTATGAGTGACGCTACCACAACTATTAACTTTTCCATTCCAATTTCAGCATATCCAAATTTTTGTTTATCCGGCATAGAAGTTGTGAAACCTAGTTGACAACTTCCGTCCAGAAGACAGCTGTATATGCGCTTCCTATTTCCTGTCAAAACTTTAAATTTAATACCTTCATTGAATAATATTTTCACCAAGTACGGTAATTTTGACCACATTAATTCTGCTGGCCCGATGAAAGATACTGTCCCCGAGGACTTTCTTGTACGTGATCTAAGCATCGACAACTTCAGTTCAATCGTTTCTAAATCTGAAGCCACCAATCTCGCCAATTCCTCCCCATCCACTGTAGCCACCACACCATGTGAACGACGAGTAAAGAGAACACACCCGGTAAAAGCCTCAAGTGAATGAATGTGGGCAGACATTGCAGGCTGGCTTATGCCCAACCGCATTGCCGCTTTTGAAATCGAACCAGCTTTGTATACTTCAACAAAACTTCGTAACTGAACCAGATAGCTCATACTGCGCATCCTTAAGAGCCTGAAGCTCTCCGATTACGACATAAAATCGAAAGCCTGCACAGTATTATGTTATAAACATGTTCCGTTAATGCTTCTATACATATTAACTTATTTTAACAATTAAAGGATTTTATAGGGCAAGGATAGAACATATCAAGATAACCCATTGATATACCTATATTTTACGTGCGTTATACTGGTTGGCATTAAGGTTTCAAGCATGCCATGAGATTCGGATTGGCGTGTTGTCTTCTATTACATTCTCTGGGGAGTGATAGTCGCTAAACCTTTAAATTGACTAAACAATCATTGTATTTTTATCTATTAACGTTGACGACCTCAACTCAAATCGAGTTATCACAAATTCCGTTGGTCAGCGAAGCGGTTAGCTTCTTTTAGACCGGTTCGGACTACCTCTCGGAACATTAATCATCATCCCATGGTGCCCGTTTCCATTTTTCAGTCATGAAATCAATAAATACACTTAGCCTACGGGGTATTGGTTCTCGCCGCGCCCGGACAACACTGATCTGAGATGTGTTTGCTTCCCAATCAGGCAGAACTCGGCAAAGTTTCCCAGCTCTCAATTCATCATGAATATCCCAAGTTTCTCGAAGAGATATGCCAAGCCCCGCCAAACTCCAGGCATGCAATACGTCTCCGTTGTCACTGATAAGGTTGCCAGTAACGCTGATGCTTCTTTCATGACCGGCTTTACGTAACGTCCATGAATTGTGTAAAAAACCCGGGTAAGCGAATACTAAGCAGTTGTGATTTAAAAGATCTTCTGGCCGCTCAATGGGTGGATGATTCTTCAGATATTCGGACGATGCGATGAGAATACGTCTATTATTTGCTATTTTTCTGGCCAGAAGGCGAGAATCAGCCAGATCCCCCATACGAATAGCCAGATCGAAATCACCACTGTAAAGATCCTGGATTTGGTCAGATAACCTTAAATCAAAGCCCACCCTCGGATGTACTTGGCAGAATGCAGCGATCGCAGGAGCAACATATTTTCGGCCAAACGGTGCGGGCGCAGTCAAACGAATATTTCCGCTTAACTCCTCACTATCCCCTCGGGAAAGTTCCTTCATCTCATCCAGAACGGCCAACGCTACGCGAGCCCTCTCAGCTATAGCTCTGCCCTCGTCTGTAATACGTAGATTACGGGTGTTTCTTTCAAAAAGTGTAGTGCCAAGTGCAGTTTCCAGCCTGGCTATCTGCTTGCTCACCATCTTGGGGAGTATCTGTAGGTCTCGTGCTGCGGCAGAGAAATTGTTTCTGTCGACGACGTGTAAAAACACTTCAAGGTCGTCATTTCTCAAGTTTATTTTGTTCATTTTGGGGTAAGTGTTTGTCCGTTTAGGTCTATTTAAAGGATAAATAGATTGTTCCACAATAAGACTCAATATGACAAGTCTGTTATGTCGCATGCAGTCAGAAGAATTTTGCTTTAAGTCCCCCCATATAGAGGAAGTTAAAATGCCCAAACGTATCCTGTTTGTATTGACCAGCCATGACCGTAAAGGTCAAGCCGAGAGTAAAGATGCCGCACCCAGTGGTTTCTATCTTTCTGAGGTGTCTCACCCCTACGATGTACTCACAAAAGAAGGATATGAAATTGATTTCGTGAGTCCCAAGGGAGGCAAGACACATGTTGACGGTTTAGACCTCAGCGATCCGGTTAACGCCTCCTTTTGGAATAATGATTCCTTACGCGAGGCAACTAAAACCACATTAAAACCCTCGCAGATTGATCCTGACGTCTATGACGCCGTCTACTATGCAGGAGGGCATGCGACGATGTGGGATCTCCCTGACAATATAGAGTTGGCGGGTGTTTCATCACGAATTTATGAAAAGGGTGGCGTTGTCGCTGCGGTTTGTCATGGCCCCGCCGGATTGGTGAATATTCGGCTTTCCGATAATGAATATCTGGTTGCGGGCAAAAAGGTGTCAGCTTTTACCAACGATGAAGAACGTGCTGTAGGGTTGTACGCCATTGTTCCATTCTTACTTGAAGACACGCTGAAGCAAAGAGGTGCTGAGCATCTTGCAGCCGCAAATTTTCAGCCACAGGTGATTGTCAGCGAGAGATTAGTGACCGGACAGAATCCCGCTTCCGCAAAAGGAGTCGCTGAGGCAATGCTGCCTTTGTTGGCTTCTATTGAAAATAGAAGAGCCTGAGTTATGAAAGAACGCATGCCTTTTGTTATATATGTCTTTGCACTCTGCGCTTTTGCTTTGGGATTCACTGAATTTGTCACGATCGGCTTAGTTTCCAGGATATCAGCTGATCTAAACGTCAGTGTCAGTCATGTAGGTACAGCGGTGACAGCCTACGCCCTCGGTGCCGTAATTGGTGCTCCGGGATTAACTGCGTTGGCAACACGATGGCCTCGTAAAAGATTATTACTTGTTGCTATGGGCCTGTTTACAGTTGGCAATGGTATCGTCGGTGCGTCTGAGTCCCTAACGCCTATGTTGATTGCACGATTTGCTTCCGGTTTAGGGCACGGAGTGTTTCTTGCTGTTGCTTCAAGTGTGGCAACCCAACTGGCTGGGCGACATCGTGCTGGCGCCGCTGTTTCGGTCGTTTTTGGCGGTCTTACAATTGCGTTGGCATTAGGCGTACCACTTGGTACCTACATCGGTAGTCTGTTGAGTTGGCAGTCTATATTCATGGCAGTAACGGCAAGTGGAGCGATCGGTTTCATTGGATTGGCAATGCTGATGCCCACGGATCAAAATGATCCCTCCTTGCAAGCAAATGCCATGGACGGTTTAAAAGCCATGTTCAACCCACTACTGCTTGCGGGAGCAGGAATTACAGTTTTGGCCTATGCAGGATCTTTTGCCCTGTATACGTATATTTCCCCGATTCTACTTCAGGTAACGCATGTAGACGAGCGTACGAGTAGTTTGCTTATGTTGGTCTACGGCGTGATGGCCGCTATCGGGAATGTCTGGGGTGGTCGCCTGACTGACAAGCAAGGTGCAGATCGTGCCGTGATGACAATTCTTATTGGTCTGGCGATCGTCCTCTTTGCTATGTGGTTCTCTGTCTCATCCTTAATGTTAATGGCACTGTTTATTGGGTTGCTTGGAGCATTGACATACGCAGCGGTCCCCTCAATGCAAGCAAGAGTGATAGGGCTATCTCACATACATGCACCTGAAGCTCCAGCTGTGGCAGCAGGACTGAATATTGCCGGTTTTAACGGAGGAATTGCATTAGGGTCGCTATTGGGGGGGGTAGCACTGGATGTTACTGGTCTTACAAGCCCTACTTGGGTTGGAGGCGGAGTAGTAATCGTTGGTATTTTATGGATGTTATTACAAATAAATTCTAATAAAAGACGCACCACCTCCGATTACTCCTGATAGTACACATAGCATTTAAAATGGCTCAGTGAACACCAAATCACTGAGCCATTTTATTTTACCTCTTTGAAAAATGTCACAACCAAACATAGGTTATTTTTTATTTTATAAAATCAGCCCATGTCATTCTGATCTATTTCATATCAATCAGAATTTTAAACATCTTTCAAAAACACAGCGAAATTCATCAGCAATATCATTGTGTGAAAGGAGATGTATTATGTCAGACAATCCAACTTGCCTAAACATTAGAGATGGAATTCCAGACTGGATAACTATAAGGGAGGCGGTAAGACTTCTCAATGCATTGAATGGGTGTAAAATAAGAAAAAGTGATTTTTATCGATTTGCTCTGCAAGGGAAAATTCGGTTTTCAATATATTTTCAATCCCCAGTAATATTGAGGAAAATTAAATCACGAAATCATAAATTAAAGCTAAGACCAATAAAAAACTCGTCAACGATGAAATCATTCATGCCTGCCGAAAGTTCCTTTGTCAACGAGAACAATTTAACTTTCAGTACTGAAGGAAGATATATCCACCCTGTACAAAGAGTCATTGACACAACATTACTCGGCTATGAATATGTCCTTATACAGCGTTTACTTGCACATTCATTAAAGATACCATCACCTGTAACAGGAGCAAAGTCGAATAATTATGGTATTACCGTCTGTTTATTGGGGGAATCGTTTCAACTTTTCGAAAAGATGACATGGCATGAAAGAATCGAACGACACGTAAAAAGGCTACCTAAAGATATTTCATCAGATGATTACGAAGATATAATACTAAACGCTACAAAGAAAGATTCGCATAAATATTATTTTCCTATGCATGAATTACCGAGTGATGCCTGCTTTGTCCTCAGAAAAAGTGAACTTGATAAGTTGATCAACAAACCGATCGAAAAAGAAATACTTCAACCGTCTCCAACTCGGATATCCACCCCTCTATCACGCCTCTTCTGGCTTGCCTGCAAAAATAATGAAACTATCAGTCCGTTAATCATGCAACCGTATAAACTACTGTCCATTTTTGAACAATGGGCATCTGAGGAAGGCATTACCGATCGATTCAGTGGCGACACGCTCAAGACTGCGCTTGAGCGCGGCTCGCCCCCTTCCCTGCCAACACAAAAGTAAGATGATGCCCTTCGCTATGAAAACCCGTATTAAGGATTGTATTTCCCGTAATACGGGCTAATCAACTTTCTCCACACCACGACTTTGTGTTGTCGTGTTATCTCCCGGCTAGCGCTATATCTGCCACAGGAGAATAACGTGACATCTCATCAGTTATTACGTCTGAAACAGGTTGAGGAAAAAACGGGCCTGAAGCGCTCTCAAATCTATCTGTATATGAAAGACGGCACCTTCCCCCGCTCAATCAAGATTGGCCCGGCCAGTGTCGCCTGGCTCGAATCGGAAATTGACGAATGGATCAATATTAAATTAGTCCGCCGCTCAATAGGCTGAAGGGAGAAAATACCATGATTATCCCATCACTTAATTACGCCGTATTAACCGATGCCCTGCATGCATTGAAGGATGGCAACATTCGTTACTGTGAATCGCTAGGATTCACTTTCGACGAAATGAATGCCCTCAACCAATTATCACTGGACGAGCTGTTTATCCTCAGTCGGGAGTCTGCGCAGTTTTTGGCTGTGACGGTTCATCACGACGCATTACACCTGCTTCTGGCTAAATCCCGTGAGGAGGTTCTGCAGCAGCAACGTATCAATCATGCCATCCGGCTCGGCGGGTCAATTGCGCTCCTCAATAAGTATTTTGGCCTCACCTCCAACGAAGTTTGCCTTCGTCGCCGGTTACTGGGCGTCCGTGTGCCTTATGGCCGGACGCCAGAACCGGACGAAGAGACGGATGCGGCCATCTGGCGGCAATGGCAACAATGCCGGGTGGCCAACCTGGAATCGACCGATGCGTTGGCCGCCATGATGCAGGTAACGCAAACCCTGCTGGCGAAAGTCGAAGGGTTATCACTGACCATCGTCTGGAAGCGTATCGCACTTTGCGAACAGGAGGCGTCAGACCGGAGGGCCACACATGCCGGATGAGATCGACCGCGATCAGGAATTTAATGAGCAACGACTGGAGGAGATGATTGAACAGAGTCGTTTTAAGTCAGGGTCTACGCCATCATTATTCCATTGTCGTGTATGCGGTAAGCCCATTCCTGAAAAGCGACGGCAGGCGCTGCCGGGCATAACTACCTGCACGGAATGTCAGGAAAAACTTGAACGTCGAAGACGTTAATAATGGTCACAGAGACATGCAGGAATATTTCCCCTGCATGTCTCTATCATTAACTATGAATACACAGTCGTCTTTATTATATATTTCACTTCCTTTTATTTCTCGCAGAGTTTACCCCCTCCACCGCTAATTTATCTCTCTCATTTTAACTTTGAATTTATCGTTTATATGCCGCCCCGGATATCTGATCATAAAAACGTCATTACAGAATGGTTGCCCGAATGGTCGTTAATTTTCCCAGATCGGGTATTGCTCTTTAAAAATAAGGTTCGGGCTGTCACATAACCACAATTCAGGGTGCCGCTGAATGTTCTCGCTGACCCGTTAAAACCGGAATGCAGAATTGGGATGTGACATTTATTTAACTCATCGTTTTTTTATTAGAGGAGGCCACATGCGAAAACCTATTTATCACGTATTTGTCACCCAGGAAAGTCAGCCCGACCCACAGGGTGAAAAAAACACCTGGTGGACGAAAGTCGGCGTGGCTTTTGCCCATCACGGTAAACCCGGCCTGAACGTGGTACTGATACCCGGCATTGCCGTTTCCGGAAAGCTGGTGCTCCTTGAGCCCAGGGATGACGGCGAGGCGACACAGGATACTCAGGCCATTTAACCGCCCTTATCCCTTTTCCCGGCCCTGTGCCGTCTGATGGCGGTACGCGTTGCCCGGTTTATCGTTCCGAGGCCACCATGCTTTCCCCCACCGTATTTCTGGCGGCGGCCATGCAGTGCGCCGCCAGCGTTCACCCGTCTACGGCACTCGATGTGGCGCGGGTCGAATCCGGTTTGAATCCGTATGCCATCGCTGAAATTCTGCCCGGTGGCAAAGGTGTGATTTCACATTTCCCCGCCAGCAGGAATGAGGCCCTCAGCCTCACCGGGCGGCTGGCGGCACAGGGCCGACGCTATTCGGTCGGGCTGATGCAAATCACCAGCACCAATTTCCGCCATTACGGCGTGAGCGCCCGCGACCTTCTTGACCCCTGTACCAACCTGTCCGTCTTTGAGCGCATCCTCACCGACTGCTACCGCCGCGGCGGTTCCCTCAAGCGTGCGCTCAGTTGCTACTACTCGGGAAATTTCACGACCGGCCAACAGCCGGAATCCGCGTTTAACCACACCAGCTACATCCAGCGCATCGGCTACGCCGTACCGTCAACGCGGGAAGACCGGCAGCGACCTCCCGCCGAAAAGCTCGTGCCGGAAATCCATTATCCCACCGCCGTCATGCGTGGCGAGCTTACCGATAACGCCACGCCAGTTCTGACATCCCTGCGCTACCCCAACGCCGTGATACGCGGCGCGTTACCCATCCCCGGCCCCCAGGAGGAACAATGATGAAACGAAAACAGACTGACTGGCCCGTCCTCACGTCCTTGCTAATGGCAAACCCGGTGCTGGCAGCAGACAGCGGGTTTAATAAAGCCAATGAGACGCTGAGCAACACCTCTACCGGCCTGCTCGGGCTGGCCGCCGTCACCATCACGCTGGCCACCATGTGGGTGGGATACAAAGTCTTATTTGACGGCAAGAGCCTGCATGACATGCGCAACGTCATCATTGGCGCAATCCTTATCGTCGGTGCGTCAGGTTTCGGTGCCTACTGGGCGTCATAAGGGAGGCAACGATGGCTACGCTGAACAAAGCGCTGACGCGACCTGCCGCCATAGCCGGCATTCCCCTCGTGCCGTTCGTGATGGTCAGCGGGGCCATCGTCCTGCTGGCGGTCTATGTCAGCTATTACCTGATATTACTGCTTATTCCCGCCTGGCTGGAGATGAAGGCAAAGGCCAGAACCGATATTCACTATTTCGGCCTGCTCTGGCTGGCCTTTAAAACCCGTGGCCGTTTTGGCACCAATAAACTTTTTGGTGCCAATGCCCTGCTGGCAAACCGCTATGACGCCGTCGACGTCTCGGAGTTTATTGAAAAAATGAAGTTAAACGAGCACGTTACGCTGGATAAATACATTCCGTATTCCTCCCATATTCACCCGCACGTCATCAGAAACCGCCAGGGTGATTTGGTTGCCAGCTGGGAGCTGGAGGGCACCGTTTTTGAATGCGAGGACGAACACCACCTGACGTTAATGGCGACGCATCTCAATAACGTTATTCGTGCATTTGAAGGCCTGCCGGTCACTTTCTATCTTCACCGTATCCGGGAAAAATACCACGCTGCCTTTGACGCAAATTCAGGTATTCCCTTTTCTGATGAAGTGACACGGTGGTATTACCAGCCGATCAACGAAAAGCCGTTCTGGCGGCACCGGCTGTTTTTCACCGTCTGCCATGTGCCCTTCTCTCCGCTTGAGAAAAAGGCCATGAAGGCGCAGCCGTCCGGTAAACGCAAAGCGGCGCTGGATGATGCTCTGAAAGTGATGCTGGAACACCGGGATGCGCTGGCTTCAGCGCTGTCCCGCTATACGGCGACGCCGCTGGGAATGTATGAAGACAACGGGCGGGTGTATTCCGCCCAACTTTCCTTGTATCACCGCCTGCTCACCGGCCAGTGGCAAAAGGTGGCGGTCACGCGTGCGCCATTTTATGAAACGTTAAGCACGCCGGATGTCTTTTTTACCACCGACACCGCCGAGTGCCAGACGGTCAGCGGATCCCGCTTTTTTCGCAGTCTGGAAATCAAAGATTATTCGCCTGAAACCGCGACAGGGCTGCTGGACGCGCTGCTGTATGCCGAAAGCGAGTATGTGCTGACGCAGTCCTTCACCTGCATGGCCCGCGATGAGGCGCAGAAGCATATTCGCCTGGCGGAAAAGCGCCTAAATTCGGCGGACGACGACGCCATCTCGCAGCGCGAAGAGCTGATTGTATTGCGCGACCTGCTCCAGTCCGGGCATGTCTCCTGCGGAAAATACCACTTTTCCCTGCTGGTATCTTCAGACAGCCCCGAGCAGGTGGTGAAGAATGCCAACGCGCTGGCCCAGCCCTTCGCCGATCTCGGCATCATGACGACGCTGTCCACGCTGTCGCTGCCCGCCGCGTATCTGGCGCAACTGCCGGGTATCTATACGATGCGCCCCCGTCTGGTGGCCGTCAGCAGCCAGAACTTTGCCGACCTGGCGAGCCTGCACAACTTTCATTCCCACAAGCGGAGCGGCAATCCCTGGGGTGACGCCATCGCCATCCTCAAATCCCCTGGCGGTGGCGGGTATTACCTGAACCTGCACGACAGCCAGAGCGGACGGGATGACTTCAACGAAAAAACGCCGGGTAATACGGCGATTATCGGTAAAACCGGCTCAGGGAAAACGATGCTGATGACCATGATGCAGCAACTGATGCAGAAGTACCGCAATCCGGCGACGTTCTCTGAATCAGCCCCTCTTAAGCAACTGACTACCGTGTATTTCGACAAGGACCGGGCGGCGGAGATGGCGATACGTCAGATGGGCGGACGCTACTTCCGTATCCGTACCGGCACGCCTACCGGGTTCAATCCTTTTGCGCTGGCCCCAACCCGGCGGAATATCAGCTTTATCAAACGGCTGGTGCGCATGCTGTGCCGCCGCAACGGCAAGCCGCTCGATCCGCGCGATGAGGAGCGGATCAGTGCCGCCGTGGATACCATTATGCTCGACTACCCGCCGGAATACCGCAAATTCGGTATCACCCGACTGCTGGAAGTCCTGCCGGAGCCGCCAACCACCGATGCCCGCATCAACGGGCTGCGCATTCGCCTTAAACAATGGGCACAGGGCGGCGAGTTCGGCTGGGTATTCGACAATGAGGAAGACACCTTCATCATCAGCAACATTGATAACGTGGGTATCGACGGTACGGAATTTCTCGATGATGAAGATATTCGCGGCCCCATCACGTTTTATCTGCTTTATCGCGTCACCAGCCTGCTGGACGGCCGCCGGCTGGTGATGTTTATGGACGAGTTCTGGAAATGGCTGGCCGATGTCGAATTTTCCCGCTTCTCGCTCAATATGCTGAAGGTGATCCGCAAGCTGAACGGCATCTTCGTTCCCGCCACGCAGTCGCCTGACGAAATCGTCAAGCACCCGATTGCCCCGGCGATTATCGAGCAGTGCAGCACGCAGATTTTTCTCGCCAACCCGAAGGCCAGCCGGGCGGATTACGTGGAAAAGATGAAAGTGCCTGAAAGCGTGTACGACATCGTCAGAAACCTCGATCCGGGGGAGCGCTACATGGTGGTTCTGAAAACGCCGTTACGCGCGGGTGAAACCCGGCCTTTTGTGGCGATGGCGAAAATGGATTTAGCGGGTCTCGGGAAACTTACCAAAATGCTGAGCGGGAGCGAAGACAACCTGAAGCTGTTCGACACGCTTTATCAGGAAGGAATGCAGCCTGATGACTGGAAAGCCGAATTCCTTGAACAAGCCCTGTAATATTCATGACGGAGGTAATGAAAATGCGGTTCAGAGATATCATACTGGCATTATCGTTGTTTATTTCCACCCAGGCGCTAAGCGCCGGAATACCGGTATTCGACGCCGTACAGAATACCGAATCCATGAATCAGTGGATCCAAAAACTCCAGCAGTGGCAGGAAACGGTTACCCACTATAGAAGTGAACTTGATGCCTACAAGCAGCAATTAGCCACGGCAACGGGCGTGCGTGACGTTCAGGCATTTCTCCGCGAGGCCAAAAGTCTGAAAACCGATATTGATAATCTTCGTCAAAACGGTATTTCACTGGATGACCTGCTGAGCAACCAAAGCGGGTCATATTCTTCTGAACTGAATAGCTTGTATAACAAATATAAAACGTTCGATACCTGTAACCCGTCCAGCACTTCACAACGCTATCTGGACAGCTGCAAACAGAGGATCCTGAATCAGGCCGTAGCGATAGAAAATACGTCCGAGGTTGAAAACAAGATCACGGGCACGCTCGGTGATATATCAGATTTATCAGACCGTATTGCTAATGCGCAGGATTCGAAAGAGTCACAGGACCTGGCTAACGCCATCGCGGCGAAAAGCGTACAATTGAATGCGCTGACCAGCCAGTGGGAGATGTCAGTCAAACAGACTGAACAGCGAGCAACGCTGCTGGAGCAGCAAAAACAGAAAGCCTTTGAGCAACAGCAATTAACTGCGCCCGTTGCCGATCTGAACTCTCTATAGGGAGGTTAACATGTTGAAACCCGTATTAACCTTATGCGTCATGTCAGGCATTCTCGTCTTATCCGGTTGTAAAGAGACGAAATCAGAAGCCTGGTATAAAGAACATCCCGATGACACCTATAAGGTCTATACGCAATGCCTCAAGGATGGCGAGGCAAGCGACAACTGCGAGTTTGCGCACCGGGCAGCACTCATGTTTGCCCAGGCAGGTAAACCCGGCATCAGGGAAAAATTCGAGACACTGTTTCAGCAGGAAGCCCAAAAAAGAAAATCCGTCACTCAGTAAGATCCCCGCCAACAAAAACAGGGATCCCTCCCTATTTTATCCCCTGTCTGTTCCTGACTAATGAGAGGCACCATGTCCGGTGGTATTTTTGTTGGTATGGACAAAAACATCATGGATGGACTCAATGCCGTGTTAGAAGGTCAGTCTTCTACCTACGGCACCCTGATCAGTGCGATTATCGTCAGTTCCTTCACCCTATTTATTACGTATCGCGGGTATCAGACGCTTGTCGGCAAACTCCAGACACCGGTTGAAGATGTTGTCTGGGATGTGGGGCGCATGTTGCTGATCACCACCTTTGTTTTAAACCGCGATGGCTGGCTAGATGCCATCATTGCGGCCATTGAAGGGCTTAAGGACGGCATCAGTGGCGATGATAATGTCTGGGCGCTGCTCGATACGGTGTGGGAAAAGGCACAAGCGCTGGGGCAAACGCTGTTTAATCTCGATACCTCCACCTACGTTAAAGTGAATGGCGGCTTTGCCGAGGTGTTGGTCTGGAGCGGTGCAATCGTTCTGTTACTCGCTGCAACTTTTGTCAACCTGCTCGCCGAAATCACCATTCTGTTAATGACCACCACCGCCCCACTCTTTATTTTCTGCCTGCTGTACGGTTTTCTTAAACCCATGTTTGATAACTGGCTGAAAACAATATTTACCGCAATCTTAACGATCATGTTCTCTGCCCTGTCTGTCCGAATCGCCATCAACTACCTGAATAAAATACTGGATGCCGCCACAGCAACGTCTGCAGAAAGCAATATGGTGACCCTGGCGGCGCAATGTTTGCTGGCCGGGATTGCCGCAGGCGTCGTGGTGTATTTTTCAGCGAAAATAGCCACTGCGCTGAGCGGTGCCGCCGTACAGGCCGTGTTACAGGGTGCAGCCATGAGCGGACTGAGCGGGCTGGCGAGCCAATCTGCCGACGTCGCCAGACCCGGCATGAAGGCCGGAGGCCGACTGACCGCCAAAGGTGGCATGGCAGCAGCCGCGACAACCGGCAGGTTCATTGCCGCAGGGGCGGGCAAAGCCGTGAACGCCTGGCAGAAACGTGCCACCGCCATCGAAAGCATGAAACGCCAGAATCAGCAGCGTCACCGTTAATCCTCCCGACCGCTAATTTCTTTTCTCCGTCACGCCGTGGCCTATGCCAGCGGTGCGGCCTTCCTGCATTTATCCGATAAGAGGCTTCCATGAAATTCAGCATCTTGCTTCTGGTGCTGTGCGCGCTTACTGGCTGCGCGCAGCATCAGGGCGACCTCCCGCCGGTTTCCGGCGATCCCCAGCCGGTGAATTCCCCCGCCATGATCCAGGAGCTGACTCACCATGTCTGATATTCAGCGTATCATTAATGTCTCGCGCTCTTTTGAATCCATCCTGCTGGAAAAAGAAGAGCGTTCCCGCAAAACTGCCTGGCGGGTGGCCGCTGCCGGGCTGATTCTGGCTGCACTGGCGATCACGGCCATGATTATTCTGCTGCCGCTGAAAACCACTGACATTGAATTGTGGTCGGTGGATAAACAAACCGGTCGTTATGAGTATATGACCCGCATTAAAGAGCGGAATATTGCGTCTGAAAAAGCGCTGGCCCATTCACTGGCGGCACACTATGTCAGACTCCGCGAAGGGTATAATTATTTCTCCCTCCAGCGTGATTATGACGACGTACAGTTATTTAACAGCGACAGCGTGAACCGGGATTATCTGGACGGGTTTAACGGCGACCAGGCACCGGACGTTATTTTTAATAAAGCCGAATATGTCGTCTATATCGACATTATTTCTAATGTGCATGCGCCTGCCACCGGACCGGATAACCTGGCAACACTGCGTATTAAGCGCACCCTCCGCCGTATTTCTGATAATTCAGTGAAAACGGACTTCTGGAATATCCGCCTCACTTACCGTTATGTCCCGCATCAGCAACTGACGGACAGTCAGCGTGAAGTGAACCCGCTGGGCTTTATTGTCACCAGCTACCAGCGCGATAAAGAACTGAGGAACGAATGATGCTGAAAAACATCCTGCTCCTGACGGGCTTAATGGTGTCATGCGAGGCATGGAGTGCCGCCACCCCGCGTGGCAGCGGCTATGACAGCCGGATGCAGAACGTATCGTATAACAGCCAGAACGCCACCGTGGTGAACACCCGCCCTGGCTACGTCACCACGCTGCTGTTTGACGACGATGAAGCTGTAATTGATGCGCAAGCAGGCTTTCCCAAAGGCTGGACGGTGACGAAAAGTGATAACCGGGTGGGCGTCAGCCCGAACCCCATCACCCAGCCGGTGACGGACGCCAGCGGCAACAACGTCAGTCAGGTATTTTTGCCCACGGCGAAGGACTGGAAGACCAACCTGTTCGTGGTGACCTCAAAGCGTGATTACAGCCTGGAGCTGAACGTGCTGGACCACGATTCCCCCGCGCAGGCGTTCGTTATCCGTTACCACTATCCGACCGAGGTTCGCCAGCAATCCGCCGCTGCCAGCGCCGCGCGTCAGGCGCAGCTACGGAAAAGACAGGAGCTGCAGCAAATAGCGGCAGCATTCGGAGTGGCCGGCACACCGCGCAACTGGCGCTACACCAAACGGGTCGCCGCCGGTTCGGCCTCCATCGCACCGGATTTTGCCTGGGATGATGGTCGTTTTGCTTATATCGGTTTTTCCCCCATCAGAACCCTGCCTTCCGTTTTCCGGGGGGTTAACGGACGAGAGCAGGCGCTCACGCCCCGGACGGTTAAGCAGGGTAACTACATCGTGATGGTGGTGCCGGCAGCGCCACAACTGGTGTTACGTTACGGCACCTCGGTGGTGGGGCTCGAAAACGACGGATTTGGGCGCATCCCGATAACCCGCAGCGACACTGTTTCACCGTACGTTACGCTGGAGGCGAAATGACCGATAAACCTGTCCCGGACGAACCGGAAAAAACCACCGCAGAGCGGGAGGCGGAAGCCCGCGAACGCGCCCATGCGGCAATGGCGTATCAGGAGCCGGAGCAGAGAACATCCCCCGGCCAGCCGGAAGTGACCCGTTTTCGTAAGGCATCCGGTCACCGCACGCTGATCGTCAGCCTGCTGAGTCTGGCGCTGGTGATCGCCCTGGCATCCGGCGGCGATCGTCTTTTCAGTGCATTGAAAGGGGGTAATGAGAAAGAAGCCGACACCGCGCCGCCGCCTTCTGCCGGGAAGACGCTTCATGAGCGTCAAAATCTGGGCATGGACAGTAACCCGTTTGGCCTGTTCGGGCCGCACACACAGGACAAAACAGACCCTGCCAGCCAGGCCGTCACTGACGCGCCAACCCCGCCACCGGCACCACCCGCCCTGAACAAGGCAACCGCGCTGGCTGACGGGCTGAACAACGCCCGAACAATGCCGGGCGATACTGCACGCACGTCCCCGAGTGAAACGCGCAGCAACGCAGAAACGTCCGACAGTCCGTCATCATCCACGACGTACACATCCTGTCCGTCAGTACTGACCAGAGGTAAAGATGGCCGCCTGCGCTGCCCGGAGACTGCCGCGCCGGAAACGGATAACAACGACAATCCGGGCGTCGCCCGCGTCACCGGCGTCAGACGGTTGGGTCTCGATCCTGATCTCTATATCCCGGTGGACCGCTATATCCCGTGTTCGATGATGTGGCGCTTCGTGTCCGATGTCGGGGGGCATATTTCCTGCCTGGTCAGTGAAGATGTTTACAGCGCCAGCAACCATGTGACGCTGATCCCGGCGGGAACGGTCGCCCGTGGCATCTACCGCACCGGGGCGCTGCAACACGGACGCAGCCGGATGTTTGTGCTGTGGACGGAGCTGCGTACGCCTGAGCCCGGCAGCCTGCAAATCCCGCTAACTGATACGCAGGCCAGCGGCCCGCTCGGCGAGGCGGGGATCTCAGGTTGGATCGACAACCATTTCTGGGAGCGCTTCGGCAATGCCCTGATGCTCAGTACCGTGCAGGACGTGGCTGCGGCGGCGTCGGATGCTGCCCCGGGGAAAGACCGCAATACCGACTACACCGAAAACACCCGCGCCGCCACGGCGGAAATGGCGAAAACGACGCTGGACAACAGCATAAATATCCCGCCCACCCTTTACCTGAATCAGGGTGATGTCATCGGGATCATGACCGGCACCGACATTGATTTCTCATCCGTCTGGCAGCTACGACTGAAAAAGAGGTGGTATGAACGCTGAAAACCTGTCGCTGGATTTTATGAAAAACCAGCTGTTTGGTGATTTTATTGCGCAGGACGGCCTGACGGAAATTGCCGTTAACCGGCCGGGTGAACTGCATACCAAAATCCGGGGGAAATGGCGAAGACATGAAGCCCCGATTACGTTGCGCCAGTGTTACGCCTTTGCCAGAGCGCTGGCGTCCTGGCAGGAAGATAATATCGACGACACCTCGCCGATCCTTTCCGCCACGCTTGAGTCAGGCGAGCGCATTCAGGCCATTATTCCCCCGGCCTGTGAGCGTAATACCGTGTCTATTACGCTGCGCAAACCCTCATTCGGGCAGAAAACGCATCAGTCATGGATTGATGCAGGATTTTATAACCGGGTAAGCGGTCAGGAGCGAACGGAAGGCAAAGATGTTGAACTGACCCGTTATTATCAGAGTGAGGATATTCCCCGCTTTATGGAAAAAGCGGTGGAATACGGCAAGACGATTTTTATCGTCGGTGAAACCGGATCCGGTAAAACCACCTATATGAAAACGCTGCTGCACCATATTCCCCGGCACCTCAGGCTGACCACCATTGAGGATAATCCCGAAATCCGTTTTTATCACCACACCAATTATGTCCATCTCTTTTATCCGGCGGATGCCGGGGATAATGCCATTGTCACGCCCGGCAGACTGATACGCGCCAATTATCGTATGAACCCTGACCGGATATTACTGGCTGAAATTCGCGGGCGGGAAGCCTGGGATGCCCTGAAAATCGTCGGTTCCGGGCATGAGGGATTGATGACCTCCCTGCATGCGGGCAGCCCGGAAGAATGTATTGAAGGGTTAATTGACCGCTGCTATGAAAACCCTGACTGCCGGAACATGACTTTCGACGTGCTGTTACGCAAGGTGCTTAAGAGCATTGATGTGATAGTCAGCATTGATATTCACGGTGGCATACGCCGGATGAGTGATGTTTATTTTAAACCCCTTCATCTCAATGACATGAGAGGTGTATTCAGTAAAGGGCTCCAATAAATAACTTATCAAAACACACAACCCTCGTTTAAATATGAAGGTGACCGAAATGAAAAAAGCAGTATCCTCCGCATTATTACTCTGCATTATGGCGTTATGTTCAACTTCCGTCATGGCCGCTGACGCCTGTGAAGTGGTGATATGCATGTACGGCAAAGCCACCGGGAACGGCGGCGGCAATGAATGCCATTCGGCCGAACGTGCATTCTTTAATATCGTGAAAAAGAACAAGCACGGTTTTCTGCCAGACCATACTGCCGATGCCAGAAAATCATTTTTACTTGAGTGTGACTCGGCAGCCCCGGCAATTACCCGCCAGATTATCAATAAATTTGGCCGCATGCGTGGTTAATTAGCGGAGGTTATCTTTATGACCAAGCCGGGTTTTATTCAGCATCCCTGGACACATCAGCGTGGGGATTCCATGCGCGCAGCCTGTGTTATTGAGCACATTGAAAATGAGGCGATGCACGGATGCGGTCTTTATTATGAAATTTATCACTACCGGGTTGTCTGCCGGTTATTGCAGTTGCTGCAAACGCTGAACGCCACCGACAGAATAACGCTGACAGAAGAAGCCAACCGGCGAGGGTTTACGCTGGATGAAACCAGCATTAAAGAAAGTCGTCAGTGTTATTCTGACATCATCAGGGAAATCAGCGAGAGCCACTATTAATCCCTGTATTAATTTTATTCGCAGGTCCCCTATAGTGCCAAAATATTTTAGCCGAGTCCGGCTTAAGGCGTGGCGGTTTTCAGGTTTTTACGGCCCAGCACATTTTTCGCGGATTAAGGCGTGAAGAAATGGGGCCTTAAAAATGAGGCAGCGGACAGAACTATTTTCGCGGGTTAAGGAGCGAAAATAGTTCAGGCACCGCGCCTCACCGGCAAACAGCCGCGCCCACGCGGATTTTGCCGGCCGGGGGGAGCCGAATAAATTTCGCCGCCCCAGCGAGCGGAAAGCTGTCGCCCACGACAGCGGTTTATTTGGGGGGCATCGCCCCGCACACCGTCGCGGCTAAGTCTCCGGCCCAAAGCCGGTAGCGTGGCGCGACCACCCTCTTTAAAGGTCAGCTTCCCTTTTATTCCCGCTGCGAGGAACGAGCAAAGGGAAGAAAAAGGCGAAAGCGACCGTCTTAAAGGGGGTGGTCGCGCGTAGCGGGCGACGGTGTGCCGCCGTTGACGTTGGGGGTTTTGGCTCGGCGTCCAGCCGCGACATTACCCCCATGCAACATATCATAAGGGCGTCCAGCCCGCATGAACTGGCGCACGCCGTGTTGTGCAGGGAAGCATGCTTTCCTGCATATGGCCGTACAGCGGCCACCTTCTTTAACCCATACGCTCGCCCCGCCTTTTCGCCCGACACCGTGGGGCGAATTGATGGGGCGATGTCATGGGGCGAACTGGTGACGAAGGAGGCAACGTGATTTTGAATAAGCTGGCCGTTTCACTGTCGCCGATAGTGAATGGCGCGCTGAGCTTCATTGCTATTATGCAACAGCATCAACTGATGCTGGCGCTGTTATCGGGGCTGACGATGCCGTTTTTCGCGTCGATGAAAAGCGATGAACGTCAAAAAGCCCCGTTGTGGCAAAAGCTGATTATTGCTTTTGCCATGCTGTGTTTTCTTTCCGGTACCATGGCCCCGGTTGTTATCTGGATTTTCCAGTGGCTTTATCAAGGCCGTGTAGTCGCCAGTATTCCCGTTCTGGCATGGCCAGTGCTGATTATCTTTACCGTAACGGGTTTTATTTTGCATATTCTGCTGCGCAGGGTATTAACACCTGAATTAGACAAAATAAAGAAGCGCCTCGTCAGAAAAACCACGCTTGAACGGGAATTACGCACCGATGTCCGTACGGTGAAATCCCTGCTGCCGGAAACACTGCATTATAATCCGCTGGATTATATCGACCTGAACAAAGGGTTATTTATCGGCATGGACCGCGATACTCAGCCGATGTACCTGCCGTTAAAAGACTGGCAAAAACAACACGCGGATATCATCGGCACCACCGGCGCCGGTAAAGGGGTGGCCACCGGGATATTACTTTACCAAAGTATTCTGGCCGGTGAAGGCGTATTTGTGATGGACCCCAAGGATGATGAATGGGCACCCCACCTTTACCGAAAAGCCTGTGAAGATGCCGGGAAGCCCTTTGCCTTAATTGACCTGCGTAAACCCCAATACCAGTTAAACCTGATTGAAGAGATCACCGCCGATGAACTGGAAGAGCTTTTTGTTGCCGGGTTCAGCCTGGCAGAGAAAGGTCAGGAATCTGACTTTTATCGGATTGACGATCGGAAAGCGGCCCGGATAGCCGCACAATTTGTCACCCGTAATACTGCCTCAACCATTCGGGATGTTTATAACGGCGACTACGTTCAGGGTATTGCAGATAAGATAAAAGCCTTTTTCGGGAAAATTGAAGAGCTTGCCTTGCTCAATGCCATCAATGCGCCGACAGGATTTTCGCTTAATACGATATTTGAGGAAGGCGGTTGCTGTTATGTGATTGGCTCAATGCGCAACAGCAAAATCATTACCGCTCAACGTATGTTGCTGGTTCGCCTGTACCAGCTGGCAGAAAGGCGCGAGCGAGTGAAAAACGTGCCCCGCCCCATTGCTATTTATCTTTCCGAACTGAAATACCATTTATCCAGGCCCGCGCTGGAGGGTTTAGGCGCGGCACGCGATAAAGGTGTGCATATTATTATGGACCATCAGTCGATTGCCGATTTAAAAGACTGTCCGGCAGATTTGAAAGGTGACGCCGTTGTCGGCGCGGTCGTTGAGAACGCTAAATTCAAACTGGTTTATCGTGTCATGGATCCGGACACCGCTGAATGGGTAGCCAGGATGTCAGGCACCATATTAGTCGATGATGAGGTCCGCAAAGCGAAAACCAACGCCGTGCTGACAGAGACTATCGACAGCGAACGCACCATCAGGCAGGCCGAGCGTTTCTTTACCGACAGCAATATGATCCTGAACCTACCCGATTTTGTCAGCTTCATCTTCACGACAAAAGCACTCCCCTCTGCTTCGCTGATTTCGCCCATCAGGGTGAAAAAACGCGAACTGGAGATCTGTGCCATGTCGCCCGCGATTGCCGCCACCGCAGCAACAATAAACATCGCATTGGATTTTAGCGAGGAGGAAACTTCCCCCGGACCCGCATCAACGCCGGATATCACAGCAACTCGATCCGATCTTTTTTTTGATACGGACGAAAAAGACACGACAACACCGAATACCAATAAAGAAGAAAACCCGTCATGGCTGGATTTTTAAAGGGGAAATGATGCTCATCACCGCATACAGCGAACGCCAGACGCGACACCGCGAAAAAATACAACGACTGCTGAATTTTCTGAAGGAAGAAACGTACAGTGACTTTAAAACGCTGATGCTGCTTTTCGGCTTCAGGGATCATAAATCGCTGTATTCCCTGCTTTCAAAAGTCGAGGGAATGGGCTTAATACAAAAGCACGTCCTGGTATCACGCACCATGAAAATTTCATTGTGGGGAATAACCAGTGACGGGATAGCCGTGGTGTTAACACCCGATGACGTGCTTTTCCCGGCACGGTTTGAGCCGTCAAAAATTACCGGCTGGACGCTGGAGCACCACCTTGATAATCAGTCAGCCCGGATTATCCTTGAGCAAAAAGGCGCATCCGGATGGATAAACGGCGATCGCACAACCTTCCTCAGCCGTTATCAGGTCAGTCACCGCCCGGACGGTCTGATCACCCTGCCCGGCGGCACCGTGATCGCCATTGAGACCGAGCGCCGTCTGAAAACCAAAGCCCGTTACCAGTCGATCATCGCCAGCCATTTGCTGGCGCGGACACGTAAAAACTGGATTTACGTTTTTTATATCGTGCCGGACCCGCAGAAAAAGCGCAGTCTTGAACGGCACTTTGACAGCATCAGGCACGTCATCGTTAACCATCAGCACATCCCGCTGGAAACCCGCCACCGAAATGTCTTCCGCATCTACACGCTCGACGAGTTGCAACGGCTGGATTTAGGCAACTGCATATAGTTGTTCTGTATCACCAACTGCCCCAACCCGCCCACCAGCAGCGCAACGACCGGAAATCATGCCCTACCGAAATACTCCCCCATCATCAGAACAGACAGGAGTCCAGAATGAACAGAGAAACTGATCGACTTTCGGACGTACTAATCGAAATGAGCGCAAAAGCGCTGGTGACATGGATGACGCATTCCGCATTGCAGGACATACCGCGTGAAGTATTACTGGTTCGCGGCAATGATTTTGTCTATGCCCTTCACGCAAATTTTGTGCTGCTGCGTGATGTTCTGTCAGAAACACTGGAAGATATTGAACAGCAGAGCCATGACCTCGAAGAAAGACTGAATAATCTGGAACAGCGGCTACTTGCGCTTCAGGCAGTTGCTGGTAACCGAGAATAGCTGCCCATTCAGCCCTGTCCGTGTGACTTGCTTTATTCCACTGTAGGGACATGACTGTTCGGTGCTCGCCTGGCTGCGCTCCGCCTCACTCATGCCTCTACAGCGTTACTGTTTTAAGCGGCCCTACACGCAAAGCCACATTCCGTTGCGACTCCTTCTTGCTCAAATTTTATCCATCAAATAACGATGCGCTTTCGATGCCGCGCTGGCGGCCTTGAAAATAAAGCGTTTGTCGTTCTTCAGTGCTTTCAGCCATGAAGCGATATAGCTTTCATGCTGAACCTCTCCGACAATCCCCAGGTCCGCCATCAGGAACGCGCTTCCCAACTCGGCGATCAATTCCTCAAACGCATAACCCTCACTATCAAACTTCCCTTTCATTTCACGGTTCAGCCGGCTTTTTGCCCCGCTCCAGTGAACCAGCTCATGCAGTCCGGTGGCGTAGAAATTGGCAACATCGCTAAAAAGACAACGTTCAGGTAAACGGATTTCATCGGTTGACGGTGCGAAAAAGGCGTTTTGTCCCTTCTCAATGATGGTTGCACCACTGTTACGGAAAAGCGCTTCCGCCTGCGGTAATGGTTCAAAGGTCTCTGCCGGGCAAACTGCTTTGTCACTCAGAGGCAAACCGTCAATTTGCTCAACATTGAACACGGTGAAAGTCTTCAGCATCGGAATGTAGTCAGTTTCTCCGTCGTCATTTTCCTTCTCCAGCGTGGTATAGAAAATGGCGGTAGTGCCGTGTTCTCCCTTACGTACCTGCCCGCCTTCCGCTTTTGCCTGTTTGTAGGTCATCCAGCGCGAATCATTGAATCCCTGTTCTGATGCACTGCACCACAGCAACATGATATTCATCCCACTGTAAGCTGCTCCAGTTGAGTAATTTGAAGGCAATCCTGACATACCCGGTACGCGCTGCCACGGGCAAGACCACGGTTTTACACCGGCTTCAAGCGCTGCAATGATGTTGTCGGTGACGGTCTGATAAAAATCTGTTCTGGTTTGAGAAAATTTCGTTTTTGAGGAGCCTGACTGCTCCAGCGGGGATACGCTGGTCACCGTTGCGGTGTTAGGGGCGCAAGTCTGGGTGGTATGCAGGGAAATGGTCATGTTTTTTCTCCGTCAGTGGTGTGATTTTCGTCTTCGTATCGCCTGACGGTTCGCTTTCCCGGCATCGTTCCGGCCTGCAAGGGCGCAGAATGCGTGCCATTTACCCTTGCGGGACGGGTTGTGCTGGGAAACGATTTAACGGAAGCAGATATGAAAAGGGAAAACACGTAGGAGAGGACCTGCTGCCTTCTACCAGTGTTGTAACGCAGCTTGCTTCATGGTGTTGATAATTCTGCTTATTATTTTGAGGATGGGATGTATACGATCCGCGATCCGGAAACATAGAGACCATCCATCTCAAGTGTTCTGTCGAATCACTTTTTTGTTTAAAGAAGCATCATAAAAGTATTGGTTTTTTTTATATTCTCAGTAATATAGATTTACAATTGGTTTCTAGTCGTTCAAAAAGTAATGATAACAATTAATTTTCTTACGGTTATTGTTGTTATTCGCTCCCTCAAATTGGAGTCAGGTGATGCAAATAGCTGGCGGTCTTTATCGTGAACTCTGTGAGAGTCCCTTCTGGGATATGACCTTCGGGTCTGGTGGCCGTGCGGCTATGGCTATAGCTTCACTTTGCTCAGATTCAGAGTTACATACCTATGCATCTGCATCCGATGAAAGCGCTATTTCGCAACTAAAAAGCCAAGGTATCCGTATAACTACAAATTTTCGACCTACATCTATTGCCTTTGCCTATTTCCATCCGCTTTCGGTTCCTCACATTGAACCATCCATCAAAAAAATTGAACGCCAAAGGCCAATCCATGTGACTGGAGAAGCAGTGTTACGCTTCGGATTTTTGGAGGGAGATGCTGTCGTTCATGCTAATAGGGCTGTTTACGACCCTCAGACATGGCGTAATCCCCAAGCCTTTTACGATAACGGTTCTAAAGCTAATGAGCTTTCTATCGTCCTAAATGAATTAGAGTTACAGCATGCAACGGGTATTGCACAGCAAGAAGAAGCAGTATCTCAGCTAATAAAGATGCAAAATGCTTATTCTGTGGTTGTTAAAGCTGGAATAAAGGGTGCAACCGTGTATGAGAGAACGGGGAAAATTACTTATATACCAGCATATCGCTCTTCGAAAGTATTCAAGATCGGTACAGGAGATGTATTTAGCGCCATATTTGCATTTCATTGGGCCTACCGAGGTTGTTCAGCCGAAAAATCTGCTGATTTGGCTTCGAGGTCGGTCGCTCTATATTGTGACAGCCGCCAGTTAACTTTTAGCCAAACATTAATGCCAAAATTGTCGCCAGTAACCTATATTCCACAGGCAAAAATTTGCTTAGAAGGAGCCGTTGATTCATTAGGTCAACGATATGTACTTGAGGAAGCTCGTTTAGCATTGAGTGAGCTCGGGATGGAAGTGTACTGCCCTGAACTATCATTCTCCACTTTGGACATAGTGGCTGATGCTGTGCTGGTTGTAGATGATGGGTTAAATATCGACGCCAAGAATCGCATTAACAATGCTATAGCAGAAGATATTCCTGTCGTCGTGCTACGTGAACGGATTACTACAAATACGACAGAGATTAAAAGCGCGTTAATTACAAATGATTTCACTACAGCAATGTACCTAACCGCCTGGTCAATTGATGCTTATCAAGCGTCAACTCCACAATAAAAAATGTAATTAATAATTATTGCGAATTAGGTTGTATAACGAAATGAAATTATCTGAGGCTTTGTTGACTTATGTCAGATGTGTATATAATTTATCCACATGAGAATGTTAATATAACCCAGCGGTTGCATGAACTCCTTTCTCAACAATGGGATGTATGGTGGGATGACAATATTGTTGGTGAATGGAGACCTGCTATTGAAAAAAACCTTGCCGAGACGAAATGTGTTTTGGCTTTGTTTTCAGACTTTTCGCGCAAAGCGACCGTCACCGACGAACTAAGAGTGGCTCAAAAACATACTCAAAATATTATCGGGTTAACAATAGATCAAAGTGATCCTCCCTATCCTTTTGGAAGTTTAACGAGTATTGACCTTCGCGACTGGGATGGCGATGCATCTCATCCAGGTTTCCTACAACTGCAAAGAAAAATTGCACGAGTTGTATTGCCTCGTAAGGCCCCTAGTAGGCTGCAGGCAACCTCAGGTAGTAACTTACTTATTCCTAACATATTTATGTCTGTTTCATCTCATGAGACTCAGTTCTCACCTTCTGATGCATTAGAAGTGCTCAGAGTACATAAAACATCATCAATCCTTGTGTCAGCCTATGATTTAGTGAAATCCCATGACAAAAGAGAAATGCTTAGCAAAATTAAAGCATACCGCAAAGCAGGTGGCTTCGTTCTGATTGATTCTGGAAACTACGAAGCACGTCGATTGCAGGATAAAGAATGGAAACCCATTCACTACAGACAAGCACTGATGGATACACCCCACGATTGGGCATTTTGTTTTGATGTGGCAAAACCGAACCCCGAACCAGAAAAAGCCATAGAGCAGATAGTGAAGGCTGTTAAAAGGGATTCCAAATTCACAACTGCACCAATGCTACCCATCGTGCATGTTTCACAGGATGATGCTGGGCTTTCTAGATTACCTGTGAT
Source organism: Klebsiella sp. GW_Kp182 (assembly GCF_040062275.1). Lineage (NCBI taxonomy): Bacteria > Pseudomonadati > Pseudomonadota > Gammaproteobacteria > Enterobacterales > Enterobacteriaceae > Klebsiella > Klebsiella sp. GW_Kp182. Next base: position 213,539 of record NZ_JBEAFQ010000002.1, on the reverse strand, counting down.
CGTAAAAGGTATTTCTGAGCGACTAAACCCTCAAGTTATAGCTATACCAGAAAGAGAACTTGGCGCTGGACTTGCTGCCCGGGCTAGTACAATGAAAAAAATAAGAAAATCCCTAGATGAGCTCCCATATTATCAACCTGTTCATCTGTTAGGTACCGGAAATCCATGGAGCATTGCAGTTCTTGTTGCTGCTGGTGCAGATACATTCGATGGTTTAGAGTGGTGTCGTTTTGCAATTGATCCTCGGCGGGGGCGGCTACATCACTTCCAACATTTCGATTTTTTCAAAAATAGTGGAGAACGAACGCCTTTTCTTGACATGGTCGATGCTCAAACAACTATTGGATATGCAGGGCAAGTAGCATTCTACAATTTGGAATACTACGCAGAATTTGGTCAGCTTATGCGTAGTATGATATCGACAAAAGATGCTGAACCCTTCGCGACGGGAGTAACAAGATTGTTCAGCAATGAGTTAAGAAAGCTTTTTCCTGAGGTTTTTCCATGAATAATTACACACCGGAGGCTTTATCTCGAGCCGTAAAAGCCTTATGTGCAGATCTAGATACTCGAATTGAGTGCGGGTTGGTATCTGATGAACGCTATTTATGGTGGGAACTCTCATGCTGCATACTCAGCAGCCAAGTGCCTTACCCTCTTGCTGTCGCTGCAGCTGATATCATTGACAAAGAGCAGTTGCTTCACAACTCTTACGAAAACCGTGACGAATTGATAACTCTTTTGTATGCAGTTCTTAAGAGACCATTGGAGGTTGAGGGAAAAAAACGGAGTTATCGCTTTCCTAAAGCTAAAGCTGAACAACTAGCTGCAACACACACAGCAGTTGCCCAAACGGGGAAATCACTAAACTCATTGGTTAGCTGCGATGTATATTACGTACGCGCATGGCTGGTGGCTAACGCTCATGGTATAGGGCCAAAGCAAGCAAGCATGTTTCTTCGCAATTGTGGAGCAACTTATGACTTGGCCATTTTGGATCGTCATGTATTAGATTATATGTCTGCGCTTGGTATTTACTCAGGCAGTCAATCATCTATTTCAGGTTTAAATAAATATGGCCAATACGAAAATAAGCTACGTGACCATGCAGAGCAAATGAACTGTCAAGTCGGGCTGCTCGATTGGGCAATTTGGATTGTAATGCGAGTTGCGAAAAGAAATTATCAGGAGGAGTTAGCATGAGCATCGTTACTCTCGTTTCTGGCGGACTTGACTCGACACTGGTCGCTAAATTGGCGCAGGAAGAAGGGCTGCAAATTTTCCCTCTCTTTATCGACTATGGACAACGAGCTCGGGATAGGGAACTTGCAGCGTGCAAGTTATCGATGAGTACATTGGGACTGCCTGAACCAGAAATAGCAAATTTGGCTGGCTTTGGCAAACTAATACACTCTGGCCTCACCGACAAATCATTGCATGTAATTAATGATGCCTTCACTCCGGGGCGAAACCTGCTTTTTTTACTAACAGCTGCTGCCTATGCTTATCAGAAAAATGCAGATGCTATTTCTATTGGTCTACTCCATGAAAGCACAAGCCTCTTTCCAGATCAGACGTCAGAGTTTCTTGCTAGGGCGGAAATAATGATTTCATTATGCATGGGCAGAAAAATTAAAGTACTTGCCCCCCTTTCTGTTTTTACTAAATCAGATGTGGTTATGTTAGCAAATGAAAAAGGAATTTCAAATACGTACTCGTGTCATATGGGTAATGAAAAACCTTGTGGAAACTGCATCTCTTGTAATGAATTTAAGTTCGAGGATATGAATAATGGGCGGTAGCAGCACAGGTGGATGGAGCAGGCTTGGAGATGTGAGAGCCCTCGAACAAAAAGCTAAAGAAGCACTTAATGAGGGTAGAAGAAATGTATTCATCAGTTTTGCGACTGAAGACATGAATGAAGTTAATCTTCTCCGAGCCCAGGCTAAAAATGAAAATAATGATATTGAATTTAATGATCACTCAGTCCGAGAGCCTTATAACAGTGAACAAGCAGAGTATATTAAACGCAAGATTAGTGAACGCATTAATCGCGCATCAGTGACAGTTGTTTTTGTTTCCGATTCGGTAGTGCAAAGTCACTGGGTTAAATGGGAAGTAGAAAAAAGCCTTGAACTCGGGAAAAAGGTTATAGCAGTACACCCTGGTACACATTTTGATGGTGTTCTACCCAGGTGGATTTCTGATAATAATATAAAAATCATACCGTGGTCTAATTTATCTACTGAACTTAAATAAAAAATTAAGTATGAATCTATGGAATTGAGAAATTCCATAGATTCATTTACAGTATTTGATGAGCATAATCATGAAAACCATTCATCTCTTTAATCAAGTAACTTCATATAATTAAAATCAAACTTGGATGATTTGTATAAACCTCTCTCACATCCAAAACAAGAACAAATTAGCATAGAGGGTACATCCGATTTTTAAAATCTCATAGTTAAAAAATCAGGCTAGAAATTTCAAAAGGTGAAATTTTTCTTGATTGGAATAAATCCACAACTTTTAACATTGTGATTGATAAAAAACACAGAAATTCCAACATTTTTATATATGTCATTTAAGCTAAGCCGCACTAGTGGTCAAAATCACATTTCTACGTTTCCTAAAATTATTAATTTTTCACTTTGGATAGACAAAACTTCACTTTTAGCTGCTAAATAAGTGTCAATTTCCCATTGAGCCATTGCTGCACCCATAAACTTCTGCTCATATACATTTCCGACATCCATGTTTTGGCATGCAAAATAACAATTAGCTAAGGTCGCAAATATCCATCGTTTATCTGGCCTGTCAAAAAAGTCCGGTGACGATTCAATCAAAGTCAATGATTTTATTATTGACTTTCGTATTTTGTGAGCGCTCATAAAATCATATATTTTCTCAGCTTTTTCGTATTGCTCATGTGCACGATACTCAAAGCACAAAGCGAAATTTTCACCGTTGTAATAGTCTCGCCGAACTTCATATCCCCGCCCATAATAACTTATAGCCAAGTCAAGTGCAGCACGATCCCCCTGTAAAAGCCAAAGTCTCTTATTTATTGCCCCGGCAATGCCCAAAGTTTCTGGATCATTTGAGTGTGCAGGTTTGAGAGGAGTTAACACTGTTAAACCTTCATGCAATGCAGCTATCTCATCAGGAAGTTGCGATTTATATATACTTAGAGCAAGTTTTTGAAGGATATCAGGCTCTTCGGGCCTCATTTCGCGTGCAGCTTTGAAATGCTCAACTGCTAAAGCATGTTGACTTTTTCTTAGAAACTTCTCGCCTTCAAACATATGATGAGCAAGTTTCTTTTGCGCAGCCTCAGCCTCATCGACCATCTCAACATACTGATCGTCTGACATTCTTGGGGCAAGCAGATTTGGAAGAAATGTATAGACAGGGCTGTCAATAATTCGATCAGCCATCGCCCTTTCTATCAGTTCACTTAAAGCCTTCATGGCTCTTATCGCCTCACGCCCCATGATATCCTCACCGAAATGAGCATATCTCAAGGTACTAACATGGTTAAGATCAAAGTGAAGCTTACCTTGATCTTCATTCATTATAATAGTTGAATTGGGCCTTAAAGCATGCCGCACACCGAGTTCATAAATCGCGTTTACGTTGCCTGTCGAGATGTCCGCAATGACTAAATCTGCGCGCAACAGCATTTCGTACATTTGGACATCGATAATACCCGACTGCGAAATCTCATCAGCTCTAACACAACGTAGACCACGACTCAAAACTGCAGGCTGGATAATCGTTTCGTAAGTAGCATTTAGATCCAGAGTACGACCAGTTTCGTAATCTGTTTTTTTACCAAAACCCATCACGACAAAACATACTTGCATCTCAGCGATTCCTTTTGGAAACGAAAGCATCAGTTTAAGAAGATAGAAATAAAAACAAAATATATCAAATGGTTAGAAAAATTTGAACATCGCAACAATGCATCATCAGCGATGATTCTATTCTACCACCGCTAATGCTTCTAAGGTCACTAAAAGGTTTTACTTTCAACCAATCAAAGAATCAAAAAAAATCTCGGAAGAAACCTAGCCAATAGAACAACCAATGATAGCTTCACAATACCAGCACGGAGTTAGCAAATGTCTCTTTACCATTGTATGCACCCTCGATACTCTAAGATCTAGGGTGTACGCATGGTGTTTATAAGTAGGATCTCAAGCATGAAGGATTTATCCGGCTTTTTCGCTTACGCATCAAGTCCCGTAGAAGTTGGGCAAACTATCGAACGGGCTGTAGATAACAGCAATAAAATCATAGGCAGGATAGCCATCTCAACGTGGATGGCTCTAGATGTTGTCGGGCATTTTATTTCTGATGAAGTCTTAACGGCTATTGATGCAACGGACTTATTGATTGCCGACATCAGTGAGCTTAATTTCAATGTCACGTATGAAATAGGTTATGCGATAGGTAAATCGAAGCGCGTATTGCTTGTCAAAAATAAGAGCCTACAACCTCAAGGACTTAAGATTTCTGATGTGGGAATTTTCGATACCTTAGGTTACCGGGAATATCAGAACTCTTCTGAATTAAGCGCATTTTTAACAAATGCTTCTGTCTTGAAAGCTATTGATACATCAGCAGTGCTAAACATTAAGGCTCCAGTGTATCTCCTCGATACGCCATACAAGACCGACTGGTCAACGCGAATAATCTCTAGGATTAAAAAGGCTGGTTTCACGTATCGTAACTTCGATCCGAACGAGTCTCCCCGTCTGTCTGCACATGATGCAATTACGCAAGTAGCAAAATCATACGGAGTTGTTGTTCCCCTTTTATCCTCGAATTCTACAGGTTTTGCTATTCATAACATGCGAGCAGCCTTCATCGCCGGTTTGGCTGATGGCATGGGAAAAGCGCTCAGCATTTTGCAGTCTGGTGATGAACCAGTCCCCATTGATTATCGTGATTTTGTAGAAGCGACTTACCACCCCGATGACGTCAATCGTGCAATAGAAGTGTTCGCCTCAAAGGTTACTCAAGCATTTCAGCAACTCGAAGCATCCGATACGAAGGTCGAGCGTTCCTTTATAAAAAAGGTTAATCTCGGTGCTACTTCCGCTGAAAATGAAATGCGCGATCTTGAGCGCTATTATTTAGAAACGGATCAGTTTCTTAAGTCCCTACGGGGTGAAGCTCATTTGGTTGTGGGACGTAAAGGTTCCGGCAAGTCGGCAATTTTCCTTCAAATTAGGGATGCAGAACGCGACAAGAACCGTAACAAAAATATTGTTTTAGATCTAAAGCCAGATGGTTACAAACTTATAAAATTTAAAGAAAGAATCCTTCAGTTTTTAGCTGAAGGTACGTATCAGCATACAATTACGGCATTTTGGGAATACGTGCTTCTCTTAGAGATATGTTACAAAATCTTGGAAAAAGATAGACAACGCCATATTCATGATCACCTTCTATACGAAGGCTATCGTGAGCTATCCGATTTATATTATGTTGAAGGTTATGATTATGAGGGTGATTTTTCTGAACGCATGTCAATGCTGATGGAAAAAATTTACTCTGAATACCAATCAAAATATGGTTCAGAAGAAAGTGTTAACCTAAGTTCATCCCAAGTCACTGAGCTTCTATATAAACACGATGTTAAAAACCTGAAACAAATGCTGGGACGCTACTTAAATAACAAACAAATTTTATGGCTGTTATTCGATAACATTGACAATGGTTGGCCTACCTCAGGATTGAAGCATGAAGACTTATTAATGATTAGGGCCTTAATAGATGCTACTCGAAAGATTGAACGTCAGTTTAGTAGTCCAGATCTCAAAATTCGGTCGGTGGTATTTCTGCGCAATGATGTCTACGAACTACTGGTAAGGGAGACATCTGATCGAGGCAAAGAAGCTAGCGTCATTCTTGATTGGACTGATGGCGATTTGCTACGTGAACTTATTCGCTTGCGAATTGTATCAAATGGACTAGATGAAGATATGGACTTCAAATCTGCGTGGCTACGACTTTTTGTTAGCCATTATATGGGCGAAGAAACTTCTCAATTTCTGATTGAACGTTCTTTAATGAGGCCGCGTTTTTTACTCAATCTTATTAACCATTGTAAAAGCTTCGCTATCAATCTAAATCATGAAATTATAGAAGCAAGTGATATAGAAAAAGGTATAAATGCTTATTCTGCAGATCTTTTACGTGATATTGGCTACGAACTTCGTGATATTTCTTCTGAAACCGACGGTGCATTGTACGCTTTTATCGCCTGCGAAAGTGAATTGTCAGAAATAGAAGTAATGAATAAACTAAAGCAATCAGGTATTGAGCATGATGGTGCTGCTCGTGTATTAGACTTGCTACTTTGGTATGGGTTTTTAGGTATTCGAATTAATTCAGATGAACCTAAGTTCATTTATGACTTCAGCTACAACAAGGCACTAATGGATGGTGTAAAAAGAAACTCGACTCAGACAGTTAGCTTGGTAATTAATCAAGCATTTTGGCCAGGATTAATGATAAACAAATAAATTCACATAAAATACATAAGGTTACATGCCATCTCTAGAAAAATAATTCATTAGCAATAAGATTAATGTTAATATAGCCAATATTTTATTGTATGTAGTAGTATAAGTAAAAAAACCACAGTACACATAGGTCATAAAATGTCGAAGGAATATAACGTATTCATTAGTCATGCTTGGTCATATCATAGCGAACTAGAAGATTTAAGAAGACTTATCGATGCCCGTGCATACTTTAAAGCTGAGTATTCAGAAGTTAGTCGAGATAAACCGATAAATTCTATCAGCGCACCCTATATAAAAACGGTTCTTAAAAAGAAAATTTTAGAATCAAATATAATTATAGGCCTTGCTGGTATGTATGCATCCCATAGCGACTGGATGGAATGGGAATTACAAACAGCATTTGACAATAACATACCTATTATTGGAGTTGTTCCTCGAGGAGCGTTGAGGATATCAGCAACTGTTTCATCTAGGGCTATTGAGATTGTCAGATGGAATACAGAAAGTATAATTTCCGCGATTAGAAACAACTCCATTTAAAATGGAATGAATTATTAACGCATCATTTATTTTATACCCCCCAAAACAAGGGGGGGGTAAAATATACCATTAACCTTGTCAGAACCTCATCTTTAACTCATTAATTGACTAATCATCAGAGAATAATAATTAACAATTAATTACTTGGCTAATGTTTTATTGGGGCTTGCCTATTTGCTACTCTTCTAGCGAGCCATTGCGTATGCTCCCTAGAAAATGCTGTTTCAGCGTCTCTTACAAATTCAGAGAAATCATTTTCTCCAGAAATATATGATGATTGTTCTTTAATTATACCAATCTCATGTGCAGTTAAAAAATATGATGCAGAGAGTTCACTATATCTTTTAACCTGGACCCAGCCAACGAGAGCCGATGCTATCGTTGTTACTACACTTATTGGTATTAAACTCTCAGTATTTTGTGTCAAAAAAGCATTATAGAGAGAACATAAAAAAGCAAGAAGATAAATACAAAAAACAACCACTCCCCAGTATAAACTTAAGTTTTTATTAGATTGTGCCTTGCCTATATACCAGTCACGCTGATCATCTATTCTATATTTAACATATACATCTCGACGATCATCAAGATTAAGTTTTCTGATATTTTTCATCTCATCAGAAACCGTGCTTTCAAGTACTGATACAGAGTCGATACTTTTAGATATAAACTCACTACCACCCACGATACCGTCTAAATAAGATGCGAGCTGTGATATATTCCTTGGTTCATCTTTATCGTTAAAAGGTTCTGATTTCATGGAGAACTTCCACGAGATAGTTTTAATTGACTCAGTTACCGCTCTATATTTATACCACTCTCTTTCAAATTTACTTTTAAGTTTAAATGCTACCATCAACATTAGCATGGTGAATAAAAACAATGCAGTGTAATATTTGTAGTCATACTCCAGAAAAGCATTAACAGCACTAAATATCAATAATAAATATTCAATTCTAAGAGCAGCAAAGTAATATCTTTGATTGTTTTCAGATCTCTTATTAGTTATATCATAAAGACTAGGATATTTAATTTTCACACCACACCCCCTTTATTATAGAAAACCATCTCTCTACCAAATCTCATTTTCATTAATATTTTTTCAGCACAAACACATTCTTAGAATGTATGTACAAATACAAATCCATTCCCTAGGAAAAACATGATTATACAAGACAGCCATCCGGAATGGCACCTTCTCTATCGAATAATCGCTTTTATCTTCTCAACTTTTGAGGATAGCAAAACTTGCTCCCAAATCCACGGACAATCCAATCTCTTGGCAACTAACGCGCCACAAATTGGAAGTGCCAGCGCATGGCAAAAAAATATATATTACACAGTAAGTTAACGGTGAATTTACTGAACTTTTCTATGATGCTAATGAAACTTCAAACGTGATGCGTTTATGGTAGTCGTGCAGATGCAAAAGAATGGGCAGCCCCCACACCGTAACTTTCATTCATGAAATCGTTGAAGATGTTGCAGAGCAAGGGACAGCATTTGCCTATAGTCACCAAGGTTATTATATTCCCTACTTTAGTAACACAACTATTCCTTCCAGCAAACCTTCAATGAAAGGTGGTCATTCTGGTGGTCTTGACAGAAAGGGAATTCAGGTTTAGCTTACATATTAGCCAGTTACTGGCAAAGGCGATCCCAGTCAGAGGAGCCAAATTTAAGAAGCCTGCTTTCGAGCGGGCTTTTTGCTTTTCATTATTCCCCCGCTAGCTCAAGATAGCTTCCCGCCTGGCAGGCCCTTCATTTGCAGCGCCATAAGAATGCGTGCCAGTTGTTTGAACGCTAACTCATCTCAGTCAAACTGGAAAACTTATTAGCCGCTGTAACTCATATTATATCTCCATACAAAGATGTCCCCATTGGTAGGGTTAAAATATCTGCCTCTGTGTTATTCTCTAACCATTAATTTCAGGGAGATACTCAGGTTAAGGCTCTTTTAGCATGATGCAAAACTCGTCTAAAGATATCCTTTCAGCGTGGCATGATTATGTGAAATTCAGTGGCGCAGAAAAGAGTAAAATACCGGCCAGCAAGGTGCATGAGCACCAACAACTCATGCTCGGTATAAATAATTGTGAAGAAAACCAGAGCGGAGTAGTACTCCGTGTTACGCCTGAAATGCGCAACCACTGGCGCCGGCGTTTCGTTAAATATGACGAAAAGGGTAAAACTACCCATATTGAGCCTGTTAACCTGCTATTTCCGGTACTGCGCTGTATCGAAAATGAGCGAGGTAAGGCCAATGTAAAATACCTTCCGCTGTTCTCTTTCCCCCTCCCAAAATCATTTTTTGAACAGAACGAAAACACCCTGCTAGTTCCCGTTAAAGATGGGCAACTTGTTAGCGCATTCCCCTTCGCTTTTCGTGAAATGTTTGGTGTTCAGCTGGATGAGCTCGGTGAAAACCGTCATATGATGAGTATCGTCAGCGCGCTCACGGGATGTAAATATGACACGTTCCTTGAGGCGTTTAAGGCTCTTCTGAAATGGGTCACTCAGCAATCAAACAGTAAATATCAGGGGCTGGAAACTGCGTTTAATGCCCTGGTGGCTCCGCTGCATAATGAGGATTACAACCTCAAGCGTGATGCGGAAGATTTCACCTGGCTTTGTGATAACGCGGTTGGTGATTTCCCGTTGCTGGAGCAGTATCTCAGCCATATCCATAGTGACGAGAAGGCCCCGCATATTCACGAAGTGGTGACTGGCGGTTTGTTTGAAACGCAATATCCTCTGGGCCATGGGCAGATGGCGGCAATACAGGCGATTAATCAGGATGAGCGCCTGATTGCCGTACAAGGTGCGCCGGGTACGGGTAAAACTACGCTATTCAAGTCACTCATCGCACAACAACTGGTTGCCAGAGCACTGGCAATTGCTGATGGAAAGGACCAGAACTTCGGCATGCTGGTCACGTCCACTGCAATAAAAGCGGTGGAGAATATCATTGACGATCTGCGCAGTGACCCTGCAACTCAGGATCTGGACTGGTTATGGTTTCATAGCGGCTCGAACGAACAGGTTCAGCATGAGCTTACCCGGCTTGAAAAACTGATTGGTCGCTGGCGACAGGAAAGCTATGACCAACAGCAGCAGCACGATTTTTTAGCGGTTTTACTCAAGCATCGCGAGGAGATGAACGCTTGTTACCGGGCGTATCTGAATGAAAAGACAGTCGCGATACAATCTGTTGTGGATTGTGGTCTGGACACCCGACTAGCAAAAGAGCTACCGGCCCGTTTCATGGAAAAAATGCCCCCACTCGCCGCTCATGCACAGATACTCGGTATTGATGTTTCGCTTCATCACCCCGACGACCTGGATACCTTAGCCTGTCAGTTAGAACAGCGCCTGCAGGAATTTAGGGAGATAAAAGCGCAGCGTCTACAGGCCAGCAGAATTTACCAGACGTTGCAGGCGACATGGCCGCAGCAGCATAGTCTGGAGCAGATACTTAGCTGGATGGATTCACCGCTACGCCCGGCCCTGGAACTGCATTACCGCGACTATCCGCGCAAAGGGATAAAGCGTTATCTGGCTCGTTTTTTCGAGAGGAAATATCCAGCAAGGTTGCAACAGATGAGCCTGGCTGCACCGGAGGACTTTCGCAAATTCAGTCTTTCTTCCCTTCCCCATCGTCAGCTGGCTGCTCTGGCTGATGCTGGGGAAATGCTTTCACAGCAGGTAGACAGCTTAGCGCTACTGGCGCTGCTCCTGCATGCGGAACCCGAAGCTCAACAGGAAGTTGGCCTGTTGGCTCTTAATACTGAAGTAGCAGAATTGCAGGCACAATGGCGTCAGGTCATCCGGGCGCAACAGCTAACGGCACAGTATCAACAGCTTTATCCGGAAGGTAACTGGTGCGACATTTCGCGTAAACGCTTTATCAGGCAACACCGGGAAATGTTCGAAGCCGCTATCGGTTATCTCTGGCAAGAGCAACTGAAGCGGAAAATTGAGCTGGAAGAGGTACTGACTCACTGGCGGGCGTTGATGAGTAAGCGCCTTAGTGCGGGCTATTATCGCTGGCTGGATAAGCTTGATGATTTCTATTGCGCACTGTCTCTTGTATATCCGGTAATGGCGACCACGCTGGTTTCCGCGTGGAAGGTTGCTGGTTATCGTAAGCTCGATGAACTCAAGGGGCATAAACCGTGGCACCTGGCACTGTGCGACGAAGCGGGCATGATTTCGCTTGAATCCCTGGTGCCCCTATTGAGTCGCAGTGAGAAAGCGATGATTGTTGGCGATCCTCTGCAAATTGAACCCATCAGAAACCTGTCAGAAAACCTGCAAACACAGTTGCGTGAGCGTCATTTCGCCAGCAACAATACGTTGTATGAGCGTGTCTCACCTGCAAGCGTCACGGGCTGGCACCGTGCTGCGGGTACGCTTTCCGGCAAGGTAGACGATACGGGTAATGGCATCATTCTCGATGAGCATCGCCGGTGCCAGCAACCTATTGCCGACCTTTTCATCCGACTGGCGAACTATCATGGCGTCAGCGTGGAAACGGCCTCCCCTTCTAGCCGTATTGCCAGCGCGTTTGAGAAATCAGGCGGACATCATTTGATGTTCTACAGCGTAGAAGGTCAGAAAGGCGATATGGTTAACACTAATCTGGATGAAGTTGATGCTATTGAGCTATTGCTGGATAAGCTGGAAGAAGCTGGTTACGATCTGACTGCCGATGTTGGCATCGTCACACCCTATAGCAATCAGAAGTCATTGTTGATTAAACGTCTTGCGCAACGAATGAATCACTGGCAGAAAAACTGCATTGGTACAGTGCACCAGTTTCAGGGCGTTGGCTTTGAGGTCATCATTTATAGTCCGGTAATTTTTCATCCTCTTGATAATCCGAATTTTCAAAACGATGCACCAAACATGCTTAATGTCGTGGTTTCACGCGCAAAACAGCAATTTATCGTCGTAGGTAACCATCATCGATTGCGGCAAGCAGGTGGATACCTGAAAGTCCTTGCGGATAGCGTTGCTGAAAGCTTCCTTCTTGAACAAGGTAGCCAGCATCCGAATTTTGCCAGCCTAAGCCAGACCCCCCGTCTACAGCGTTATTATCGCGACTGTGAACATATTGCCGCATTTAGCGCGCTGGCCAGTCAGTGTGAACAGGAGCTGGTTATCATCGCTCCGTGGATCCGCCGGGGAGGTAAGCATTATCAGAGGCCGGAGCTGGCGCAGTTGGTAGCCACGCAGCGGCGTGGCGTCAGGGTTAAAGTTTATTACGGCTACTATCATCAGCGCATGGATCGTGCGGATGATAATGATGAGACTCTGGTTGCCGAGTACCGCGAACAACTAGGAAAAGAGAATATTATCCGGTTGACGGAAGGGACACATGAAAAGGTAATGATGATCGATGGCCGCTACATTGTTCTCGGGAGTTGGAACTGGCTATCTCATGGTTATCACCATAGCTGCGAGCGCAGTGAACAGTTCACTAATGCGATTCGTCATGAGATCAGTGCAGAACTGGATGATGCGTCGCTGGTGAAGGAGCTTAGGGAGCGGCTGAGGCTGGAATAACTCTCAGTGTTAGGACTGAAAAAATACTCAGACTAGAGGAAATCTTGCGTAATGCTGAACAACAAGGAGAACAGATGATCCTGGCTGATAACGAAACAAAAACTGATCTATTGAATAACGAAGCCATTGCTTCGACTATTATCGGGCTGCTTCGTGAGGAACCTAATCACCCTGTGACGATTGGTGTTCATGGCGATTGGGGGGCAGGAAAATCCAGCGTACTTGAAATGATCGAAGCCGGCTTTTCGGATAAAGATGATGTTTTGTGCTTAAAATTCAATGGATGGCGTTTCCAAGGATTTGAAGATGCCAAAATCGCTTTAATCGAAGGCATCGTCTCGGGGTTAGTAGAAAAACGTCCGGCGTTGAAAAAAGTTGAAGGCGCTATCAAAGACGTATTCCGCAGCATTAACTGGCTAAAGGTTGCCAAACGAGCTGGTGGTCTGGCATTGACTGCATTCACAGGTGTTCCAACACCAGGACAAATTGGAGCCATTGTTGGCTCCCTGGAAGCTCTAGTCGCAAATCCCGCCCAGTTAGTCACAAAGGAAAATATCTCTATCGCCATTGATGAAGTAAAGGCGGTAGTGAAAGAAGGAGAAACAAATAATGTGCCGATGGAAGTGGAAACATTCCGTAAGGCATTTGATCAACTTCTGAAAGATGCAGGTATCAATCAACTCGTGGTATTGGTCGACGACCTTGACCGTTGCCTGCCTGACACAGCCATTGAAACCCTTGAAGCTATTCGCCTATTTGTGTTTACCGCACGAACGGCATTTGTAGTCGCTGCAGATGAGGCAATGATTGAGTACTCTGTGCGTAAGCACTTTCCTGACTTACCAGATACCACAGGGCCACGGGACTATGCTCGTAATTATCTCGAAAAACTCATCCAAGTCCCATTCCGAATCCCGGCTCTGGGTGAAACAGAAACGCGCATCTATGTCACATTACTGCTTGCTGGTGCAGAAATAGGTGAGAATAACCCAGACTATGAAAGGTTAATCACCGTTGCAAGGGAAAAGCTGAAACGTCCCTGGACCAGCGGTGGATTGGACGCTGCCACAGTAAAATCAATTCTCGGTCAGCAAGCCGATAAAGCAAATAATGCCCTTATCCTGAGTGACCAAATCGGACCAATTCTGGCGAGCGGTACAAAAGGCAATCCCCGGCAAATCAAGCGTTTTCTTAATACCCTTTTGCTACGCGAGCGCACAGCAACAGCACGAGGTTTTGGCGATGATATCAAACTACCCGTGTTAGCAAAACTCATGCTCGCAGAACGCTTTATCCCAAGATTATTCGAACAAATTGCTCTTGTAGCGGCGGTTCATTCGGAAGGATTCTGCAAAGATCTCGAAGCACTTGAGACATTTCTTGCAATAACCGCTAACAGTGATGATAAACCACAGGAAAAACAAACCGATGAAGTATTATTATCTCCCGATAGTGCGGTTTTGACTGAATGGAAATCTTCAGAAACGATAAATGACTGGGCTCGACTCCCACCAAAGCTATCAGGTCTCGACTTACGGCCCTACTTGTTCGTCACAAAGGACAAAAAAGATTATTTTGGCCCAGTATCAGTTCTGGGTCACTTAGCCGAAGTGGTCGAGAAATTGTTCGGCGGGAAAATGACTGTCCAAAGTTATGAGTCAGAATTGAAGCAGCTTGTACAACCTGAAGCCGAGAAAGTCTTCGAAGCAGTTCGTAGCAAAATAATGAGTACAGCCACTTTTGATATCAAACCGGCTGGAATTGATGGCTTGACCGTTCTTGTAAAAGCGCAACCAAACCTACAGAGCCAGCTAATGGATTTCCTGGAGGCCTTGCCAAAACATAAGTCCGGTCCTTGGGTTGTAAGTGGTTGGCAAAATGTCATAAAAGACACCGAATGCGTAACAAGATTAACTATGTTGCTGGGGAATTGGAGCAAAATCACTACTAATATCAGCCTCAAAGTCGCAGCCGAAGCAGCGCTTAAAAGTCATAAGGGAACATATTAATGGGAACTTCAACAGCTTATGGAGGACCTAGTGGCGGGACTCCACTTATTCCATCATGGTTGGATAACGACCCCCCGGTATCTCCACCAGATAATGGCACTGGACCTGGCGACCATCAGCCAACAGATAGCCCTGAACCACTAACGCCTCCAAATCATCCACCAATACCTAATGCAGCGGATCCGCAACGTTTCTCAGGTGCACGCAACAACTTCACGCGATTTGCAGGATCTGGAGGTACTGATCGTGCAAGCCTTGGACGAGCTATATCGAAATATGTCTCAACGTCATCAGGCGGTGCTCGCCAGGCTGCACAACGTATGGGCGCGTCCAGAGGAGCGAGCGCACGACTCCTTGGTTTCTTGGCAGATGCGCAAGCAAGAGGTGTTAATGAAGCGCTACGCTCACTGGATTTAGAATCTCTGGCAGGTCGCCCAATAACAGAAATTTTTGTTGGGCTAGCCGACTATATCTGCCCTGGTGCAGGTACAGTGGATGAAGGGATTGCTCGCGAAGCATATATTGAGACTATCGTAGAGCTTGCGGGCGAAGGGCTCACGGATCTGAATACATTTACACCAGATCAAATGCATACCGTTTTCGAACTATATGCCACTCATGCGATTGAAGCTCGTATATGTAATGATATCGGAACCAAAGCGGTGTCCATGCCTATAAATGCTCATTCTGCACATCTTGTTGAGCAGCAGGTGCGTGATTTCATCCGTGGTGGAGTAAACGATGCACTGGCTCGTGCTCAAACGGAGACTCATTATCTTACCCCAGAACAAATTCAAGGGTTCGTGGATACCATTTATGAGTCTGCATTCGGGATTTTACAGGCGCTTGGTGAAGCAGAGGCTAATAATCAATGAAACGACAACTCCTGGTTGGTCATTTCGGCTACGATGATTCATTTGCCGCAGTAGCTGGTATTGATGAACAGATAACTTATCTACAGCTCATCGCTGGCAAACAGACTTTGGATTATGGCATTGGTCATTCACTGTTCAGTTTGAAAGATATCGGCATATATCCCTCAGAAATGGGTATTGATCTGTTAGTGTTAGCTGCCCACGTTCATGCTGCTGACACACGAATATCTCGTGTTGAGCAGTCACAAGATTCATGGACACGTGAGATTAGATTGATAGTGCCAGTGAGTGATCCTTCTATCTGGAGCTCAGCAGCGCCAACCATCAAGAAATCTCTTGATTTTCTTACCGGCGATCGCTGGACTATCGATTTCAGGCCACGCCCTGAGCGATTTGCTACTATTGCCGAAGAAGCACCACTATCTTTGATAGCTCACCCGTTTGATTCTGTAGGTCTGTTTTCTGGCGGACTTGATAGCTTAATTGGGGCTATAGACACGCTGGAAAATGGAGCCACTCCTCTTCTGGTTAGTCATTTCGGAGAAGGTGCAACTAGTGACGCGCAAAGTAAGCTATTTGCTGGTTTAAAAAGATATTACAACACGTCTTCTTTCGAGAGATTACGAGTTGGTATGACTTTTGAGGAAGGGCTTGTAGAAGGTGTGAGTTCAGAAAGCAGTACTCGAGGCAGATCGTTCTTGTTCTTTGCTCTTGGCGTTTTCGCAGGAACTGGACTAGGGGAGCATTTCATTTTGCGCGTCCCTGAAAATGGACTAATTGCCCTCAATGTGCCATTGGATCCACTACGATTGGGATCAAACAGTACTCGCACTACACACCCTTATTATATGGCGAGATGGAACGAGTTGCTTACCATACTCGGTATTGATGGCGAAATTCAAAATCCGTATTGGGATAAAACTAAAGGAGAAATGGCTTCGTCTTGCCAAAACCCTTCTCTTTTAAAAAAACTAGTTTCAGATTCATTATCATGTTCATCTCCCGCCAAGGCCCGGTGGTTAGGACATGGCATTGAACAATGTGGTTATTGTCTGCCATGTTTGATCCGTCGTGCAGCATTGATGGCAGCATGGGGTTCAGATAGTGATCCAACGGTATATACAGTGACAGATCTCCATGCGCAGCCCCTGGATACACGCCAAGCAACTGGCGTGCAGGTCAGATCCTTTCAATACGCTATAGCGCGCCTGAAAGGAAACCCGCAACTTGCCAATATATTGATTCATAAGCCGGGTTCACTCGCGGATGAAACAATGCACCTTGAACAGCTAGCTGGTGTCTACAGGCGTGGGCTTGCTGAAGTTGAGCGACTCATTGATGGTGTCGCAACGAGGCCTTGTTGAAAAGGATATTTACATGAATGCAACTAAAGGACTGGTGGATTTCCACTGCCACTTAGATCTCTATCCGGATCATTCTGCGGCTGTAAGAGGTGCGGAAGAAGCCAAAGTATTTACATTAGCAGTCACCACAACTCCCCGTGCTTGGCCGCGCAATCACGAGCTTGCACTACGTACAAAGTATGTTAGAGCAGCGTTAGGATTACACCCTCAATTGATTGCGGAACATGAAAACGAACTTGAGCTATGGGACCAATATCTTACAGAAACACGGTATGTTGGCGAAGTTGGGTTGGATGCTGGTCCTCGTTTTTTCAAGTCGCTAGATGCACAGAAGAGAGTATTTCAGCATATATTGCAGCAATGTGCCCAAGCTGGCGATAAAATCATAACAGTTCATAGTGTTAGGTCAGTCAAAGCTGTACTCGATCTCATCGAAGCCCATTTACCATCAGGGCGCGGAAAAATCGTTCTTCACTGGTTCACTGGAACAACGAACGAGGCAAAACGGGCTTTAGAGTTAGGCTGCTACTTTTCTCTTAATGCGGGAATGCTTAGTAACGCAAAACATATTCCCATGGTACTTTCTATACCGCTGGAGCGGATGCTGACGGAAACTGATGGTCCATTCACCCGTACCGGTGACAGACCGTCACAACCTGCAGATGTAGCAAATGTTGTAGCAGAGTTGGCTCGTTTACATGGACTATCTATAAGCGATATTGTCAGCCTTATTCGCAATAACTTACGAAGTTTACTGAGTGGTTGAAAACAAACACTATTTGCAGCTTGAGGTAAAAACGGTCAACTTGTGGTGCTCCAAACTGGTTCTTGATTTTTTCTGGTCAATATGTTAAAAAGTGCTTGGTCTATAAGCAGATTTTGTGTCGCGTATCGCGATAAGTGAAGAAAAGGTTGGAGACAACCGCCCCATAGCAATCAGGGAATCGCCGCCAGAATGATTGACCTTAGTGCGGTAAGAGTGCTTATAGACCTTTTATATTTACTATATACTAAATATTATGTCAAAACTAACAGAAATATCACAATTACAAAGTTTGAGGGATGTGGCAATATTCCTTGGTTGTGAGCCAAAAAACTTAGCCTATTCACTATATTTTGAGAAAAACAAATACAAATCCTTTGAGATTCATAAGAAAAGTGGTGGAGTGAGAATTATAAATGCACCGAATGAAAAATTAAAATCGCTACAAAAAATACTTGCCTGCCAGCTAAGTGAATGCTTGGAAGAAATATATGGGATGCATAGAGGTAATAAAATATCACATGGATTTACGAAAGGGAAAACAATAATAACAAATGCAAGCAAGCATAGGAATAAACGTTTAGTATTTAATATTGATTTGACGGATTTTTTTGGCACAATAAATTTTGGCCGAGTGCGTGGTTTTTTTATTAAAAATAATTATTTCAATTTAAATGAGAAAGCTGCAACGATCTTAGCACAAATCGCCTGCCATGAAGGGAGATTACCTCAAGGAAGTCCTTGTTCGCCCGTAATTTCGAATCTTATATTGAATATTCTTGACGTTCGTTTAGCAAAACTGGCTTCTACAAATAGTTGCACGTATACTCGATATGCAGATGATCTCACATTCTCTACAAATAAAACTGATTTTCCATCTGATATTGTAAGGCAAAGTGCAAAAAATACATGGATTCCGGGTAGGCGGGTTAGGAAAGAAATTCTCCGTTCTGGATTCTCTGTTAACGATAAAAAAACTAGATTACAGTATTGTGATTCGCGACAAGATGTTACGGGGTTAGTTGTAAACAAAATTGTGAATGTTCCATCGGAATACCGGCGCACTGTAAAGTCGATGGTTCATCAATTGTTCAACACAAATGAGTTTTACTTAAAACTATCTGATGGTGAAAGCCTTGAAGGGTCACAAGAGCAGTTAGGCGGGATGTTAAACTATATATACAGCACAAGAAAAATAACCATTCATCATGGTAAAGTTAAAAGAGATGCTAAGGGCAGTGTATTATTAGATGCTAGTGATCGGATGTATGCTGACTTTTTATTTTATAAATATTTTGTTGCTAATAATAAGCCGATAATTATCTGCGAAGGGAAGACTGATGTTGCTTATATGAAATATGCAATAAAATCCAGAAGCAATCACTACCCAAGTTTGATAGAAGAGACGGAAGGCAAAAAACTACTGAAAATACAGATACTAGCAGCAACTAATATAGTTAATCACTTGTTAGATTTATTGAATGGAACCAGCTCGATAAAAAAATTCATTGAATCATATGATGGAAAATTAAAAAAATACAAAAAACCCTTATTAAAAAACCCAGTCATCATTCTTACTGATAATGATAGCGGAAGTTCTAATTTAGTCCCGACTATAAGGGGAAAATACAAGAACGCAGAAGAGAAAGATGGATTTTATTTCATAACAAAGAATTTATACTTAATTAAGACTCCACTCATAAACGGTAATGATAGTAGCAAAATAGAAGACTTTTTCACAGAAGAATTGTTATCTAGAAAACTGGATGGGAAAACATTCCATCCGGACAATGATACAGATAATACAATGCATTATAGTAAAAGTGTCTTCGTGGAAAAAATAATTAGAAAAGAATATAAATCTATAGATTTTTCTGGATTTGATTCAATATTAAATTTTATAACTAATGTTATATCTACGCATAAATAATGCTACCAGTCATCAATTATGTGAAAACCGCTCAAACCGTCAACTGGAGCGGTATTCAGAAAATTGGACAGCATTTTCAATCTAACCCCACACACAACCGAAGCTCAGCCGCTTTTGCTAGTTTAATAACCCCAAATCATAGTACTCGACTTGTGTACAGAAATAAAAAAGCAGAAAAAATAGGTGGTCATTCTGTAAGCATCCCGGTAAAGCGGACCATTCACATTTAGAGATCTTCCTGCATGCTGATTATGTTCCTGGAGGAGATCGCCATGCGCAAAGCCCGATTCACCGAACACCAGATCATTGCCGTTCTGAAGTCCGTCGAAGCCGGACGCACCGTCAAAGATGTGTGCCGCGAAGCCGGGATTTCTGAGGCCTCGTACTACAACTGGAAAGCGAAGTTCGGCGGTATGGAAGCCTCTGATATCAAAAAGATGAAGGACCTCGAAGATGAAAACCGCCGGTTGAAACAGATGTTTGCGGACCTGAGTCTCGAGTTCCGCGCATTGAAAGACGTTATTGAAAAAAGCTTTAAAACCAGCGATAAAGCGTGAGCTGGTCAGCTATCTGACCGCGCAGTTTGCCATGAGCTTACGTCAGGCATGCAGGATATTGTCGCTGAGCAGGACGGTATTTCGTTATCAGCCGGTTACGCAACGTGATGAGCCAGTCATTATGGCGCTGACCGTGGCGGCTGAACGCTATCCACGATACGGATTTAAAAAGCTTTTTCAGGTGCTGCGCAGGCAGGGCAAAAGCTGGAATCATAAGCGCGTTCACCGGATTTACTGCCTGCTGAAACTGAATTTTCGCCGTAAGGGAAAACAGCGCCTGCCAGTGCGTAATCCGGCTCCGCTGGCGACGCCAGAGGCGATGAACCAGAGCTGGTCCATCGATTTTATGCACGATGCGCTGGTGTACGGCAGACGCTTCGGGACCTTCAACGTGGTGGATGATTTTAACCGCGAAGCACTGGCGATCGAAATTGACCTGAATATCCCGGCGCAGCGGGTCGTGAGAGTGCTGGACAGGATCGTGGCAAACCGCGGATATCCGCTAAAGATGCGGATGGATAACGGTCCGGAACTGGTCTCGCTGACGCTGGCACAATGGGCAGAAGAGCATGGTGTGATGCTGGAGTTTATCAGGCCCGGCAAGCCAACGCAGAATGCCTTTATCGAACGGTTCAACCGGACATACAGAACAGAAATAGTGGATTTTTATCTGTTCAGAACACTGAATGAAGCACGGGAAATTACAGAGCGCTGGCTGGCTGAATATAACGGCGAGCGCCCCCACGAATCCCTGAATAACCTGACACCGGAAGAGTACCGACTGATGCCTGAAACCCCGGAAATCTCAAAAAGTGCGTGGAACTAAAACGGGTGTGCTTACAAAGATATCTTCCCGCCTGGCAGGCCCTTCATTTTTTTATCATTAAAATGACAGGTCAGGAAATGGCAACAAAATCAGAACAATTCAGACGGATGAAAGGGGGTGACGCCCCACTTCAGGGAGCGTCTGTGTTTACAGTACAAATCCGTAGTGGGAACCATCAGGCAGTTCAACATCAAGGCGCAGTTTACCGCCGGTCGCTTCAACGTAGCGTTTAAGCGTGGAGAGCTTCAGGTCACGCCCTGGTTTTTCCATTACTGCAACGGTCGGTTGTCTGATGCCCAGCGCCTGCGCCATTTCCACCTGAGTTTTCTGGACTTTTTCACGCAGTTCGGCGAGGTGGATATTGAGCAGGATGTCTGCCGCCATCGCCTGAGCTTCGGCCGCGACTTCGGTTTTTTCATCCGTAATAAGCAGTTCCAGCGTTCTGCCCATCGCGTTACGCCTTCTCTTTAAGTGTGTTCAACCAGCTCGTGAACTCCCGATCGGCAATCGGGAGCATCTCATCGTAAAAACGCTTTTCACTACCGACCTTATTTCCGGCACAAAGCACAATACCTGTCCTGGCCGGGTTAAAAGCGAAAAACGCCCGAATCGGATCGCCCCGGCTTTGAATACGCAGCTCTTTCATGCTGCCGTAGCGGGAGCCTCTAAGCGTATCGGCATACGGTCTGGACAAACCCGGCCCCTTTTCCCGCGGGACCAACAGCGCTGCAAGCACGCTGGCTCGATCGGTATCATCGAGCGAGGCAAACGTATCCGTTGTTTTAATCGTCCACACGGGACCTCCCGAATAATATAGGTTAAGTCCTAAGCACCCTGGAGGATTTAGGCCACCGGTAAGAAAGGGAGATGCTTATTTTCCCCTGACGCTTATGGGGCCGAAAAATAAAGCTGAAAATCGCAGACGGTGAGATATTTGATGCTATCGGGATGTATCAGCTGAAAGCGTCCTGAAGACAGCGTAAAAGCGAGAATCTGCACACCTCTATAGGGATATACACAGGCAGATAAAAAGAAATCTGATTGGCTAAAGATAAAGATGTCAGACGTTTATCAAGGAATGTTCCCTAAGAAAATTCCAATACAAAGAGTGTGCCTATTGTTCAGAGCTTAATGATAACTCAACCCTATCATTTTTAATTTACAAAAACCTATAAAAAAACAAATTATAAACCTTTAACGCCATTTACAATTAAAATCACAAACAAAACACCCACAAAATGATAACTTTGTAGTGGTTACATCTTTTAGAGCCTCAGCTGCATGCCTCATTGAGACGGGTGATGTTAGATTACTCTCAATTCGCTGAATGGTTTTATTAACGATGAGTTAAAGGTCAACCCAAGGATGAGATCGCGTTCAGATATGAATCTATCAACTAATATTTTATCTAAGGATAAATATTTCACTCTGGGCCTGATTGAACTGCTTGGAGTAGAGTTTATTGACAATTTCTTTTTGATTATAGATTTGGACTCTAACGACCTTTCGGGTTCGGAGTGGATTTATTTTTCAAATAAAAACATTGTTGCCTTCGCATCCAGCGACTTAGCTTTTTATAAGTCCGAGCTATTTGAAAAAATAACCGTACTGGACAAAAAAAGTAATACCAGAAGCATCCTGAATTTCTTTTTAAAGAAAGAAACCTCAGGAAATTATCATACAAAGTACCGGCTAAGCCTGCGTGAAAAGCAGATGTTAAGCATGTTAAGCAGAGGGGAAAGCAACCAGGAGATCGCAGAAGAGTTTGGCGTGAAACTTAAGACTATTTATACGCACCGCCGCAACCTGATGAATAAATTAGGTTGTAAAAACAGGATTACGTTTCAAAAGTTATTTTTCAACAATAAATGTTTTTTTAAGTGAAGCATAGCTTCAGGATTATTCATAAACAGGAGTTTTATCATGAACAAATTAGCACTTATCGTTATTTCAGCACTGTCCCTGAGTTCTGCTGCGGCTCTGGCCGATACCGTTACGGTGAACGGCGGTACGGTGCATTTTAAAGGGGAAGTGGTTAACGCGGCCTGCGCAGTCGATGCTGGTTCTATCGACCAGACCGTTCAGTTAGGCCAGGTTCGTTCTGCAAAGCTGGCGACCGCAGGTAACACCAGCACGGCTGTCGGCTTCAATATCCAGCTGAATGATTGTGATACCACCGTCGCCACCAAAGCCTCCGTCGCGTTTACCGGCACGGCGATTGACAGCGCCAACCCAACGGTACTGGCCCTGCAGAACTCCGCTGCGGGCGGCGCGACTAACGTCGGCGTACAGATCCTTGACCGTACCGGTACCCCGCTGGCGCTGGATGGCGCCGCCTTCGGCGCGCAAACCACGCTGAACGATGGCACTAACGTTATCCCGTTCCAGGCTCGCTACTACGCGACTGCCGCAGCCACTGCCGGTACCGCTAACGCTGACGCCACCTTTAAAGTGCAGTACGAGTAATTTTTTCATCAGGCAGGGAAGCGCGTCGGGCCAGGACGGCCCGTTATCCGAATAAGAGTAAGGGTGATAACGATGCAAAGAATGAAGTCTGGTCTGTTGATTTTATTGCTCCCACCGCTGGCGCTGGCAGGAAACCAGTGGGACACCATGCTGCCCGGCGGGAACATGCGCTTTCAGGGGATAGTCATTGCCGAGTCCTGTCGCGTTGAAGCGGGCGACCGGCAGATGACGGTCAAGATGGGGCAAATCAGCAGCAATCGGTTTCATTCGGCCGGGGAGGACACCAATCCCGTCCCCTTCGATATTCACCTGCAGGAGTGCAGTACCGCCGTGAGCCAGCGCGTTGGCGTGGCGTTTCACGGCGTCGCCGATGGTAAAAATCCGGACGTCCTCTCGGTTGGCGAGGGTCCGGGGATCGCGACCGGCATTGGCGTTGCCCTGTTTGATAAAACCGGCAGTCAGATCCCGCTCAATGCGCCCGCAGGGGCATGGACGCAGCTGCACACGGGGCCAACGACGCTGCATTTTGTCGCCAAATATCGTTCCACCGGGAATCAGGTCACCGGAGGAGCGGCAAATGCTCAGGCCTGGTTCTCCCTGACCTACCAGTAATCAGCGCCGGTAACAGGAATTCACCGTGAGAAAGAAAGAGATAAGCATGAAAAATAGACGGGCTACCACGCGCGGGATGCGCGGTTTACTGGCAGGACTCCTGCTGCTCTCCACCGCCGGTTTTACCGCTCAGGCGCAGGCCGGCGTGGCGCTGGGCGCGACCCGCGTGATTTATCCGGCCGGACAGAAACAGGCTCAGCTGGCGGTGACCAATAACGACGACAGCACCTATCTGATCCAGTCATGGGTAGAGAACGCCGATGGCGCGAAAGACGGGAGCTTTGTCATTACCCCGCCGCTGTTCGCCATGCAGGGGAAGAAAGAGAATACTCTGCGCATCCTCGATGCCACCAACGGCCGGCTGCCGCAGGACCGGGAAACGCTGTTCTGGATGAACGTCAAAGCAATTCCATCGATGGATAAATCAAAGCTCAGCGAAAACACGCTACAGCTGGCGATTATCAGCCGTATCAAGCTTTATTACCGCCCGGCCAAACTGGCGCTACCGCCGGATCAGGCCGCGGAAAAGCTGAAGTTCCGCCGCAGCGGAAGCTCACTCACGCTGATTAACCCAACCCCTTATTACCAGACGGTCACCGAGCTCAACGCCGGAACCCGGGTGCTGAAAAATGCGCTGGTCCCGCCGATGGGCGAAGCCAGCGTCAGTTTACCGTCCGATGCAGGTCGCGAGATTACATACCGGACGATTAACGACTACGGCGCACTCACCCCGCGTATGAAAGGCGTCATGCAGTAACTGACCGGGGAGCAGCGCTCTCCCCCTGAACGAAAAAAATAACGATGGCCGGGCGACTTTGGACCGGAGGGACTATGTCACATCTGAAATATGGACTCGACCACTTGGGCTCCCGGCGAATGACTCCAGGATCTGCTCGCGTATTCGCGCAGATCCCTCTTGCCCTTTTACTTTCCTCACCGGCTTTTTACGCGCAGGCGGAGCTCTATTTCAACCCACGCTTTCTGGCGGACGATCCCGCCGCCGTGGCGGATCTGTCCGGTTTTGAAAAGGGCCAGGAGCTGCCGCCGGGTACCTATCGCGCGGATATCTACCTGAATGACGGGTATATGACCACCCGCGATATCACCTTTAATGCCGCTGAAAAGGGCCACGGGCTGGCCCCCTGCCTGACCCGCGGACAGCTGGCCAGCATGGGCGTGAATACCGCGGCCATTGCCGGAATCGACGTGCTGGCGGCGGATGCCTGCGTACCGCTAACCGAGATGATCAAGGACGCCACCACCCGCTTTGATGCCGGGCAGCAGCGGCTGTATCTGACCGTGCCCCAGGCGTTTATGGGCAACCGCGCCCGCGGCTATATTCCGCCTGAGCTCTGGGACCACGGAATTAACGCCGGGCTACTGAACTACAACTTCACCGGCAACAACGTGCACAACGACGTCGGCGGCAGCAGCAACTACGCGTACCTGAACCTGCAGAGCGGGCTGAACCTCGGCGCCTGGCGCCTGCGCGACAACACCACATGGAGCTACAGCAGCAGCGGCAGTTCGACGACCAATGAAAACAAATGGCAGCATATCAACTCGTGGCTTGAGCGTGATATTACGCTACTGCGTTCGCGCCTCACGCTGGGCGATAGCTACACCAACGGCGACGTCTTTGACGGCATTAACTTCCGCGGCGCGCAGCTAGCTTCCGACGACAATATGCTGCCGGACAGCCAGAAGGGGTTCGCCCCGGTCATTCACGGGATTGCCCGGGGCACGGCTCAGGTATCGGTCAAACAGAACGGCTATGAGATCTACCAGAGCACGGTGCCGCCCGGCCCGTTTACCATCAACGATCTCTACGCCGCAGGCAACGGCGGCGACCTGCAGGTGACCATCAAAGAGGCCGACGGCAGCAGCCAGGTGTTCACCGTCCCCTACTCGTCCGTTCCGGTGCTCCAGCGCGAGGGCCATACCCGCTATGCCGTTACCGCCGGTGAGTACCGCAGCGGCAGCAATCAGCAGGAGAAACCGAAGTTCTTCCAGGGCACCCTGCTGCACGGCCTTCCGGCGGGCTGGACGCTGTACGGCGGCACCCAGCTGGCGGACCGCTACCGCGCCTTTAACCTCGGCGTGGGGAAAAACATGGGTGACCTGGGCGCGCTGTCGCTGGATGTCACCCAGGCCAACGCCACCCTGCCCGATGACAGCGAGCATCAGGGGCAGTCGGTGCGTTTCCTCTATAACAAGTCGCTGACGGATACCGGCACCAATATTCAGCTGGTGGGCTACCGCTACTCGACGCGCGGCTACTTCAGCTTCGCCGATACCACCTACAGCCGGATGAGCGGCTACAACGTCGAGACCCAGGACGGGGTGATTGAAGTGAAGCCTAAATTCACCGACTACTACAACCTCGCTTACAACAAGCGCGGCAAAGTGCAGCTTAGCGTCACCCAGCAGCTGGGGCGCACCGCCACGCTCTACCTGAGCGGCAGCCACCAGACCTACTGGGGCACCGGCAAGGCCGATCAGCAGCTTCAGGCAGGACTCAACGCCGCCATCGACGATATCAACTGGACGCTCAGCTACAGCCTGACCAAAAACGCCTGGCAGCAGGGGCGCGACCAGATGCTGGCGGTCAACGTCAATATTCCGTTCAGCCACTGGCTGCGTTCCGACAGCAAATCGGCCTGGCGCCACGCCAGCGCCAGCTACAGCATGTCCAACGATCTGAACGGCAGAACCACCAGCCTCGCCGGGCTGTACGGCACGCTGCTGGAGGGCAACAACCTGAGCTACAGCATGCAGACCGGCTACGCCGGCGGCGGTGAGGGCAACAGCGGAGGCACCGGCTACGCGGCGCTGAACTACCGCGGCGGCTACGGCAACGCCAACGTCGGCTACAGCCGCAGCGACGGCATCAAACAGCTGTACTACGGCCTGAGCGGCGGCGTGCTGGCCCACGCCGACGGCGTCACGCTGAGCCAGCCGATGAACGACACGGTGGTGCTGATCAAAGCCCCCGGCGCAGACAACGTCAAAGTGGAAAACCAGACCGGGGTTCAGACCGACTGGCGCGGCTACGCCGTGCTGCCCTACGCCACCGAATACCGGGAAAACCGGGTGGCGCTGGACACCAACAGCCTGGCCGATAACGTCGACCTGGACGATGCGGTGGCCAGCGTGGTGCCGACCCACGGCGCGATTGTCCGCGCGGAGTTTAAAGCCCACGTCGGGCTCAAGCTGCTGATGTCTCTCATCTACAACGGTAAGCCGGTTCCCTTCGGCGCGCTGGTGACTTCTGACGGCAGCCAGGCCAGCAGCATCGTCGCCGATAACGGCCAGGTCTACCTGAGCGGGATGCCCCTGGCGGGCAAAGTGCGGGCGAAATGGGGCGAAGGTCCGAACGCCAGCTGCGAGGCTGACTACAGCCTGCCGCCGGAAAAACAGAACCAGATGCTGATCCCGCTGTCCGCCGAGTGCCGCTAAGGAGACCATGATGAGAAAAACCCTGTATCTGCTGAGCGCCCTCGTATCGCTGGCGGTCAACAATGCCAGCGCGGCGGACAGCACCATCACCATCAGCGGCTACGTTCGGGATAACGCCTGCGCCGTGGCGGGCGAGTCGAAAGATTTTACCGTCGACCTGATGGATAACGCCGCGAAGCAGTTCCATGCGGTTGGGGCGACCACGCCGCTGGTGCCGTTTCGTATCGTGCTGTCGCCCTGCGGCAGCTCGGTTACCGCGGTGAAGGTCGGCTTTGTTGGCGTTGCCGACAGCATCAATACCGACCTGCTACAGCTCGACGGCGGCGCCTCAGCGGCGGCGGGGATGGGCGTGCAGATCCTTGACGCGCAGCAGACGGCGCTGCCGCTCAATGCCGCATCGTCAGCGATCCCCTGGACCACGCTGACCCCCGGCCAGACCAACACGCTGAACTTTTACGCCCGGCTGATGGCCACCCGGGTACCGGTGACCGCCGGACACGTTAATGCAACCGCAACATTCACGCTTGAATTTCAGTAACCGGAGGCGCTGATGAACCCGACCTATTCCGGATGGCTGCTGGCCGCGATGCTGGCGGCGTCCTCCCCGACGCTACAGGCCGCCGACGTCACCATTACCGTTAACGGCAAAGTGGTGGCCAAACCCTGTACCGTTTCCACCGTTAACGCCACCGTCGATCTCGGCGATCTCTATACCTTTAGCCTGGTCTCCGCCGGCGCCGCTTCGCCCTGGCACAGCGTGGCGCTCACCCTGAGCAACTGCCCGGTCGGCACGTCGCGGGTCACCGCCAGCTTCAGCGGTACGGCGGACGCCACCGGCTATTACAAGAACCAGGGTACCGCCGGCAACATCCAGCTTGAGCTGCAGGATGAGGGCGGCACCACGCTGAACACCGGCGCGAGAAAAGAGGTACAGGTCGACGACGCCACCCAGTCCGCCAGCTTCCCGCTACAGGTCAGAGCGCTGACGGTCAACGGCGGTGCGACGCAAGGAACTATTCAGGCGGTGATTAACGTCACCTATACCTACGCCTGAGCCAGGAGAACAGAGTAATGAAAAAGATAATCACCCTGCTGTTAACGCTGCTGCTGGCGGGCTGGTCGCTTAACGCCTGGTCGTTCGCCTGTAAAACCGCCGCCGGGGTGACAATCCCCATCGGCGGCGGATCGGCGAATGTTTACGTGAACCTCGCGCCGGCGGTCAGCGTCGGGCAGAACCTGGTGGTGGATCTCTCGACGCAGATTTTCTGTCATAACGACTTTCCGGATTCCATGATCGACTACGTAACGCTGCAGCGCGGCTCGGCCTACGGCGGGGTGCTGTCGAGCTTTTCCGGCACCGTCAGGTATAACGGCATCAGCTACCCGTTTCCAACCACCAGCGAAACGGCGCGTATGACCTATAGCTCCATTGTTGATAGCCCCTGGCCTACCGTCCTCTATCTGACGCCCGTCAGTAGCGCAGGCGGCGTCGCCATTTCCGCCGGGTCGTTGATCGCGGTCCTGATCCTGCGTCAGACCAACAACAAGGATAACGACGACTTCCAGTTTGTGTGGAACATTTACGCCAACAATAACGTCGTGGTGCCAACCGGCGGCTGCGACGTTTCTGCTCGCGATGTGACGGTGACGCTGCCGGAATATCCCGCATCCGCCGCCATTCCGCTGACGGTTTACTGCGCGCAAAACCAGAATCTGGGCTATTACCTCTCCGGCACCACGGAGAACGCGGGCAACTCGATATTTACCAATACCGCCTCAGCGTCCCCTGCCCAGGGGGTGGGCGTTCAACTGACGCGCAACGGTAGCGTCGTACCCGCCAACAGTACGGTGTCGTTAGGCAACGTAGGCACCTCGGCGGTCAGCCTCGGATTAACCGCCAACTACGCGCGCACCAGCGGGCAGGTGACCGCGGGTAACGTGCAGTCGATTATCGGAGTGACTTTTGTTTACGAATAATCTCCCGCCCCCCGGCGGCGGGCAGCCGCTCGTCGCTATCCTGTCGCCCTGTTCGCTGGCTGCCGAGGGGCTGAGCGGGATAATAGCGAAGGGAGGAGCCAGGCCCGTTGTGCTGCCCCCGGAGACGCCGCCCCTGCCTGCCGGCGTTCGCCGCGTGGTGGTGTTTCTCCCGGAAGGCCCCGCCGGGCTACTGGCAACCCTGAAGCGAGCCGCCGCGCTGCTGGCGCGGTCCCCCACGCCGCTGCCCATGCTGTTCCTGAGCCGCAGCCCGGCAAGCTGGCTGTGGCCCACCCTGGTGCATCAGGTCGCAGACCGGCGTTTGCTTACCGCCGTACGGGCCGCCGCTTCCGATTTGCCGGTCCCCTGCCTGGCGGCGCTGCTGCGCGACGCCGTACTCGAAGAATACCCCTCTCTTGAGCAGCTGGCAGAGGATGAGACGCGAGCGCTCGGCAAGCGCCCCGCCGGGATCACCCGGCCGGAGCTGGACGCTATCCTCGGTTTACTCTGCGGCTACCGCGCCAGCGCTCAGGCTCAACGCCGCGGCATCAGCCACAAGACGCTCTACAATCAAAGAACCGCAGGATTAAAAAAAATGGTGGAACACCACCCTGAAATGGCCGCCCGCTTTCCCGGCAGCCAGATAAGAGACCAGAAAAGCGAGAGCATCGCCGCCCTTTCCGCTTTCGAGCGTGAACTTGTCCATGCGATCCACAGCCGCCAGATTTTTCCGGTATTTCAGCCCATTACCGATGAACACCATCAGGTAAAGGGAATGGAGATCCTCTCCCGCTGGAACCGAAACGGCAGCGTGCTGGCTGCCGGCGATTTTTTACCGCAAATACGCTCGGAATATGCCTGGCTGGTGCTCACCGCGTTTGTCCTTCAGGAAGCGGTGCAGAATATTAATCAGCATTCCGGCGAGTGTTATTTCGCCGTGAATATTCCCGCCGCCGTCGCCGGCAACGAGAACCTGCTTCGCATGATGGAAACCGCGCGCCAGCAGCTGCGTCAGCCGCACAGGTCGCAGAGGCTGGTGCTGGAGTTTGCTGAAAATACCGACCTCAACGGTCACGGCAAAATCGCCGAAAATATCGCCCGCCTGCAAAAGCGCGGCTTCCCTATCATGCTTGATGACTGCTTCTCGCAAAGCAGCGTGATGTTTCCGGTGCGCACGATGAGATTCAGCGCTTACAAGCTGGATATGAGCATCGTCAACGATATGCAGCGCGATCCGCACGCGCTGGCGCTGATCAGAAGCCTTATCTTCTACTGCCAGCTGACCGGCAGCCGCTGTATTGCCGAAGGCGTAGATAGCCTGGAGAAATTCAACAAACTGCAGGCGCTGGGAGTCGACCGCTTTCAGGGCAACTACCTCTCGGCGCCGGTAGGCAGGGAGAACGTGGCGGAGCTTCTTCAGCCGCTTTCGGGCGAGGCGGAGCATCGCGCCGGCATCGCGATACCGGTAACGCCCGATGGGAAACATCGGGCATTGGCGATACATCAGCGCAGCTCCGGCCAGTAGCCACGGTTGGCGACGATCAGTTCATCAAGGATAGCTTTTGCGACCGAAGCGCTGGGTACCGTTTTGGACAGGGTCATCGCCTGCCACAGCTTCTGATAGCTTCCTTCAACCCAGGCGTCGACCACCAGTTTTTCAACCGCCACCTGCTGCTCCATCATCCCCTTTTGAAACAGCGGGATCTTACCCATCGCCAGCGGCTCGGGGCCATTAACGCCCACCAGGCAAGGCACTTCAACCATCGCGGTATCGTCAAAATTCGCGATAGCGCCGTTGTTTTCCACAATCAGCAGCATTCTCTCCTGGGTGTTAAAGGCGATGGCGCAGGCGAGGTCGACAATAAAGGTCGCATGCGCCCCGGCATGGAAATGCGCCTCTTTGGCACTTTGCCGGGCGACGATCTCTCTGGCCATATCAAACACCTCCTTCTCTCTCCCCGCCATCACTTCATTGGCGCGAGTAAAGTCAGGGTCTGAATGGGCAACCTCATAGTCGGCATAAAAATAGTACTTCAGATAAGTATTGGGTAACGTATCGGTATCCAGCGCAAAAACGTCCTTCACCTTTTTGAAGGTCTCAATCCAGCTCGGCGCTTTATGCTGAAAATCCTCTTTCGGACTGCAATAGCCCAGCTCGGCAACGTGGTTTTTTAACGCCGGCATTAAATCGTTGCCGGCCTTATCGGTAATGCTGGTCCACCAGCCGAAATGGTTGAGACCAAAATAACGGACGTTCATCTCTTTACGCGATTTCAGCCCGAGAATATCGGCGAATAACCCTTCAATAGCCACCGGCATATCGCAGATATTAATAATTTTGGCCGTCGGGCGTAGTCGACGCGTGGCCTCGGCAACGATCGCCGCCGGATTGGAATAGTTGAGCATCCACGCGCCCGGCGAATACGTTTCCATGTAGTCAACCAGCTCAAGGACGCCGGCGATAGAGCGCATACCATAAGCGATACCGCCCGGGCCGCAGGTTTCCTGGCCAATCACGCCATATTTAAGCGGAATTTTCTCGTCTTTCTCGCGCATCTCATAGAGGCCGACGCGAATATGCGCCATCACGAAATCGACGCCCGTAAAGGCTTCCTGCGGGTCGGTGGTGAAGCTAAAAGCAACGTGCGGATAATGTTCAGCCACCAGAATCGCACAGGCTTCGCCAATCACGCGCTGGCGATCGTGATGATTATCATAGAGACGAATTTCGCTTAACGGAAACCTGTCCATATTTTCCAGCAGCATCATAACAATCCCTGGGGTATACGTACTGCCGCCGCCGGCTATGGTCACAACGAATTTATTTTTCATCTTCCACCTCATTATTCATGTACATCTAAATAGCGATTCACGGCATTACGGATTTTATTAACCCCTAAACCATAAATAACCTGAACGTGATTGCCTTTGATAATGACGCTGGTACCGCCGCTGGTCTTCAGAATCTGTTCCTGAATTAATGCGGGGTCCCGCACGTCAACCCGAAGCCGCGTAAAACAGTTCTCGACCGAACAGACATTTTCTTTGCCGCCAAGGCCCAGAATGACCTGCTCGCCGGAAGCCCTGTCAGGCGCGCTTACGCTTGCCGGTTGGTTAGCCCCCTCCCCCTGCTGCTCCTGGCCCGGTGTACGCATTTTGAAACGCAGAATCAGAAACTTACCGATATAAAACATCGTCGCGGTTTCCATTAACCCCAGCGCGACAAACACAGGCCAGCGCGTGAGGTGCGCTCCCGCCGGAATGTTGTAAACAATAAAATCGATAATGCCGTTGGTGGCGCAGACCCGCACATCCAGCAGCCACGCCAGCATCTGGAAAAAACCGTCCAGTAATGAATAAACCAGCCATAGCAACGGTGCGGTAAAGATAAATAAAAACTCAAAAGGTTCGGTGATCCCCACCAGGAATGAAGTCACAATCAAAGGAATCAGCGTGATTTTCAACTTTTGCTTATTTTCCGGCCTGGCGGTTGTATAAAAGGCCAGGGCCATTCCGGCGGTACCGAAAATTTTCACCATACCGTAGGTGAGAAATCGCGCCGAGTCGCTTAACGGCCCAGCGCTATGGGCAATTTCAGCGAGGAAAATCGGTTTTGCCCCCACCACCGTCTGGCCATCAATCAACAGCTGTCCGCCAATGGAGGTAAAGACAAAGGGCGACCAAATCAGGTGGTGTAGCCCGGTCGGGATAAGAAAACGATTGAGAAAACCGTACAGAAAAACGCCGGCGGCGCCGAAGGTTTTCATCACCCCGGTCAGCGCCGATATGCCATGTTCAACAATCGGCCAGACGTACACCGTGGCGATGGCAAACACGCCGACCAGCGGGATCATTACGATCAGAACCAGCTTGCTGTTGCCATAAATTGAGAATGCGCCGCGAAACTCGATATCGACAAAGCGGTTATGAATGAAAGCCACCGCGCAGCCCAGAATGATGCCAAGAAACACGCCCATATCAATGACCTGGAAGCCAAAAATAAAGGTTTGCCCGCTGCCGTAAAGCTGCGCGTTGCTGCTCCCCTCAACAAGCCGCCCGGTCAGAGTAAGCCAGCTATTGTTGGCCGCCAGGTACATAAACCAGGTCATTGCGGCAACAAAAGCCGCTTCCGCTTTTCGGGTTTTTGCCAGCCCGCTGGCCAGCCCGAGGCAAAAGAAGAAGCCAAGATTGTTCATGATGGCCCAGAGCATGCTGGAAACATATTTCCCCAGCAGATAAAGCGAGCTCTCTTCCGCGACCCAGATTTTATTGGTTGTCATACTAAACAACGCAATCAGCAGACCAATAACCGGCAGATACAAAACCGGCCCAATCATGGCCTTCGAAAAATCCTGTAATTTTTTTACCCCGATCATCCTCACCCCCTGTCCCGCACATCGGCCGTCAGCGCCCGATACATGCGTTTCAGCCTATGCGCCGGCAGACATAATTCAGAGCGGTGAAATCGTCATCTGTGATGAAAGTCATATCTCTCTTGCGGCAACAGATATATAAGTAAAAGCAGATAAATAGATGACAGAGACAAAACAACGCCCCGCAATGACAAAAATATGTTAATTATTAACAAGATAAAATGATAATCCGCTGACAGAACACACCACGAGAAATCTATAAGTGATATATAAAACAATCGCAGACAGGCTAAAAAATCGCATCAATAGCGATGAATTCGAGGTGGGAGATGCGCTACCGAGTGAAAAAGCGCTGGCCGGGGAGCTGCAGGTCTCCGTCATGACCCTGCGCAAGGCGCTCACGCTGCTGGAAAGTGAGAAGCTGATCGTCAAACGCCACGGCAGCGGTTCATACGTGGCGCGTAAGAGCAATTATCGCGGCGGGGAACTTGACGGCTTCAACTACCAGATGCACATCGGCGGCGTCACCAACTATCGCAATAAGGTCATTGAGTTCACGATGCTTGATGCGCCTTTGGCTATCGCACAACAGTTGAAAATTGAGCCGGGAGAGAAGGTCTATTACGTCAGACGCATTCGGATGATTGACGACGTACCTATTCTGATTGAGAACAGCTATATACCGGTGGCGATTTTTCCCTGGCTAAGCGTTGGAAATCTGGAAAGATCGAAATTTAACTATTTCAAGAAAGAGTGCAATATCACCATCCTGGAGAGCCACCGCAGCTATACCCCGGTTCTGGCCACCCGGGAGCAAGCAGAGCTCTTACAGGTTCCACAAAACAGCCTGCTGCTACGGGTGCAGTCGATCAGCTATGCCCATAACAATACCATTGTTGATTTATCCGACATTTACCAGAATACCAACAAATACAATGTTAAACATATTACGCGCCGCTAAATACCGCGGGATACGGCTGACGCAGGCCACCGAGAGCCGTCCAGCGTCAGCTGACGATAGACGGCAGCTGACGATTCTGCGTCGGCAAACGATTACCAGCCGCAGACGTTAGTCTCTTCGTCGGACTCGTAGCCGCGGACAATATTAATCAGATCTTTTACCGCATCGGCCGCCGTCTGCGGATCCTGCAGCTCAGCCAGAGAAGCAAACTCGCTATCGACCGAGACGCCGTTATTATTGTTGGTCACCGTCAATATAAACCCCTTTCCTCCGGCGTTTTCCACCGACAGCGTGGAAATAAGCTCAGCCACGGCCTGGGTGGCGATATCAGGGACATACAGGGCCATCGGCTTAAGATACACTTTTTCTTTTTTATCTTTATTATTCCCGTTGATCAGCGCTAACGCATAGCCTTTATTTTCACTGTTCATATTATCCCTCGATAAGAATTTTAGGATCAACGTAAAAGTCCACGTTAAATACGGTATCCTCGGTTAACGCCTCGATGCGGTGCCACTTTTCGGGCGGAAAAACGCCAAATTCACCTTCGGCAATGGTCAGGGTTTCCACCGGTTCCGCGCTGGTTTCATCGGCATATCCGAGATAGCGTATCGCCCCTCGCATCACCGACAGGCGCGGATAGACGCCCTGCCGGGTACCGGCATCCAGATGCCGCTTCCAGATTGAGGCCGGCGCCGTCCGCTTCGTCCACAGCGGCGTGCTCCGGGTATGCACATAGTGGGTAGGAATAATGATTCGCTGCATGATTTCGCCTCTCTTAACGCACCACATATACGGTCGAAAATGGGAAAATATGTTGCATATGATATACCCCTTTTAATCATTGCGGGTATTATTTTTTACCGATACGTTTTCCTACCCCTTATTGTACTCATTAGGGATTAGATCTATTTAAAAAATAAATATGGGCGATTTTAGATAAACTAGAACCGCCCATATTAAAAGGCAAATTACTTATTTTCAGGTGAACTGAGCGGTCCCGGTTTACCGATTAAATACCCCTGTACCAGGTCACAGCCTAATTTGCGTAAGGACTCCAGCTGCTCTTCTGTTTCGACACCTTCGGCCACGATGCGCATATGCAGGCTTTTACCCATGCTGATAATCAGCCGCACGATATCGAGGTCATCTTTCTGATCGGGAATGTTAATCACAAAAGAGCGGTCGATTTTTATCTTATCGAACGGGAAGTAGCTTAGCCGCGATAGCGAAGAATAGCCGGTGCCAAAATCATCAATGGAGATCTGCACCCCGAGCTCGCGCAGCTGGCTCAGGATCTCGAGAGAACGGGTATTTTCGTTAAAGACGTCAGACTCGGTAATTTCCAAATCCAGCCGATACGGATCCAGCCCGGTTGTTCTTAAGATGGTTACCACGGTATCGGTCAGTGAACTGTTCATTAACTGAACCGGCGACACGTTAACCGACACTTTGAGCGGCGACGACCAGCTGGCGGCCGCTTCGCAGGCGGTTCGCAGCACCCACTCGCCCAGCTGATTAATCAGGCCAATCTTTTCCGCTACCGGAATAAATTCGGTCGGCGGGACGCTGCCGCGCAGCGGATGAAACCAGCGCACCAGCGCTTCGTAGCCGTAGATTTCACCGTTCATGGTGTCGGCTATCGGCTGGTAGTAAACCCTGAACTCACCTTTGTTCAGCGCCTGCATCAGGTCATCTTCAAAGGATTTATTCTCCTGCTGGCGCTGAAGCAGTCCGGGACGGAATACCTGAACGTTGCCGGAACCCTCTTTTTTCGCTTCATACAGCGCCAGGTCGGCGCATTTGTATAAATAGTCGGTACGGCTTTCCCCGTCAGAGATCACAATCCCGATACAGGCGCCAATCTGGATCAGCGAGTCGTAAATCTGATACGGCTGGCTGATCTTTTCCCGGATCACCTTCGCCCGCTCCAGCGCCATCTCTTCGGTTAAATCATGGGAAACCAGGGCAAACTCGTCCCCTCCCAGCCGGTAGAGCGTTTCTGACGTTTTGCGAAAAAAGGAGAGACGGCTGGCCAAATCCTGCAGCAGCTTATCCCCGGCATCGTGACCCTGGGTATCGTTGACGTCCTTGAAATTATCCAGGTCAAACAGCATCACGACCGCCGAGCCGTTATAGGGCCGCACCTGATTGACGACCTCCTGCAGACGTTGCCAGAAAGAGAGACGGTTGGGCATCCCGGTCAGCGAATCATGATAGGCATCGTACTGCAGACGGCGGTTCTGCACCTGAAGCTTTTCTTTTGAGGCCTGCAGGTCGGTCGCCAGTAATTTCATCCGCACGTGGGCGCGACGCAGGGTGTTATTCTGCTTCAGCATCAACAGCCCGAGCGTGATACAGAGAACAATCAGCAGAATGGAAATCGCCGAATAGATGTAATAGAGATTTTGTATTTTATCGTGGGTCAGATTAACCAGATTAAAATCCTGGGCGAGCGAGGTGGACGCGAGTGAGGTCAACGGCCCGTCCAGGGTACTCATCTCCTGCAGCATCAGCTTCAGCTGCGCTGTCGTCATGGTGTCCAGCTGCTTATCCAGCCGGTCCAGAAGATCAATCAGGCTGTTAACTATTGCCTTACGGTGAGGATCTTTGCCGATAAACTTTCCCAAATCACCCTGCTGCAGCAGCGCAATCTGGCTCATCATAATTTCCAGACGCAGGCGCACCTCATCGTGGTCGCTTCCCTTCACCCCCAGCCCCATCGCGCTGAGTCGCGCCTCGAGGCGCATGTACTCGGAGACTATCTGGGAAACGGACCACGAATCAGTATAACGGGTTAATTTTTGCAGCTCACTTTGCCGCTCATGCACCAGATAAGTAATGTAACCGGTCACAATGAAGAGCGACAAAATAATGGCAGTGAGTATTCGATTCAAGATCAAACCCTTACTCAATTATAATCTTCGAAACCTGCCATGCCGAACGGGAATAATAAATCTGATTCTGCAATTCCGGGCTACTGTCGTAAGGATAAACAATAAATAAGGGCCCTTTATCACGAATGCGCATATATTCGCCGTTCATTTTTAAAGCCAAAATTACCGGAAATTTATGAAAGTCGTCCAGGGGGACAATCGTGGTGTAATCGTTGAGCGCCAGCACCCGGGCTGACTTGCCTTTGGCGCCGACTAAATCCATGAGTTTACTGAGGGAAATGCCGTCAAAGCGGACCTTGCCCGAATACCATGGCGTGGTCGTCACCAGCGTTTCCATCCCCAGCTTTTCTAATGCGGCGACATCAAAAACGGCGGTATCGCCCTCATTCGTATTAGCAATCAGGCCGGAAATAGTTAAAACGGGTTTGCCGACAGGCGCTGGCAGTTTTTCTGCAAAAGCGGAAGGCGAAACCATGACACAAAATAAAGCTGCAAAAATTAAACGCATTTAACTCACCCTTCCGAAATTGGAGACTTGTTAATTGTAAACCATTTAAGTCATTTCTTAAAAGGTGTCCCCGTTGGGTTCAAAAATTAAAATTAAAAACAATAAGCGAAGTCCTAAGCTCGCATTCTGAACGGGCTACAAGGGCGTTCATCCCCCGGCGAAGCAAACGCTTTATGCCTTTAAACGCCCAGAGCAGGTAAAAATCTTTTCACATGCCCTTCTGCGCGGTAGTCTCAGGACAGGCGCGAATTCGGAAAGCGTCTCATTCCAATAATTAAAAACTCAGCAACAGACAGGACAGGTATGGACTCAACGTTAATTTCTCAGCGCCCCGGCAAGGAGGCATGTTCACTCAACCGCGCCCGCAGAGCGGCCTGGGGCAGCTTCGCCGGGGCCGTGGTCGACTGGTACGACTTTCTTCTCTATGGCATCACCGCCGCGCTGGTATTTAACCGGGAATTTTTCCCGCAAATCAGCCCGGCAATGGGCACCCTCGCCGCCTTTGCCACCTTCGGCGTCGGCTTCCTCTTCCGCCCGCTGGGCGGCATTATCTTCGGCCATTTCGGCGATCGCCTCGGGCGCAAACGCATGCTGATGCTGACGGTATGGATGATGGGGATCGCCACCGCCTGTATCGGTCTGCTGCCCTCCTTCAGCCAGATTGGCTGGTGGGCGCCGGTTCTGCTGGTCCTGCTGCGCGCCGTCCAGGGCTTTGCGGTGGGCGGCGAATGGGGCGGCGCGGCTCTGCTGGCGGTAGAGAGCGCGCCGAAAAATAAGAAGGCGTTCTACAGCAGCGGCGTGCAGGTGGGCTACGGTGTCGGATTGCTGCTCTCTACAGGGCTGGTGTCGCTGATAAGCTCCTGCACCACCGATGAACAGTTCCTCAGCTGGGGCTGGCGTCTGCCGTTCCTGTTTAGCGTCGTGCTGGTGCTGGCGGCGCTCTGGATCCGCAACGGCATGGCGGAATCCGCCGAATTTGAACAGCAGCAGCGCGAACAGCAGCTGCAGCCGAAGAAAAAGCGGCTGCCGGTCGTGGAAGCGCTGTTCCGCCATCCGGGCGCGTTCTTAATGATTATCGGCCTGCGCCTGTGCGAGCTGCTGACGATGTATATCGTCACCGCCTTCGCGCTTAACTATTCCACGCAGAATCTCGGCCTGCCGCGCGAGCTGTTTCTGAATATTGGCCTGCTTGTCGGCGCCATCAGCTGCCTGACGATCCCCTGCTTCGCCTGGCTGGCGGACCGCTTTGGCCGTCGCCGCGTCTATATCACCGGGGCGCTGATCGGCACCCTCAGCGGCTTCCCGTTCTTTATGGCGCTCGAAAGCCAGTCATACTTCTGGATCCTGTTTTTCGCGCTTATGCTGGCAAATATTGCGCACGATATGGTGGTTTGCGTTCAGCAGCCAATGTTTACCGAAATGTTTGGCGCCAGCTATCGCTACAGCGGGGCCGGCGTGGGGTATCAGGTTGCCAGCGTTGTCGGCGGCGGTTTCACGCCGTTTATCGCCGCCGCCCTGGTCACCTTATCCGGCGGCGCCTGGCATAGCGTCGCTATCTACTTGACCGCAGGCTGCCTGCTCTCCGCCCTTACGGCGATGCTGATGAAACCCAGCCGCCATGGCGAATAGCGCCGATAAGGAGAAATCATGATTCAGGAACCCTGCTGGCCGCTGCGCTTTAGCCACCAGCAGCTACCGGTTGGTTACTTTGCCGATCCCACCCTTGCCGAGCAGCCGCTGTTTGCCCGGGCGCTCGACGGTGAGGCGGTGGCTCAGCTCTGGCAGGCCCCGCAGGGGTTTGTGGTGCCGGGAAGCTACCGGAAATTTGCCGAACTCCCGGCGGTGAGCGAGCAGTTCGCCGGCCAGGGATGGCCGGTCTGGCAGCGCCGCTCCGGCGGCGGGCTGGTGCCGCAGGGGCCGGGAATTGTCAATCTCAGCCTGGCCTGGCCGGTCTATCACTCGCTGGGCGAAGCCGCAGAGCCGATTTATCTTTTCCTCTGCGGCCTGTTGCAGCGCACGCTGGCGACCTTTGGCGTGGCCAGCCACTGCCGGGCGGTTAGCGGTTCATTTTGCGATGGTCGCTATAATCTGGCCTGCGGCGAGGGCGAGCAGGTGCGAAA
The DNA here is from genome assembly GCF_040062275.1 of Klebsiella sp. GW_Kp182. Lineage (NCBI taxonomy): Bacteria > Pseudomonadati > Pseudomonadota > Gammaproteobacteria > Enterobacterales > Enterobacteriaceae > Klebsiella > Klebsiella sp. GW_Kp182. Next base: position 173,195 of record NZ_JBEAFQ010000002.1, on the reverse strand, counting down.
AATAGCCGGCACGGCCCAGTACTGGCGACCAATGGCGGAAGGTCGAGGCCATGTGGTTCTCGCGCACGCGGTGGTATTGCTGGATGCCGACCTGGCGGCGGCTCACCGGGCGGCCAATGATTTCGAAGCCCGGCTTGGCAGCGGGCGGGAATACCGCGCCGATAAAACCGTGACCCTGGCGGAGCTGGTTTCAGAAGGCGCCGATTTGCTGCCCCGCTTTCGCGAGGCGCTGGCGCAGCAGCTGGAAAATATCAGCTGAAGGTCGCCTTCAGATAGCGGCTAAACGTCTCTACCGCCCGCGATACGCGCGGCGTGTAGGGGCGAATGACGTACAGACTTTCCGCAAACGCATCCACCGGCCGCCATCCCGGCAGCAGCTCCTGAACCAGCCCGCGGCCAATCGCTTCCCTGGCGCTAAAATCCGGCAGTAAGGCAACGCCCAGCCCCGCCAGCACCGCGTCGCGCAGGGATTCGCTGTTATTGGTGGCAAACGGCCCCTGCACTTTCACGCTCACCCGCTCGTCGTCGCGCTCAAAGGTCCAGTGCGGGCTTTGCGGCCCGCGCGGGTAGGTGAGGCATTGATGCTGACGCAACGCGTCAGGCGAATCGGGGCGGCCAAAGCGGCGAATATAGTCCGCCGAGGCGACCACCAGGGTAGCCGTACGGCACAGCGGCCAGGCCACGTGGGTCTCCGGCAGCAGCTCGCGGCGACAGTGGCGAATAGCAAGGTCGAACCCCTCGCTGGCGAGCGACACCAGTCGGTCGGTCACCTCCAGCTGGAGATGAAGCTGCGGATGCTGGTGCAGAAAAGGGGTGATGGCCGGGACCAGCTGCTGACGTGAAAATGCGACCGGCGCGGTCAGGCGCAGCGTACCGCGCAGGGGGCCGCCTTCCTCGTCGCAGGTGCCGGTAAAGATCTCGCGAATCTGCCCAAACGGCTCGTTCAGCTCCGCCACCAGCCGCAGACCATCTTCGCTTAAGGTCACGCTGCGGGTGGTTCGGTGCACCAGCGTCTTACCGGTAACCCGCTCCAGCTCGCTGATTTTCTGGCTGATGGCGGATTTGCTGACCGCCAGCTTTTCCGCGGCGCGGGTATAGCTTTTTTGCTCCTCCAGCACCGTAAGCCAGTACAGGTGGGTCCAGTAAATTTCCGGGCGGATCTCGCGCATAGTAATTGTTCACAGATAAAAACAATGAGTTCAAATATAGCGGTTTTTGCCGGCTTCAGCACGGGTTAGCATCTCTCTCACTGAGGTAATCCGACAATAAGGACCATCTGCTATGCCATTACTGACGTTTGATATCATTGAAGGACGCAGCGAAAGCGAGATCAAAACCCTGCTGGATGCGGCACATCGCGCCGTGGTGCAGGCGTTCAAGGTGCCAGAGCGCGATCGCTACCAGATTGTTCACGAAAACAAAGCTCATCATATGATTATTGAAGATACCGGGCTGGGGCTGACGCGAAGCCGGGAGGTGGTGGTGGTGAGGGTATATACCAGCCCGCGCAGCGAAGAACAGAAGCAGCTTTTTTATGCCACCCTGCTGGCTGAGCTCCAGGAGCACTGCGGGCTGAGCGGCGATGATCTGATGGTCTCGGTAATCAGCAACCACAAAGGGGACTGGAGTTTTGGCTGCGGCGTGGCGCAGTACATCACCGGCGAACTTTAGCCCTGGCGGCGATGGGACTGGCGCACGATGGGTTCCCCGGTGCGCCAGGTCGCCGACGGCCCTTCAGTTACATCGATGAGCCGATTCAACGCCTCTTCCACCAGCCGCTCGCGCCGCTGATCGTAGGTAGTAAGCTGCCATTCCGGCGCCGCCGCCTCATCGATATTATCGAAACCGACAATACCCATCGTTAAATCGCGCTCGCGCAGCGCCTGAAGCGCGCCTATCGCCAGAATATCGTTTTCACAGAACAGGGCATCCACTCTTTCGCCTGCGGACGTCGCGTCCAGATAGTCGCTCATCGCCGCATATCCCCGGGTACGTAAATACTGTCCGGCAACCAGCAGAGTATCAAGCCGGCAACCTGCCTGCTCCAGCGCCGCTTCGTATCCTTCCATCCTCATTAAATGGTGCGAGGCGGTATCCGGCCCTTTCATATAGCCAAAAGTGCGATGCCCCTGCGCCAGCAGCAGTTCGGCAAGCTGTTTTCCGGCAATCCAGCCGTCAATATTGACCACCTGGATTTCCGGATGATCGGTATTACGGCCAATCTGCACCAGCGGAACGCGATGAATTTCAGTGGCAATCGCGATGAGTTCCGGCGTCAGGACCGTGGCCATAAACAAGATACCATCAACCTGGAGCTGGTAAGCCAGCGCCATCGCCGTGCGGGTGTTTTCTTCGTCGGTAACGTTAATCACCAGCGCCATGTAGCCGCGATTCTGCAGCTGGCGGGTCACTTCGTTAAGCAGTAGCACCATATTGGGATTGCGCAGCTCGTCTACCGCCACGCCGATAATATGCGTTTTCTTTTGCGTCAGGCTACGCGCCAGTAAATTTGGTCGATATCCCAGAATATTAGCGGCTTTCATCACCTCTTCCCGGGTTTTGGGCTGGATAGAAGCCCCGGGGGTAAATGCCCGGGAAACCGTCCATTTGGAGACGCCAGCCAGTAACGCAACGTCGCTGGCGGTCGCTTTTTGTCGTTTAGGGGCGCTCATACTCGGTTTTAACGTTCCTGATAAAAAACATCCAATAGAACGTAAAATACAGCAAGATAAAATCCGCTCAACAAAAAACGCGCCGCGTTCTCCCGCCCCCCGGAGGGAAAACGCGGCCCGTTGTCACTGACTTAATGTGGCGTTGAGGGCATCAATAGACGTCCGTAGCCCTGCTTCAACGCTCATCGTCAGGTCCTCCATCTCCAGCGACACATAACCGTTATATCCGGTCATGCGCAGCACCGAGAAGAACTCTTTCCACCACTTCAAATCCTGTCCACAGCCAACCGCCACGTAGTTCCAGGTGCGGGTTTTGGTCTGCGTAACCGGCTGGTATTCCAGTAAGCCGTCGACATCCGCCAGCCCGCGTTCAATACGCGCGTCTTTGCCGTGGACGTGATAAATCACCCCTTCAAGCTTACGGGCTGCGGCAATCGGGTCTGCCCCCATGGCGATCAGATGCGACGGATCGAGATTCATGCCGATGATGTCGCCAACCGCCTCACGCAGGCGCAGCAGCGTGCTCGGGTTGTAAACCAGCTGGCTGGGGAATTCCTCGAGGGCAATCTGTTCGATGCCGTGTTCAGCCGCATGGCGGGTAAAAGCCTGCCACCAGGGAATAGCAACCTCGTTCCACTGGTAATCGATCACGCCTGGCATATAGTCCGGCCAGGAAACCGTCGAGGTGATCCAGTTAGGGATTTTATCGTCCGGCCCGCCGCCCGGCAGGCCGCTCATCATGACTATCTTTTTCACTCCCAGCTTCGCCGCCAGCTCGACGGTACGGTAGCTGCTGGCGGTGTGCTTCTCGCCAAGGGCGCCGGGGGCCAGCGGGTTACCCGAACAGTTCAGCGCGACGATCTCCATTCCGCGCTTTTCCAGCTCGCCGCGAAACGCCGCCAGCGCTGCCGGAGAAGCCAGCAGTTCTTCAGTTTTAACATGCGGACAAGGCGACCAGCCGCCTGCGGTCATCTCCACGCCCTCAATGCCGTACTGCTTGACGCGATCGAGCATTTCCGGGAACGCCAGGCCGGCGAGAACATCGGTACAGAGTGCCAGTTTCATATTCTATCCTTCTTAAATGAGTGTCCTTCGAGGATCTGCATAAACGCGTCTTTGCTGTCGGCGCTGGCCAGCAGCGTGGTTTTCACTTCGTCATCAAGCAGGTCTGCCAGATCCGCTATAACATCAATGTGTTCATTGTTTTTTGCCGCCACGGCGACCACAAGGAAGGCCACTTTACCCTCCCCCCAGCCCACGCCATCCGGAAACTGAAGCAGCTGGAAACCGGTTTGCCGCACCAGATCAATACCCTCCTTGCTGCAGTGGGGCATGGCGACCCCCGCCCCGAGCCAGGTAGAGAGCGCCTTTTCGCGCTCCACCATTGATTCAAAAAAACCCTCGCTGACGTAGCCGCTGGCCTGCAGGGAATCCGCGGCAATACGCAGCGCCTTTTTCTTTGAATTCGCCCGACAGCCAATAAAAATATCTTCTGGTTTCAGAGTTAACATGCGCCTCTCCCTTCGTTAATGGGTCAGCGGTAGAGCGCCGGACACTCCGGCAGAGAGACGGCGTGCTTTTCGCCATCCTTCAGCGACGCCAGGCCGGCATCGCATACCATCGCCACGACAAATCCGTCCCACGATGATGGCCCGCTCATCTCCGCCCCCAGGTTTACCCGGTCAACGAAATTCTGCACCTCGCGATCGTAGGCGGTGGCGAAACGTTCCATACAGGTTTTGGGGATAGCGCGGCTATAACCCTGCGCCGAACGGACGGTGGTAAGTGCCTGTTCGGTCAACGCGCTGATGGCATTTTCGCCAATCACTTCACAACGAATGTCGTAGCCGTAATCGCAGTTAACAAACAGCTCATCATCAATACGTACGCCGGATTCAGTTTCAAAAATCACAATCAACGGATCCTGCAGATGCGCGCAGGCTCTGCGCGTTTTCTTCTGCGGTTTATCGACGCGCACCGAAACGATATTTTCGTTAAGCAGATAGCGGATAATATCGATTTCATGGGTCGCCGAATCGTTAATCGCCATCTCCAGGGTGTAGCTCTCCGGCACGGAGGCGTTGCGATGGGCGCAGTGGATGAGCAATATTTCCCCCAGTTCACCGCTATCCAGAGTGGCTTTTAGCTGGTTGTACCCCGGGTCGAAACGGCGCATAAAGCCCAACTGCAGCATACGTTTGCCGTAGGCTACTTCAGCATCAATAATCGCTTTGGCTTCATTGGCGGTCGGGGTGAGCGGTTTTTCGCAAAACACCGGTTTACCTGCTTTAATGGCCGCCAGAATTTGTTCTTTATGTACCGGGCCAATAGAGCAAATAAAGATCGCATCCACGTCGTCTGATTGAATCATCTCGACTGCATCGTAATAGGGCTGAGCGCCATATTCGCGGGCAATAGCGTCGGTCACATTACGATTGATATCGCAGACGGCGCTGACCCTGGCGTTCTGGATAACCGTCTGGAAACGCTGGAGATGGTCGCGCCCAATCATACCCAAACCAATTAAACCGATATTAACTGTCATATATTCCTCCACGTTGCTAAATCAGAATCTGAATTTTTGTTCAATTTGTTCGAGGGTTAACCCGCGGGTTTCCGGCAGGAACTTCACCAGCAGAATCAGCATTATGACGTTGGTAGCCGCGAAGAAGCCGAAGGTCATTCCACCGCCGTAGCTGTTGAGTAAAATCGGGAAAATAGACTGAATGATGAAGTCAAATATCCATAAACCGAATACCGCAAAACCCATTCCCAGACCGCGCATCCGCAGCGGGTAGATTTCCGCGAGCATCAGCCAGAATACCGGTGCGATCCAACCCTGCATAAAGGTCAGGAACACCAGCATCAGGGCGAGAATGATGTAGCTGGCACCGGTAAAGTTGGCGTGCAAGCCGCTGACGCCATCGACGGTTTCCATATGGAAGAAGAGCTTGAACGAGAGGCCAATCAACACCAGGCTAAGGGTGACGCCGATCTGTCCGGTAAAGAACATTTTCCGTCGGGAATGCCTGCCAATTAACAGCATCCCCAGTAGCGTGGCCAGAATAGAGACGACGCCATTAGCCACGGCGCCGGTCACCGCCGCCGCATCGCCAAGTCCGGTGGCTTTCAGCACCGTCGGCGCGTAGTACATAATGGTATTCACGCCGGTTACGCGCGTTGCCAGCACAATCATCAGGCCGATCAAAATCAGCTGCAGTACCCATTTTCTCTTCAGCTCGTCAACAAATCGGCCATGATTGATGCCAATCTGGCTCACCTGCTGGATATCGCGGATCTCCTGCTCCACCTCTTCGGGCCGACGAATCGTTTTCAGCACCGCAACCGCTTTGTCTATTTGCCCCTTACGCACGAAGAAGCGCGGAGACTCCGGCATTACCAGCATACCAATCCACAGCAGCGCGCCGGGTAGCGCCGGAATGGCCAGCATCAGCCGCCAGTTGTGCGACATGTCGGGATAGAAATTGACAATGGAAGCGTTGACGGAGTAAGCGAGAAACTGCCCGGTGACGATCATCAGTTCGTTGACCGTCACCAGCCGTTCACGCTGCGCGGGTCGCGCCAGTTCTGAAATATAAATCGGTACCGTCACTGACGCACAGCCAACCGCCAGGCCAAGAATAAAGCGGGCGATTATCATCGACGACATATCCCAGGCGACGGCGGTACCGAGGGCGCCAAAGATAAAAATCACCGCCACCCACAGAATATTTTTCCGCCGTCCCTGTCGGTCGGACAGCCAGCCGCCGCCGACAGAGCCGATTGCCGCGCCGAATAATAAAAACGATGTCACCAGCCCTTCCTGCAGAGGAGTGAGGCCAAGATCGTTTTTCATGAAAATCAGCGCGCCGGAAATAACCCCGGTGTCGTAACCAAAGCACAGTCCACCGATGGTTGAGACGAGGGTTATTAATCTGATTTTCTTATCATTATCTGTTTTACGACTTTCAGTTATCACATGATCGGTCATTTTGTTGTCCTGTCAGGGATGAGCGTTCTATCGTTTTGTTTTTATGAATAAAAAGATCACATTGCCGAACCAGATACGGCAGGTTCTGGCATCAGGAATACATTTGCACCTCTTTGCACCCGGGTGCATTATTTAACAACTTGTTATACCCCACCGGATTAAAAAATCCATAACAAGTTATTTTGAAATATTCATTTCGTTAAGGGCGTCAACTTTTTGCTCATTGAATGGCCAATTTTGTCGATCGCAGTCACGATCCGCAGAGCTTGTTGCTTTCGGGGGGAGAAAAATGCCTGGTTCAGGCTAATGGCCGGGGAGGAAGGCAATAAAAAGGGGAACACGTGGGTTAATCCGCGTTCCCCAGAGAGCCGAAAAGCTCATCAGGATCGCCGGGCGCTGGCGATACGCTGTCTGGCTTTATGTTCAATATTTTCCAGCAGCTCCTGCACGTCGTCTTCATCGATATCGAGAAACTGGCCGTCCAGCAGGGCCGCGTGAATATCATCGCGGGTCACCGACAGGCCCAGCGGTACGGCTTTGGCCTTTACCTCTTCTGCGGCCAGCGGGTGCGGGTAGCGTCGTCCCACCATGTTGTTGAAGACGATGGCCAGCAGCGCCAGCATCAGGGAATTGAGCAATACCGGCGTCAGAACAAAGTGGTAGCCTTCACTCTGCACCCCCGCCCCGCCGAGGATCGCCGTTAACGCCACCGCCCCACCCGGTGGATGCAGGCAGCGCAGGAAATACATACCGGCGATCGCCAGCCCCGCCGCCACGCCGCAGGCCAGCGCCAGGTTCGGGATCGCCATTCCCACTGTCACGCCAATCAGCGCCGAGAGCACGTTGCCGCCGACAATCGACCACGGCTGGGCCAGCGGACTGCTCGGGACGCCAAACAGCAGCACTGCCGATGCGCCCATTGGCGCGATAAACCAGATATTGACCTCGCCTAACAGCCAGTGGCTGAACATGCTGGTCACCGCCAGTCCCGTCCCGGCGCCGAGAGAGGCCAGAACAATATGTTTTCTGGCAACCGGCAGGGCGTGCGGCTTGAGGCGACCGAGGAAAATGCGGATCCGCGAAAAGAGCGATCCGGGTAAAACGCTTAACATCGTGTAGCTCGCTTACGTCATAATAAGAACTTATGTTTCATTTTCTTTTTTTAACCTTATTTTAACAACCATGTCTTTGTCGTGGCTTTTCGTCATTCATTTTGTGAATGTAAAAACGGCGCGCGCTACGTTAAAATCCCCTCACCTCTGGGTATCAGCATTCTATGGATTGAAGGTCAAACACGTTGAATAACAAGATAAAATTAGAGAAAGAGATCGCATGGGCCAGTCAGAATATGCCGCGCACCCTGCGTCAGGTCGCCGCCCTGCCGGATCTCAGCCAGGTGCGTCTCGCCTGCTGTATGCACCTCGATATGAAAATGATCCCCCTGGTGCAGGGAATTCTGGAGAAAGGGGCGAAGGTTTTTCTTACCACCTGTAACCCAACGACGGTGCAGGATGACGTGGTCGCCTGGCTGGTGGAGCGCGGCGCGGAAGCCTGCGCCTGGCGGGATATGAGCGACGCCGACTGGCAGCAATCCTGGGAAAAAGCGATTGCCTGGCAGCCGACGCATCTGTGCGAAATGGGCGCGGATATTACCACCCTACTGCATCAGCGCGGGGAGTTTGGCAATATCGTCGCGGGCCTTGAGGCGACCGGCTCTGGCGTTAGCCGCCTGGGCGATATTCACCCCGGCTACCCGATTTTTAACTGGGATGATTTGCCGGTAAAAGAGGGACTGCACAACCGTCATATGGTCGGCCTGACCGCCTGGCACACCTTTTTCCAGACGACCCACCTGACCCTGCATGAGAAAAAAGTGCTGGTCATCGGCTATGGTCTGGTTGGCCAGGGCGTAGCGGCGGCGGCGAAGGCCTTCGGCGGCCAGGTAATGGTAGCGGAAATCGACCCGGCGCGGAGACTACAGGCGGCCTACGATGGCTGGCACGTCGTTGAATTACAGGAGGCGATTGCCTCCGCGGATGTGGTGGCCACGGCGACCGGCGGTAAAAAAGTCGTCAACCGCCAGGCGCTGGATAAGTCCAAAGACGGGGTGTTTATTCTCAACGTGGGTCACGTGGCGGAAGAGATTGACTGTGAGTACCTGCGCCAGTTCCGTCATGAAGAGGTCATGCCCTATATCAACGCTTACCGGATGGGCGATAAAACCGTTTATCTGATGGCGAACGGTTCAATGCTCAACCTGACCGCGGGCTTTGGCGATAGCCTGAACGCCTTTGATGTGACCCTGGCGGTAATGGCCAGCGGCATTCAGCATATCGTGACCGACGGCATGACGGCGCCGGCAGATGTTTACCTCCTGCCGCAGAGCGTATGGCAAAAAGCGCTGTAAGCACGTGCGCTGAATAATTTTCCCGGAGGCGGCGCGCTGCGCCTGTCCGGGCTACCGACCTGCAGATTGCTGTTAACCCGTAGCCCGGCTAAGCGCAGCGCCACCGGGAAGAAACCACACCGGTTCATCACTCCGGCACATTCCCCGCAGGCGGCGCGATGCGCCTGTTCGGACTACCGGCCCGCAGACAGCTGTGAATTTGTAGCCCGGCTAAGCGCAGCGCGAGCCGGGAGAAACCACGCCAATCCGTCACTCCGACACATTCCCCGCAGGCGGCGCGCTGCGCCTTGCCCGGGCTACCGGCCCGCAGACAGCGGTGGACTTGTAGCCCGGTCAGCGCAGCGCCACCGGGAATAAAGCAACTCCTACAGCAGGGCCAGCAGAAATATGACTTCGCCCAGCTCAATCGCCGCGCCTAATGTGTCACCGGTTTGCCCGCCCAGGGTACGCTTGAGCGCCTGACCCAGCGCCCAAACCAGCACCAGAGTGATAAGCGCCGCCCGCAGACCGTTGACCCCGAGCAGCAGCGTCGCCAGCGCCAGCGCGATCCCCATGGTAATCAGAGACTGACGCAGCGTGATTTTGCCGATAAACAAGTTGCCCAGCCCCTCTTCCCGGGCGTAGCGCTGACGATACATCAGCAGTACCGCCATACCGCGGCCGACGGCGCAGGCGGCAGCCAGCGCGGCAAGCGCCGACGTGCCGCGCAGCGCCACTTCGCTGACCACCAGCACTTTGGCAACCAGCACAAAAATCAGCGCCAGCCCGCCGTGAGTGCCCAGCCGACTGTCGCGCATAATTTCCAGCATCCGCTCGCGGCGGCGGGCGGAAAAGATGCCATCGCAGGTATCCGCCAGCCCATCAAGATGGAACCCGCCGGTCAACAGCGCCAGCGCCAGCACGCCGAGCAGCGCGGCGAGCGGGCCGCCGCACCACGGCTGCAGCAGCATCACAACGGCGCCAGCAATCGCCCCCAGCAGCAGCCCCACCAGGGGGAATGTGATGATACTACGTTGATATTGTTCAATTTCCAGCCCCTGGGATAAACGCGCCGGGACCGGCAGGCGGCTGATAAATGATAATGCGGCAAAAAAAGACTTAATCATTGAGTGATGACTCCTGTCGATAAACCCCGCGACAGCGGTTATTCATGCCCGCCACCGACCGTGACCTGACTTATCCGCGCGGCTGCCGCGCGGAGAAAGCCTGCCCGAGTTCTTCCAGCCGCCAGTGGGCAAGCCGGGTATCACGGTGGTGTTGAATGCGCGCGGCCATTTGGTTGTCGGAGAGCCGGGAGGTAGCGATGAAGATCGCCGAAACGAAAGAGTTGAGTAAAGATTCGGCGTCACGGCGTTGGCCGCTAAGCGCGTCGCCGGTCATCAGTATCATCGCGGCGGCACCTGTTGCAGGGACAGCATGAGATAAACCCTTCCGATATCAATATGTTTACGGCGGAAGTATACCAAATTCCTGGGTAAAGGTTCAGCGTCGCGCGGGCGGTTTTGCTAAGGAACTGTGAGGTCACGCAAGAGGAAGAAGAGAAACTCCGGCAGCGAGCGCCGCCGGAGCGCATTAACGGGGCTTACTCGGCAGATTTATCTTCGACTTTCGCTTCGCCCATCGCTTTCAGCTTTTTAGAGATATCGCGACGTTCTTTGGAGATCTCGGCGTTTTTGATGATGTAATCGTCAACGCGATCTTCGTAATCGCTCTTCATGCTGGCGATGATGCCCTGAATAGCTTCAACGCTCATGCCCGGCTTGATGTAGTCGCTCAGGTTGTCCAGCAGCAGTACGCGCTTCTGGTTATCACGGATCTTTTTCTCAACGTCCTGAATTTCACGCTGCAGTTTGTTCTTACGACGGTACAGGCGAACAAACTCCAGTACGTCCTGGAAAGAAGGCTTAGTTGTTTCCATTTTTATACCCCTAATATTTGAGATTCGGATTCGCTAAAGCGACTGCTACATAGGGCTAACATAACTGTTAGCAGCCGCTGATGACAATGTTTTTTCCTTTGCCGTTATCATAACCCTAAACGCTGCTGAATCGAAGCAAGCGATGGAAAAACCACGTGAGTCTGGTCTTTATTTACGCAACGCACGGCAGATTAAATGCGACAGCAGTTCGAGCTGGCGCGCCAGCTCGATAGTTAACCAGACATAACCGTGAATGGGCGTTTCGGAGAAATTGTCGTCCTGCTGCTCTTTGATGAGCTGGCGCAGTTCGGCCACAATTTCGTTGAGCTTTTCATTGTTGGCAAGAATCGGCTGCGGATTGCCCTCATACAATGCGTGGGCGATAGTCAGCAATGTTTGCTGGGTCATTTGCTGGGTTTCGCGCAGCGTATGGGCGTTAAGCATCACGAAGTGGCCGGGACGCGACGCCCAGTAGGCGTTGATTTGCAGCTCCAGCATACACACCAGGTTACGGCTGACGGTCTGGATCGCCTCAAAGATGGCCTTCTGGATATGCGTCTCTTTGCTGGCAGGGGTAATTAATCCGCGCATTTTCACCACGTCGTTAAGCACCTTCTGCATATGCTTTTCCAGACGCGGACGCTCAACGAGGTTCGGCGAGAAGCCCGCCTGATACAGACGGTTGAAGGCGGTGACGTAGCTGGCCATCTGGATACGCCAGTGCAGAAAGGCCCGCTGCGGCCAGATACCGGTAAACAGCATCGCCAGCAGGGAGCCGAAGATCACGTCGCCGCTTCGCCACAGCGCGGTGGTCATATCGCCCGGCGGCGCGCCGACCACTACCGCCAGGGTGATGCCGATCAGCAGCGCCTGATAGGGCTTTTTGCCCAGCGCCAGCCAGCCGCAGAGGAACATCGCCACCGCGCACCACAGCAGCATAATGGGCAGAGAGATAAGCTCCAGCTTGAGCGCTACCAGCCCGAGCGCCGAGCCGAGGATCGTGCCGCCGATACGTTCAAACGCGCGCGGTACGACATTTCCCCAGAAGGAGATAGGCCCCATCACCACCACCAGGGTGATGAGGGGCCAGGTGCCTTCAGGAACGTTAAGCAGGCGCACCAGCACAAAGGTGAGCACAAAGGCCAATGCTATTCGCACGCCATGGACGATGCGGTAATGGCGATACAGCCGAATTTCAAATGGCTTAAGTGATTTATCCGCGCGCACAACCTACTCCGACACAACGAAAAGGCCAATTGTAACTGCTTTTTCGCCGCAAGCATCACGCGAATGTAATAAACCTTGTCAAACGAAGGGACAATGTTCTACTTCACCGCTGGCTCGACCGCGATATACATATCAATATCCCAGTAGCCGTCCTGGTTACCATCGTTAAGATAGACTTCAAAACAGGGCTTCATCGCCATCTGATGGGTTGTGCTTTGCATCAAGCTCTCGAAGAACTGGTACCACGGCGTCGCAAAGTCAAAATTCTCGACTCTGGCACGGGCAACCGCATAATCCCCGCCGGCGATTTCGGTCATCATCACGCCTTCGCTACCCTCAGGAATCTGGTAGTCGTCCGCCACCGTGACGGCGGTGTCGCAGCGCAGCTTTTCCGCCGGGACTTCGTCCGGGTTGTCGTAGTAAACGGCCACCCACTCCTGCGCCGGCACCTGGCTGTTATCGACCCACATCATCAGCTGTTCAAACCCCTGTTTTACCGTCTGCTCCCAGGGACCGACCAGATGAAAACCAGCAATTTTCTTCTTGCCTACGGATTTAACGTTATAGTCCATGCTGCCTCCACTGTTGATAAAATACTGTATGTATATACACATAAATTAGCAGTACTATCACCCACAGTATGTGCGGCAATTCACAAATCCGCGCGGCAAGAAGATGAAAAAATCGCCGCCATACGGTTATAAACTGAACGGTAGCTCAACGCCGATGCTGGCCCCAACATCGTCGCTGGCGCTGTGGTTAGCGTCGGTGTACCACAGGGAGGTATTCAGGCGTACCGTTGGCATAACATCGCCGCTCCAGCCCAGCTGTACGCCCTTCAGCGTATCGGCGCGCGGGAAGGCTTTATTGATTCGCTGGTTTTTTGGATTGACCTCAGCGTAGACCAGCCGCGCGCTCCAGCGCTGATTCTCTTCGGTTACCAGCTCCACCTTACCGGCATATAAACGCCCGTCGCCGCCCATCGCATCGCCCAGCGGATAGCCCTGCTGGTAGTAGCCGTCTTTATAGATAAAGTGGTTATAGATGTAGTTAGTACGGCCCATGTTCGAGCGGGTATCGTGGGCTTCCAGATACCAGTTAACCGCATTGCTGTTCCACTGGTGATGCCCTTCCACGCCGCCAAGATAGAGGTGCGCCGAGGGTAAATATCCGGCTTCGTCCTCGCCGATCATCTGGCCGTAAATGCTCACCGGCCAGCCGAGGGTGGGCGCCAGCTTCAGCTTGAAATCAAAACCGGCCAGCTGGTTGCCGGGATCGTCGGCCGAGTCGCCGGTGTTATCATTGCCGGTGAGGCCGTCCCAGAAGCTGCTGAATGAGGAAGGCCGCCCTTCGCCGCCCCACTGCATAACGCGCGAGGCTCCCAGCTCCAGCGAGGTGAGCGGTGAAAAAGTCAGGCGACCACCGAAGATTTTGGTATGCGGTACGGCTGCGTACTGGTTCATCTGGCTGGCGGAAAGCTGGTACTGCCAGGGGCCAATCCAGCTTAGCCATGAGGTTTCCGGCGCCCGCTGTTCGGCGCGCTGCAGCAGAAAACCGGTCATGGGACGCGCGGCATCGGAGCGGATCAGGCTACCTTCATAGCCCGGCCCCCACCACTGGGGGATTTGCCCGAACGCCAGCCACTGGTTCCACAGCTTAACCGCGCCGTATGCGCCGTTGGCGTTCACGCTCGAACCGTTACTGATGCGCTTGTCGCCTTCAACATTGCCCTGCAGGTGCAGATCCCACCATTCGCCGCTGTTGTTCAGGGCGAGAGAAAGCGACTGGTCGGCGGGGTAAGACTGGGCGAACCCCTGCGGCGTGCCCGGCTTATCAGTGGAGCTGTAGCCGGTAACGCGCACGTCAGCTTTCAGCGCGCTTAATCGCTGATTTACCCGACCCAGTACCACCCGCTCTGCGGACGTTGTCGGATGGGCATTGGCCAGCGCGCGCTTAATCTCCTCTTCGCTCAGAGGCCAGGTCGACAGGCTCAACGAGAGGGTTCCACGGTCGGATAACCAGGCTAAATCATTGCGGAATTCGTTATCGGCCAGAACGAGGCCGGAGGCAAAACCAGAAGTGCTAAAAACGGTGAAAAGTCCCAGAGAAAGCGCACTACGCGCAAAGTATTTCATCTTCCCAGCTCCATTTATGGCGCACAAGCGCCAGGCTTTTTCCTGAAGGGTGACCGGGTAAGGTAATGGAGTGAAAGTAAACGAAGCGCCAACCGAAGCGGCATAATAATCAAACAGCTACGAGATGCCGCTCCGGGCGGAGCGGCGGAGAAGTTACAGTTTTTGATGCAGATAATCGCTAAAGCGCGACAGCACGCCGCCCTTGCCAACGCTTTCCAGCGTCACCAGAGGCCAGTGGGCCACCACTTTATCACCATCGTAAAGGGAGATTTCGCCAACCCGCTGATGGGCGGCGATCGGCGCTTCCAGCACTTTGTTATCCAGCACGTATTTGGCCTTAATGCGCGAGACTTCCGACTTCGGCAGCGCTAGCCAGAAGTCCTGATCGGTCCCCAGCTTAATCTGCTCTTTATCGCCATACCAGATACGCTCAACGCCGACCTGCTTGCCGTCCTGCAGGACCTGGACGGTATCGAAGTTTTGCTGGCCCCAGTGCAGCAGCTTCGCCGCCTGCTGTTCACGCCCTTTCGGGCTGTCGGCTCCCATCACCACCGCAATCAGCCGGCGCTGGCCGTCCACCGCGGAGGCAATCAGGTTGAAGCCGGCGCCCGAGGTGTGGCCGGTCTTCAGACCATCGACGTTCATGGTCTTATCCCACAGCAGACCGTTGCGGTTCTGCTGGGTAATGCCGTTCCAGGTCAGGCTCTTCTGGCTGTACATATGGTAGACGTCCGGCTCGCCGTGAATAATCGCCCGCGAGAGCACCGCCAGATCGTAGGCCGAACTGTGCTGACCCGGCGCGTCCAGACCGTGGACGGTTTCAAAATGGGTATCCTGCAAATGCAGTTTTTCCACGTAGCTGTTCATCAGCGCGACGAACTGCGGCTGGCCGCCGGCGACGTAGTCCGCCAGCGCCACGCAAGCATCGTTGCCGGAGTCAACGATCAGCCCGCGGCTTAAATCGCGTACGCTGACCCGATCGCCGGGCTTAAGGAACATCAGCGAAGAACCATTAAAGACCGGGTTACCCTGCGCCCAGGCGTCTTTCCCGACGGTGACGATGTCGTCAAAGGTGATGCGCTGGCTGTCGATAGCGCGATCGACCACGTAGCCGGTCATGAGTTTGGTCAGGCTGGCGGGATTGCGCTGCTGATGCTCGTTACCGGCGGTCAGGATCTGGCCGGTGGTGTAATCCATCAGCACCCAGGAACCGGCCTGAATAGAAGGAGGCGTCACGTTGACGGGAAAATCATTGGCGGCAAATGCGCAGGAAACGCTCGCAGCGAGCAAAGATACAGCAATAAAAAAACGGCCTTTCAACGGCATATCCTCTAAATTGACAGATTCGCCGTCCTTTTTACGGAACTTCTCGTTTCAAATCAGGGTTTAATTGCAAGAAAATATGACATCGCCGACGCGTGACAAAGGGGATACCCTTCTGATGGCCCGGCAAATCGTTTACCATGAAGGCTGCTCGCCACCAGGAATAATGAACAGATTATGCAAGATAGCGCCAGCCAGCCCGGATTTTTATTTCACGATTACGAGACCTTCGGCACCAGTCCCTCGCTCGACCGACCGTCGCAGTTTGCCGCCATTCGCACCGATGAAGACCTGAATATCGTCGGCGAACCCGAAGTCTTCTACTGCAGGCTCGCCGATGACTATCTGCCGCAGCCGCAGGCGGTCATGGTCACCGGGATAACGCCGCAGGAGGCGAACGCCAGGGGGGACAACGAAGCCGCTTTCGCCCGCCGCGTTCACGATCTGTTCACGGTGCCGAAAACCTGCATCGTCGGCTATAACAACGTGCGCTTCGATGACGAAGTAACGCGCAACATTCTCTATCGTAATTTTTACGATCCCTACGCCTGGAGCTGGCAGCACGACAACTCCCGCTGGGATCTGCTGGACGTGATGCGCGCCTGCTACGCGCTGCGCCCCGAAGGGATCAACTGGCCGGAAAATGAAGAGGGCTTACCGAGCTTCCGGCTGGAGCATCTGACCGTCGCTAATGGCATCGAACACAGCAACGCCCACGACGCGATGGCCGACGTTTACGCCACTATCGCCATGGCGAAGCTGGTGAAAACCCAGCAGCCGCGCCTGTTCGATTATCTTTACGCCCACCGCAACAAGCGTAAGCTGGCGACGCTGATTGACGTGCCGCAAATCAAACCGCTGGTGCATGTTTCCGGCATGTTCGGCGCGGCGCGCGGCAATACCAGCCTGGTCGCCCCGCTGGCGTGGCACCCGGACAACCGTAACGCGGTGATTATGGTCGACCTGGCCGGAGACATCGCCCCCCTGCTGGAGCTCGATGCCGACACCCTGCGCGAGCGGCTGTATACGCCGAAAAGCGAGCTGGGCGATCTGGCTGCGGTGCCGATCAAGCTGGTCCACCTGAATAAATGCCCGGTGCTGGCGCAGCAAAACACCCTGCGTCCGCAGGATGCCGACCGGCTGGGCATCAATATCCAGCGCTGTCTGGAGAACGCCCAGCTGCTGCGGGCCAATCCGCAGGTACGTGAGAAAGCGGTGGCGATTTTTGCCGAAGCGGAGCCGTTTGTGCCGTCCGATAATGTCGATACGCAGCTGTATAACGGCTTTTTCAGCGATGCCGACCGCGCGGCGATGAAAATCGTACTCGAAACCGAGCCGCGCAACCTGCCGGCGCTGGATATTACCTTCGCCGATCAGCGTATCGAGCGCCTGCTGTTCAACTATCGCGCGCGCAACTATCCCGGCACGCTGGATGAAGCCGAGCAGCAGCGCTGGTTAGAGCACCGTCGCCAGGTCTTTACGCCTGAGTTTTTGCAGACCTACGCCGATGAGCTGCAGATGCTGTACCAGCAGTATGCGGACGATAAAGAGAAGCTGGCACAGCTGAAGGCGCTGTGGCAGTACGCGCAGGATATTGTTTGATTGGCAGAAATTCCCGGGTTGCGGCTAACGCCTTACCCGGGCTACAAACGATGGCAGGACTCGTAGCCCGGGTAAGACGCCTCGCGTCGCACCCGGGAACGTTGCTTAGCCTTTGGCGCGGCTGGCGATAATCGCCTCAGCCACGTTGCGCGGGGCTTCCGCGTAGTGGTGGAACTCCATGCTGTAGGTCGCCCGGCCCTGGGACATTGAACGCAGCGTGGTGGAATAGCCAAACATCTCGGCCAGCGGCACGTCGGCGCGGATAATCTGGCTGCCGAACCGCTCCTCCATCCCCTGCACCATTCCGCGACGGGAAGAGAGATCGCCCATGATATTCCCGGCGTACTCTTCCGGGGTCTCCACTTCCACGTGCATCACCGGTTCAAGAATAACCGGGTCGGCCCTGCGCGCCCCTTCCTTGAAGCCAAATATCGCCGCCATCCGGAAAGCCATCTCCGACGAGTCGACGTCGTGATACGAACCAAACGTCAGGGTCGCCTTGATATCCACCACCGGATAGCCCGCCAGCACGCCGGTGCCCATCGCTTCGCGCAGCCCTTTTTCCACTGAAGGGATGTACTCGCGCGGCACCACGCCGCCTTTGGTCGCGTCCTCAAACACGAAACCGCTTCCCGGCTCCAGCGGTTCCAGGGTCAGCACCACGTGACCGTACTGCCCTTTACCGCCGGACTGGCGGACAAATTTGCCCTCCACCTCTTTGACCGTTTTGCGGATCGTCTCGCGATAGGTCACCTGCGGACGCCCAATATTCGCCTCGACGCCAAACTCACGCTTCATGCGGTCGACGATAATCTCCAGATGCAGTTCGCCCATCCCGGAAACGATCGTCTGGCCGGACTCCTCGTCAGTATGCAGACGAAATGACGGATCTTCCGCCGCCAGCCGCTGCAGGGCGATACCCATTTTCTCCTGATCGGCTTTGGTTTTCGGTTCAATCGCCAGCGAAATCACCGGCTCCGGAAACTCCATCCGTTCGAGGGTAATCACCGCATCCGGGTCGCACAGCGTGTCGCCGGTGGTGACATCCTTCAGGCCGACGCAGGCGGCAATGTCCCCGGCGTGCAGTTCGTCCACCTCATGGCGATCGTTGGCCTGCATCAGCACGATGCGTCCGATGCGCTCTTTCTTACCTTTCACCGGATTCCACACCGCATCGCCTTTTTTCAACATCCCGGAATAGACGCGGATAAAGGTCAGCTGTCCGACGTAGGGGTCGGTCATCAGCTTGAAGGCCAGCGCCGAGAACGGTTCGTCGTCGCCCGGATGACGTTCAGCGGGCCGCCCTTTCTCATCCACGCCCTGAATCGCCGGGATATCCAGCGGCGACGGCATCAGCTCAACCACCGCATCGAGCATCCGCTGCACACCTTTGTTTTTAAACGCGCTGCCGCACAGCACCGCCTGGATTTCCCCCTTCACCGTGCGCTGGCGCAGACCGGCGACAATCTCCGCCTCGTCCAGCTCACCGGTTTCGAGATACTTATCCATCAGTTCGTCGCTGGCTTCCGCCGCCGCCGAGACCATTTTCTCCCGCCACAGACGGGCGGTTTCCACGAGGTCGTCAGGCACCGGCGCATAGCTGAAGGTCATCCCCTGGGTGGCGTCATCCCACAAAATGGCGCGCATTTTGATGAGATCCACCACCCCGGTGAAGTGCTCTTCGGCGCCAACCGGGATCGCAATCGGCACCGGATTGGCCTTCAGGCGATCGATCATCATCTGCACCACGCGGAAAAAGTCCGCGCCGGGGCGGTCCATCTTGTTGACGAAGGCCAGCCGCGGAACGTGGTATTTATTCGCCTGCCGCCAGACGGTTTCCGACTGCGGCTGCACGCCGCCGACGGAGTCGTAAACCATCACCGCGCCGTCCAGGACGCGCATGGAGCGTTCCACTTCGATGGTGAAATCCACGTGCCCGGGGGTATCGATGATGTTAATCCGGTGCGGCTCGAAGCTGCGGTCCATGCCGGGCCAGAAGCAGCTCACCGCCGCGGAGGTAATGGTGATCCCGCGCTCCTGCTCCTGCGCCATCCAGTCGGTGGTTGCCGCGCCATCGTGTACTTCCCCCAGCTTGTGGCTCATCCCGGTATAAAACAGGATGCGCTCGGTGGTGGTGGTT
Source organism: Klebsiella sp. GW_Kp182 (assembly GCF_040062275.1). Lineage (NCBI taxonomy): Bacteria > Pseudomonadati > Pseudomonadota > Gammaproteobacteria > Enterobacterales > Enterobacteriaceae > Klebsiella > Klebsiella sp. GW_Kp182. Next base: position 153,780 of record NZ_JBEAFQ010000002.1, on the reverse strand, counting down.
TTGCCGGCATCGATATGCGCGGAGATACCGATGTTGCGATAACGTTCGAGGGGGATGGGTCGGGGCATGATGCGTCCTTAGTCATTGTGACTGTTAACAGGCGGCCGGAATTGGCCGCCGTTCATATAACGGCATCTATCATAGTACAACTGTACGAGTATATTCGAACTATTTTTGCTATCGTTACTATTGGTGAAGCTGCGACGACCCGCGTGGCTTTAGAAAAGCAGTTTCGGTATATTACCGGCCAGCCGCCGATACGGGCTGCTGCTCACGGAGCTGCGCCGCCGCCGACACAGGAATATTATGATCGCCAATCACCCCGAACGTGAACAAATTCGCCTCGAAAATGTCCTTTTCGCTCTCGGCAACCCGCTGCGGCTTGAGATTATCCGTATCCTTGCCGACGGCAGCGAGCAGAGCTGTAACGCCCTGCGTCATGAAGATGTGGCGAAGTCGACCATGACCCACCACTGGCGCGTCCTGCGCGACAGCGGTGTGATCTGGCAGCGGCCTCAGGGGCGGGAGAATTTGATTTCGCTGCGCCGGGAAGATTTAGACGCGCGCTTTCCCGGCCTGCTGGATACGCTGCTTAAGGTCATGCAGCACGATAACTAAAGGCCTGCGCGCCGGCCCCTACTCCTCACCGGCCAGCCGCCGATACTGGGCAAAGCGGGCGCGCGCATCCTCCTCGGTTCTGCTAAAAAGCACATCCGCGAGATGCGGCGTCGTTTTGTGCAGCGAGGCGTAGCGCACTTCGCCAAGCAAAAAGTCGCGGAAGCTCTCCTCCGGCTCTTCGGAATCGAGCATAAACGGCGTCTTGCCCTCCGCTTCCCGCTGCGGATGATAGCGCCACAGGTGCCAGTATCCCGCTTCAACCGCCCGTTTCGCCTCGCGCTGGCTGCAGCGCATACCGGCTTTCAGCCCGTGGTTAATGCAGGCGGCGTAGGCAATCACCAGCGACGGTCCCGGCCAGGCTTCAGCCTCGGCGATCGCGCGCAGCGTCTGATCTTTATCGGCGCCCATGGCGACCTGGGCCACGTACACATTGCCGTAGCTCATCGCCATCATGCCAAGATCTTTTTTCCGCGTGCGTTTGCCCTGCGCGGCAAACTTCGCGATGGCCGCCACCGGGGTCGATTTAGACGACTGCCCGCCGGTATTGGAGTAAACCTCGGTATCAAACACCAGAATATTCACGTCTTCCCCGCTCGCCAGCACGTGATCGAGACCGCCGAAGCCGATATCGTAGGCCCAGCCGTCGCCGCCGAAAATCCACTGCGACCGGCGCACAAAATAGTCGCGGTTCTGCCATAGCTGCTCCAGCAGCGGCACGCCCTCTTTTTCCGCCGCCAGCCGTTCGCTGAGCCGGTCCGCGCGCTCGCGGGTACCCTCGCCTTCATCCTGCTTCGCCAGCCACTGGCGCATCGCGTCGAGGAGTTCGTCGCTGACCGGCAGCGCCAGCGCGGCGGTCATATCATCGGCGATTTGTTGACGCACCGCCTGGCCGCCGAGCATCATGCCGAGGCCAAACTCCGCGTTATCCTCAAACAGCGAGTTCGCCCATGCCGGGCCGTGCCCGCGGTGGTTGGTGGTATAGGGAATCGACGGCGCGCTGGCTCCCCAGATTGAAGAGCAGCCGGTGGCGTTAGCGATCAGCATCCGGTCGCCAAACAGCTGGGTTATCAGGCGGGCATAAGGCGTTTCGCCGCATCCCGCGCAGGCGCCGGAAAACTCCAGCAGCGGGGTTTCAAACTGGCTGCCTTTGACCGTCGTCTTCCGGAACGGATTGCTCTTCGGCGTCAGCGCCAGCGCATAGTCCCAGACCGGCGCCATCTGGCGCTGGCTATCAAGAGACTGCATTTTTAACGCCTTGCCGCGCGAAGGACAGATATCCACACAGTTGCCGCAGCCGGAGCAATCCAGCGGCGAAATAGCCAGATGGTAGTGGTACGCCTTCGCTCCATGAGCGGGTTTGCTCAACAGCCCGGCCGGCGCGGCGTCCTGCTCTTCGCCGCTGAGCAGCGCCGGGCGGATCGCCGCGTGGGGGCAGATAAAGGCGCACTGGTTACACTGCGTGCAGCCCTCCGGCTGCCAGACCGGCACTTCCAGCGCGATCCCGCGTTTCTCCCAGGCGGCGGTGCCCGAGGGAAAGGTGCCGTCTTCCATGCCGACAAACGCGCTTACCGGCAACTGGTCGCCGCACTGGCGGTTCATCGGCTGCAGAATATCGCGGATGAAATCCGGCATCATGGCTGAAGCCTGCGCCACGGGCTCATCCAGCGTCGCCCAGTGCGCCGGAATGGTCACCTGATGCAGCGAGGCCATGCCCAGCTCGATCGCCCGCTGGTTCATCTCGATCACCGCCGCCCCTTTGCTGCCGTAGCTTTTTTCAACCGCCTGCTTGAGGTAATCCGCCGCGGTCTGCGGGTCGATAATTGCCGCCAGCTTAAAGAACGCCGCCTGCATCAGCATGTTAAAGCGCCCGCCCAGCCCGAGCTCACGGGCGATATCCACGGCGTTCAGGGTATAAAAATGGATATTTTCCCGCGCCAGATAGCGTTTAAAGCCGACCGTCAGATGCTGCTCCAGCTCCGCATCGGACCAGCTGCAGTTGAGTAAAAAGGTCCCGCCCGGCTTTAACCCATCCAGCAGGTCATAGCGCTCCACGTAGGACTGCTGCGAACAGGAGATAAAATCGGCCCGATGAATCAGGTAGGGCGAATTGATCGGCCGGTCGCCGAAGCGCAAATGCGAAACGGTAATGCCGCCGGATTTTTTCGAGTCATAGGAAAAGTAGGCCTGCGCGTAGAGCGGCGTTTTGTCGCCGATGATTTTAATCGCGCTTTTATTGGCCCCGACTGTGCCGTCCGAGCCCATGCCCCAAAATTTACAGGCGGTGATGCCATCATGCGAGACCGCCAGCGTCTGCTGGCGCGGGGGCAACGAGGTAAAGGTGACATCATCGACAATACCGAGGGTAAAGCCGTCCATCGGCAGCGGTTTATTGAGGTTGTCAAAGACCGCCGCGATATCGTTAGGCAGAACGTCCTTACCGCCAAGCGCGTAGCGGCCGCCGACAATCAGCGGCGCATCGTCGTGGTGGTAGAAGGCGTTTTTCACATCCAGGCACAGCGGTTCAGCCTGAGCGCCGGGCTCTTTGGTGCGGTCAAGCACGGCAATCCGCTGTACGGTTTTCGGCAGCTGAGCGAAAAAGTGGGCCAGCGAAAAAGGGCGAAACAGATGCACGCTGAGCAGCCCGACCTTCTCTCCCGCCGCGTTCAGCGTATCCACCACTTCCTGAACGGTGTCGCAGACCGACCCCATGGCGATAATCACCCGTTCGGCATCCGCCGCGCCGGTGTAGTTAAACAGATGGTACTCCCGGCCGGTGAGCGCGCTGATTTGCGCCATATAGCTTTCGACAATATCGGGCAGCGCCTGATAAAAACGGTTACCCGCCTCTCTTTCCTGGAAGTAGATATCCGGGTTTTGCGCCGTTCCGCGGATGACCGGATGATCCGGATGCAGCGCGTTACGGCGGAAGCTGTCGAGCGCGGCCCGGTCCAGCAGCGTCGCCAGCTGGTCATATTCCAGCACCTCGATTTTTTGAATTTCGTGCGAGGTGCGGAAACCATCGAAGAAGTTAACAAACGGGATGCGTCCCTTAATCGCCGCCAGATGCGCCACCGCCGACAAATCCATCACCTGCTGCACGTTGTTCTCCGCCAGCATCGCGCAGCCGGTCTGGCGAACCGCCATCACGTCCTGGTGATCGCCAAAAATATTCAGCGAATTGGTCGCCAGCGCCCGGGCGCTGACGTGAAAGACGCCCGGCAGCAGTTCACCGGCGATTTTGTACATGTTGGGGATCATCAGCAGCAGCCCCTGGGAGGCCGTATAGGTGGTGGTGAGCGCCCCGGCCTGCAGCGCGCCGTGTACCGCGCCTGCCGCGCCGGCTTCCGACTGCATCTCCATTAAGCGCACCGGCTGGCCAAAAAGGTTCTTTTTCCCCTGCGCCGCCCACTCGTCGACATTTTCCGCCATCGGCGTGGAAGGGGTAATGGGGTAAATCGCCGCGACCTCGGTAAAGGCATAAGAGATCCAGGCCGCCGCGGCGTTGCCATCCATTGTTTTCATTTTTCCGGACATTGTTCAATCCTCGAAGGTGAGAGGCATCTTCGCCGCCTCAAATAAGCGGCAAACCCAGTTGTTGCCTCAAGCACAGCCTGTGCCAGCTCGCGGATGACCGAAGAGTTAGCGCGAATTCAACGCGTTATGAAGATAAAGGCAACGCAGCGCGCCGAGAGATTGCGTGGAACAAGACACAGGGGACGACAAGCTGTTGAACAGACGACAAACCGCCACAATGGCCCCGGCAGGCGGAATTGTTCTGTTTCCCACATTTGGTGGCCTTATTGTGCCGTTTTGTTTTACGCCCTGCGCGGCAATGAATTAATAAATTCATAAAAATCAGATAAATAAATAAAAAGGCACGGCTGGTATGTTCCCTGCACTTCTCTGCTGGCAAACACTCAACCACAGGAGAAGTCACCATGACCATGCGTCAATGCGCTATTTACGGTAAAGGCGGTATCGGCAAATCCACCACCACGCAGAACCTCGTCGCCGCGCTGGCGGAGATGGGTAAGAAAGTGATGATCGTCGGCTGCGATCCGAAGGCGGACTCCACCCGCCTGATCCTGCACGCTAAAGCACAGAACACCATTATGGAGATGGCCGCGGAAGTCGGCTCGGTCGAGGATCTCGAGCTCGAAGACGTGCTGCAAATTGGCTACGGCGACGTGCGCTGCGCGGAATCCGGCGGCCCGGAGCCAGGCGTAGGCTGCGCGGGGCGCGGCGTGATCACGGCGATCAACTTTCTTGAAGAAGAAGGCGCCTACGAGGACGATCTCGATTTTGTCTTCTATGACGTGCTCGGCGACGTGGTCTGCGGCGGCTTCGCCATGCCTATCCGCGAAAACAAAGCCCAGGAGATCTACATCGTCTGCTCCGGCGAAATGATGGCGATGTACGCCGCCAACAATATCTCCAAAGGGATCGTTAAATACGCTAAATCCGGCAAGGTGCGCCTCGGCGGCCTGATCTGTAACTCACGCCAGACCGACCGTGAAGACGAACTGATCATGGCCCTGGCGGAAAAGCTCGGGACCCAGATGATCCACTTTGTCCCCCGCGACAATATCGTGCAGCGCGCGGAGATCCGCCGAATGACGGTTATCGAGTACGACCCCGCCTGCCAGCAGGCCAACGAATACCGCACCCTGGCGCAGAAGATCGTCAACAACACCATGAAAGTGGTGCCGACACCCTGCACCATGGATGAGCTGGAGTCGCTGCTGATGGAGTTCGGCATCATGGAAGAAGAAGACACCAGCATCATTGGTAAAACCGCCGCCGAAGAAAGCGCGGCCTGAGCACAGGACAATAATGATGACCAACGCAACGGGCGAACGTAATCTGGCGCTGATCCAGGAAGTCCTGGAGGTGTTCCCGGAAACCGCGCGAAAAGAGCGCAGAAAGCACATGATGGTCAGCGATCCGCAAATGGAGAGCGTCGGCAAGTGCATTATCTCTAACCGCAAATCACAACCCGGCGTGATGACCGTGCGCGGCTGCGCCTACGCCGGCTCGAAAGGGGTGGTATTCGGGCCAATCAAGGATATGGCCCACATCTCGCACGGGCCGGTCGGCTGCGGCCAGTATTCCCGCGCCGGACGACGCAACTACTACACCGGGGTCAGCGGCGTCGATAGCTTCGGCACGCTGAACTTCACCTCTGATTTTCAGGAGCGCGACATCGTCTTCGGCGGCGATAAAAAGCTCAGCAAGCTGATTGAAGAGATGGAGCTGCTGTTCCCGCTCACCAAAGGGATCACCATACAGTCGGAATGCCCGGTGGGGCTGATCGGCGATGATATCAGCGCGGTGGCCAACGCCAGCAGCAAAGCGCTGGATAAACCGGTGATCCCGGTACGCTGCGAAGGCTTTCGCGGCGTGTCGCAGTCGCTGGGGCACCATATCGCCAACGACGTGGTGCGCGACTGGATCCTCAACAATCGCGAAGGACAGCCGTTTGAAACCACCCCTTACGATGTGGCGATCATCGGCGACTACAACATCGGCGGCGACGCCTGGGCCTCGCGCATCCTGCTGGAAGAGATGGGGCTACGGGTGGTCGCGCAGTGGTCCGGCGACGGCACGCTGGTGGAGATGGAGAACACCCCATTCGTCAAGCTGAACCTGGTTCACTGCTACCGTTCGATGAACTATATCGCCCGCCATATGGAGGAGAAACATCAGATTCCGTGGATGGAGTACAACTTCTTCGGGCCGACCAAAATCGCCGAATCGCTGCGCAAAATCGCCGACCAGTTTGACGATACCATTCGCGCGAACGCCGAAGCGGTGATCGCCCGGTATGAGGGGCAGATGGCGGCGATTATCGCCAAATATCGCCCGCGCCTGGAGGGGCGTAAGGTGCTGCTCTATATGGGCGGCCTGCGGCCACGCCACGTCATCGGCGCCTACGAGGATCTCGGCATGGAGATCATCGCCGCCGGGTACGAGTTTGCCCATAACGATGACTACGACCGCACCCTGCCGGATCTGAAAGAGGGCACGCTGCTGTTCGATGACGCCAGCAGCTATGAGCTGGAAGCGTTCGTTAAGGCGCTGAAGCCCGACCTTATCGGCTCCGGCATCAAGGAAAAATATATCTTCCAGAAAATGGGCGTGCCGTTTCGCCAGATGCACTCGTGGGACTATTCCGGCCCGTACCACGGCTACGATGGTTTCGCCATTTTCGCCCGCGATATGGATATGACCCTGAACAACCCGGCGTGGAACGAACTCACCGCGCCGTGGCTGAAGTCTGCGTGATTGCCCACTCACTGTCCCGTCTGTTCACCGATTTGTGGCGCGGGAGGAGAACACCATGAGCCAAACGATTGATAAAATTAATAGCTGCTATCCGCTATTCGAACAGGATGAATACCAGGAGCTGTTCCGCAATAAGCGGCAGCTGGAGGAAGCGCACGATGCCCAGCGCGTGCAGGAGGTCTTTGCCTGGACCACCACCGCCGAGTATGAAGCGCTGAATTTCCAGCGCGAGGCGCTGACCGTTGACCCGGCGAAAGCCTGCCAGCCGCTTGGCGCGGTGCTTTGCTCGCTGGGATTTGCCAATACCCTGCCGTACGTCCACGGCTCCCAGGGGTGCGTGGCCTACTTTCGCACCTATTTTAACCGCCATTTCAAAGAGCCGATCGCCTGCGTCTCCGACTCGATGACCGAAGACGCGGCGGTCTTCGGCGGCAACAACAACATGAATCTGGGTCTGCAGAACGCCAGCGCCCTGTACAAGCCGGAGATCATCGCGGTTTCCACCACCTGCATGGCGGAAGTCATCGGCGATGACCTGCAGGCGTTTATCGCCAACGCCAAAAAAGATGGCTTCGTCGATAGCAGCATCGCCGTGCCCCATGCCCATACGCCAAGCTTTATCGGCAGCCACGTCACCGGCTGGGACAACATGTTTGAAGGCTTCGCCAAAACCTTCACTGCGGACTACCAGGGGCAACCGGGCAAACTGCAGAAGCTCAATCTGGTGACCGGCTTTGAAACCTATCTCGGCAACTTCCGCGTATTAAAGCGAATGATGGAACAGATGGCGGTGCCGTGCAGCCTGCTCTCCGATCCGTCAGAAGTTCTCGACACGCCCGCCGACGGCCATTATCGGATGTATTCCGGCGGCACCACGCAGCAGGAGATGAAAGAGGCCCCTGACGCCATCGATACGCTGCTTCTGCAGCCGTGGCAGCTGCAGAAGAGCAAAAAAGTGGTGCAGGAGATGTGGAACCAGCCCGCCACCGAGGTCGCGATTCCGCTGGGGCTGGCCGCTACCGATGAACTGCTGATGACCGTCAGCCAGCTTAGCGGCAAGCCGATCGCCGACGCCCTCACCCTTGAGCGCGGCCGGCTGGTTGACATGATGCTCGATTCCCACACCTGGCTGCACGGCAAGAAATTTGGCCTGTACGGCGACCCGGACTTCGTGATGGGCCTCACCCGCTTCCTGCTGGAGCTGGGCTGCGAGCCGACGGTGATCCTGAGCCATAACGCCAACAAACGCTGGCAAAAAGCGATGAAGAAAATGCTTGATGCCTCGCCGTACGGGCGCGACAGCGAAGTGTTTATCAACTGCGATTTGTGGCACTTCCGTTCGCTGATGTTCACCCGTCAGCCGGACTTTATGATCGGCAACTCCTACGGCAAGTTTATCCAGCGCGACACCCTGGCGAAGGGCAAAGCCTTTGAAGTACCGCTTATCCGCCTCGGCTTTCCGCTGTTCGACCGCCACCATCTGCACCGCCAGACAACCTGGGGTTATGAAGGGGCGATGAACATTGTGACGACGCTGGTAAACGCCGTGCTGGAGAAACTGGATAGCGATACCAGCCAGCTGGGCAAAACCGATTACAGTTTCGATCTCGTCCGTTAACCATCAGGCGCCCCGCGTCATGCGGGGCCAGGAGGGAGTATGCCCATCGTGATTTTCCGTGAGCGCGGCGCGGACCTGTACGCCTATATCGCGAAACAGGATCTGGAGGCGCGAGTGCTGCAGATTGAGCATAACGACGCTGAACGCTGGGGCGGCGCGATTTCGCTGGAAGGGGGACGCCGCTACTACGTCAATCCGCAGCCGGGGCGCCCCGCCTTTCCGATAAGCCTGCGCGCGACGCGCGGCGCGTTGATATAAGGAGCTGGAGATGTCCGACAACGATACCCTTTTCTGGCGCATGCTGGCGCTGTTTCAGTCCCTGCCGGACCTGCAGCCGGCGCAAATTGTCGACTGGCTGGCGCAGGAGTGCGGCGAGACGCTGACCCCGGCGCGGCTGGCGACCCTGACCCAGCCGCAGCTGGCCGCCAGCTTTCCCTCCGCGACGGCGGTGATGTCCCCCGCTCGCTGGTCGCGGGTGATGGCGAGCCTGCAGGGCGCGCTGCCCGCCCATTTACGCATCGTTCACCCTGCCCAGCGAACGCCGCAGCTGCTGGCGGCGTTTTGCTCCCAGGATGGCCTGATGATTAACGGCCATTTCGGTCAGGGGCGGCTGTTTTTTATCTACGCGTTCGATGAGCAAGGCGGCTGGCTGCACGATCTGCGCCGCTATCCCTCCTCGCCCACCCAGCAGGAAGCCAGCGAAGTGCGCGCCCGGCTGATTGAAGACTGCCAGCTGCTGTTTTGTCAGGAGATCGGCGGGCCCGCCGCCGCCCGGCTGATCCGCCACCGGATCCACCCGATGAAAGCGCAGCCCGGGACGACGATTCATGCCCAGTGTGAGGCGATCAATACGCTGCTGGCCGGCCGTTTGCCGCCGTGGCTGGCGAAGCGGCTTAACCGGGAGAACCCTCTGGAGGCGCGCGTTTTTTAATCCCTGTTTTGTGCTTGTTGCCCGCTGACCCCGCGGGCTTTTTTTCGCGCATGGACGCGTTCCCCACGTTACGGTCAGGGGAATATTCCGTTCACGGTTGTTCCGGGCTTCTTGATGACGACCGCTGCGGGTGAACGGCATGGGGGGCGTTTCGCCCGCCCCCCATGACCCCCGGCATCGCGCTGAAAATTGCCGCTGCGCGGTACGCTCCACTCCGGCTTCATCTGGCGGAACGGGCGGACTCGACCTCCCTGTCTCGACCGCCCTCTGGCCACCGTCCTGGTGGCCAGTCCTGGATGCGCGCCTGCGTTCTCGCCAATTTTCTTGATGCGCCTAACCCCCTCGCTGCCAGCCTTCCAGCAACAAATAGCCATGCCAGCGCGATATCGCCGTGAACGGAATATTCCACTTATCTTATTATTCGCCAAAACAATTATTCGCCAAAACAAGACACGCCCCGCCATCCCTTGTCCGATTGTTGGCTTTGTCGCAAAGCCAACAACCCTTTTTCTTTAAATATCAAGGCGCTGCTTATGGAGCGCGAATTGCATCTTCCCCCTCATCCCCCACCGTCAACGAGGTCACTATGAAGGGAAATGAAATTCTGGCGCTGCTGGATGAACCGGCCTGTGAACACAACCATAAACAAAAATCCGGCTGCAGCGTGCCCAAACCCGGCGCCACCGCCGGCGGCTGCGCGTTCGACGGCGCGCAGATAACCCTGCTGCCCATTGCCGACGTGGCGCATCTGGTCCATGGCCCCATCGGCTGCGCCGGAAGCTCCTGGGATAACCGCGGCAGCGCCAGCTCCGGCCCCACCCTGAATCGGCTCGGGTTCACCACCGATCTCAACGAACAGGACGTGATTATGGGCCGCGGCGAACGTCGCCTGTTTCACGCCGTGCGCCATATCGTCACCCGTTATCACCCGGCGGCGGTCTTTATCTACAACACCTGCGTACCGGCCATGGAGGGCGATGACCTGGAAGCGGTATGCCAGGCCGCGCAGACCGCCACCGGCGTACCGGTTATCGCCATTGACGCCGCCGGTTTTTACGGCAGTAAAAATCTCGGTAACCGGCTGGCCGGCGAAGTCATGGTGAAACGGGTAATCGGTCAGCGCGAGCCCGCGCCCTGGCCGGAGAGCACGCCCTTTGCCCCGGAGCAGCGTCACGATATTGGCCTGATTGGCGAATTCAATATTGCCGGCGAGTTCTGGCATATTCAGCCGCTGCTCGACGAGCTGGGGATCCGCGTGCTCGGCAGCCTCTCCGGCGATGGCCGTTTCGCCGAGATCCAGACCATGCATCGGGCGCAGGCCAATATGCTGGTCTGCTCGCGGGCGCTAATTAACGTCGCCAGAGCGCTGGAGCAGCGCTACGGCACGCCGTGGTTCGAAGGCAGCTTCTACGGGATCCGCGCCACCTCCGACGCCCTGCGCCAGCTGGCGGCGCTGCTGGGCGATGACGACCTTAGCCAGCGCACCGAAGCGCTGATTGCGCGGGAGGAACAGGCGGCGGAACTGGCGCTACAACCGTGGCGCGAACGGCTGCGCGGCCGCAAAGCGCTGCTCTATACCGGCGGGGTGAAATCCTGGTCGGTGGTCTCGGCGCTTCAGGATTTGGGCATGACCGTGGTGGCAACCGGCACGCGTAAATCCACCGAAGAGGATAAACAGCGGATCCGCGAGCTGATGGGTGAAGAGGCGGTAATGCTGGAAGAAGGCAACGCCCGCACGCTGCTGGATGTGGTCTATCGCTATCAGGCCGACCTGATGATTGCCGGCGGACGCAATATGTACACCGCCTATAAAGCCAGGCTGCCGTTTCTCGATATCAATCAGGAGCGCGAACACGCCTTTGCCGGCTACAAGGGGATCGTCACCCTCGCCCGCCAGCTGTGTCAGACCATCGACAGTCCCATCTGGCCGCAAACCCATGCCCGCGCCCCGTGGCACTAAGGAGTTCACCATGGCAGACATTTTCCGCACCGATAAACCGCTGGCGGTCAGCCCGATCAAGACCGGCCAGCCGCTCGGCGCAATCCTCGCCAGCCTCGGGATCGAACACAGTATTCCTCTGGTCCACGGCGCGCAGGGATGCAGCGCCTTCGCCAAAGTCTTTTTTATTCAACACTTCCACGACCCGGTTCCCCTGCAGTCGACGGCGATGGACCCCACCTCGACGATTATGGGCGCGGACGGCAATATTTTCACCGCCCTGGATACCCTCTGCCAGCGCAACGCGCCGCAGGCTATCGTGCTGCTCAGTACCGGGCTGTCTGAGGCTCAGGGCAGCGACATTTCCCGCGTGGTTCGCCAGTTTCGCGAAGAGTATCCCCGGCACAAGGGCGTGGCGATATTAACCGTTAACACGCCGGATTTTTATGGTTCCATGGAAAACGGCTTCAGCGCGGTGCTCGAGAGCGTCATTGAGCAGTGGGTTGCGCCGACGCCGCGCCCGGCTCAGCGCAATCGCCGGGTCAACCTGCTGGTCAGCCACCTCTGCTCGCCGGGCGATATCGAGTGGCTGCGCCGATGCGTCGAAGCCTTTGGTCTGCAGCCGATAATCCTGCCGGACCTGGCACAATCGATGGATGGGCACCTGGCGCAAGGCGATTTCTCGCCGCTGACCCAGGGCGGGACGCCGCTGCGCCAGATAGAACAGATGGGACAAAGCCTGTGCAGCTTCGCCATTGGCGTCTCCCTCCACCGCGCGTCATCGCTGCTGGCCCCGCGCTGCCGGGGCGAGGTTATCGCCCTGCCGCACCTGATGACCCTCGATCGCTGCGACGCCTTTATTCATCAACTGGCGAAAATTTCCGGACGCGCCGTTCCCCCGTGGCTGGAGCGCCAGCGCGGTCAGCTGCAGGATGCGATGATCGACTGTCATATGTGGCTTCAGGGCCAGCGCATGGCGATAGCGGCGGAAGGCGATCTGCTGGCGGCGTGGTGTGATTTCGCCAACAGCCAGGGGATGCAGCCCGGCCCGCTGGTGGCTCCTACCGGCCATCCCAGCCTGCGCCAGCTGCCGGTGGAACGCGTGGTGCCGGGAGATCTGGAGGATCTGCAAACGCTGCTGTGCGCCCAACCCGCCGACCTGCTGGTGGCCAACTCCCACGCCTGCGACCTGGCGGAGCAGTTTGCGCTGCCGCTGGTGCGCGCGGGTTTTCCGATCTTTGACAAGCTCGGTGAATTCCGCCGGGTGCGTCAGGGATACAGCGGAATGCGCGATACGCTGTTCGAGCTGGCAAACCTGATGCGCGAGCGCCATCACCACCTCGCCCGCTACCGATCGCCGCTTCGCCAGAACACCGAATCTTCACTCTCCACAGGAGGCGCCTATGCCGCCGATTAACCGTCAGTTTGATATGGTCCACTCCGATGAGTGGTCTATGAAGGTCGCCTTCGCCAGTTCCGACTATCGTCATGTCGATCAGCATTTTGGCGCCACGCCGCGGCTGGTGGTATACGGCGTCAAGGCGGATCGGGTCACCCTGATCCGGGTGGTTGATTTCTCCGTTGAGAACGGCCACCAGACGGAGAAGATCGCCAGGCGGGTCCACGCCCTTGAGGATTGCGTCACGCTGTTCTGCGTGGCGATTGGCGACGCGGTTTTTCGTCAGCTGCTGCAGGTCGGCGTCCGCGCCGAACGCGTTCCCGCCGACACTACCATCGTCGGCTTACTGCAGGAGATCCAGCTTTACTGGTACGACAAAGGGCAGCGCAAAAATGCGCGCCAGCGCGACCCGGAGCGCTTTACCCGTCTGCTGCAGGAACAGGAGTGGCATGAGGAACCGGACCCGCGCCGCTAGCCGTGTCGTTTGTGTGACAAAGCCCACAAAACATCCCGACACTGTCGGGCGCATCTTGTCAGGGCAAAATATAACAAATTGAAAATATTGCATTTTATTCTCTGGTATCGCATTTGCTAGTTCGTTAACGCCACCGCACTCCTGCGGTGAACCGCGCCCCGGCGTTTTCCGTCATCATCCCTGGAGCTGACAGCATGTGGAATTACTCCGAGAAAGTGAAAGACCATTTTTTTAATCCCCGCAACGCGCGCGTGGTGGACAACGCCAACGCGGTAGGCGATGTGGGGTCATTAAGCTGCGGCGACGCGCTGCGCCTGATGCTGCGCGTTGACCCGCAAAGCGAAATTATCCAGGAAGCGGGCTTCCAGACCTTCGGCTGCGGCAGCGCCATCGCCTCCTCCTCCGCGCTGACGGAGCTGATTATCGGCCATACCCTGGCCGAAGCCGGGCAGATAACCAATCAGCAGATTGCCGATTATCTCGACGGGCTACCGCCGGAGAAAATGCACTGCTCGGTGATGGGCCAGGAGGCCCTGCGCGCGGCCATCGCCAACTTTCGCGGCGAAAGCCTGGAGGAAGAGCATGAGGAGGGCAAGCTGATCTGCAAATGCTTCGGCGTCGATGAAGGACACATTCGCCGCGCGGTGCAGAACAACGGCCTGACCACCCTTGAAGAGGTGATCAACTACACCAAAGCGGGCGGCGGCTGCACCGCCTGCCACGAAAAAATCGAGCTGGCGCTGGCGGAGATCCTCGCGCAGCCGCCGCAGACGCCGCCCGCCGCGGCCAGCGGCAAAGATCCGCACTGGCAGAGCGTCGTCGAGACCATCGCTGAACTGCGCCCGCATATTCAGGCCGACGGCGGCGATATGTCGCTGCTCAGCGTCGCCAACCACCAGGTGACCGTCAGCCTCTCCGGCAGCTGTAGCGGCTGCATGATGACCGATATGACCCTGGCCTGGCTGCAGCAAAAACTGATGGAACGTACCGGCTGTTATATGGAAGTGGTGGCGGCCTGAGCCGCGGTTAACTGACCCTAGGGGGACAAGATGAAACAGGTTTATCTCGATAACAACGCCACCACCCGTCTGGACCCGATGGTTCTGGAAGCGATGATGCCCTTTTTGACCGACTTTTACGGCAACCCCTCGTCGATACACGATTTTGGCATACCGGCCCAGGCGGCTCTGGAGCGCGCGCATCAACAGACCGCGGCGCTGCTGGGCGCGGAGTATCCCAGCGAGATCATCTTTACCTCCTGCGCCACCGAAGCTACCGCCACCGCCATCGCCTCGGCCATCGCCCTGCTGCCGGAGCGGCGCGAAATTATCACCAGCGCGGTCGAACATCCGGCGACGCTGGCGGCCTGCGAGCACCTGGAGCGCCAGGGCTATCTGATTCATCGCATCGCGGTGGATAGCGAGGGGGCGCTGGACATGGCGCAGTTCCGCGCCGCGCTCAGCCCGCGCGTCGCGCTGGTCAGCGTGATGTGGGCGAATAACGAAACCGGGGTGCTTTTCCCGATCGCCGAAATGGCGGAGCTGGCCCATGAACAAGGGGCGCTGTTTCACTGCGATGCGGTACAGGTAGTGGGCAAAATGCCGATTGCCGTGGGCGAGACCCGCATCGACATGCTCTCCTGCTCGGCGCATAAGTTTCACGGACCAAAAGGCGTAGGCTGCCTCTATCTGCGCCGGGGAACGCGCTTTCGCCCGCTGCTGCGCGGCGGTCATCAGGAGTACGGTCGGCGCGCCGGGACGGAAAATATCTGCGGAATCGTCGGCATGGGCGCGGCCTGCGAGCTGGCGAATATTCATCTGCCGGGAATGGCGCATATCGGCCAGCTGCGCGACAGGCTGGAGCATCGCCTGCTGGCCAGCGTGCCGTCGGTCATGGTGATGGGCGGTAGCCAGCCGCGGGTGCCCGGCACGGCGAATCTGGCCTTTGAGTTTATTGAGGGTGAGGCCATTCTGCTGCTGCTCAACCAGGCCGGGATCGCCGCCTCCAGCGGCAGCGCCTGCACGTCAGGCTCGCTGGAACCCTCCCACGTGATGCGGGCGATGAATATCCCCTATACCGCCGCCCACGGCACCATCCGCTTTTCCCTCTCGCGCTACACCCGGGAGAAAGAGATCGATTACGTCGTCACCGCGCTGCCGCCGATTATCGACCGGCTGCGCGCGCTGTCGCCCTACTGGCACAACGGCAAGCCGCGCCCGGCGGACGCCGTCTTCACGCCGGTTTACGGCTAAGGCGGAGGTGGCTGATGGGACGCGTGCTGATTAACGATACCACCCTGCGCGACGGCGAACAGAGCCCCGGCGTCGCCTTTCGCACCAGCGAAAAGGTCGCCATTGCCGAGGCGCTTTATGCCGCAGGGATTACGGCGATGGAGGTCGGCACCCCGGCGATGGGGGACGAGGAGATCGCGCGGATCCAGCTGGTGCGTCGTCAGCTGCCCGACGCGACGCTGATGACCTGGTGCCGGATGAACGCGCTGGAAATCCGCCAGAGCGCCGATCTGGGCGTTGACTGGGTGGATATTTCGATTCCGGCTTCAGATAAGCTGCGGCAGTACAAACTGCGCGAGCCGCTGACGGTGCTGCTGGAGCGGCTGGCGATGTTTATCCGCCTTGCGCATACGCTCGGTCTGCGGGTATGCATCGGCTGCGAGGACGCCTCGCGCGCCGGCGTCCAGGCCCTGCACGCTATCGCCGAGGTCGCGCAGCAGTGCGGCGCCGCCCGCCTGCGCTATGCCGACACGGTCGGCCTGCTCGACCCCCTCACCACCGCGGCGCAAATCTCGGCCCTGCGCGAAGTCTGGTCCGGAGAAATCGAAATGCACGCCCACAACGACCTGGGTATGGCCACCGCCAATACGCTGGCGGCGGTAAGCGCCGGGGCCACCAGCGTGAATACGACGATCCTCGGCCTCGGCGAGCGGGCGGGCAACGCGGCGCTGGAAACCGTCGCGCTGGGCCTGGAGCGCTGCCTCGGCGTGAAGACCGGCGTGCATTTTCCGGCGCTGCCCGCGCTCTGTCAGAGGGTCGCCGAAGCCGCCCAGCGCGCCATCGACCCGCAGCAGCCGCTGGTCGGCGAGCTGGTGTTTACCCATGAATCAGGGGTCCACGTGGCGGCGCTGCTGCGCGACAGCGAGAGCTATCAGTCGATCGCCCCTTCCCTGATGGGCCGCAGCTACCGGCTGGTGCTGGGTAAACACTCCGGGCGTCAGGCGGTCAACGGCGTATTTGACCAGATGGGCTATCACCTTAACGCCGCGCAAATTAACCAGCTGCTGCCCGCCATCCGCCGCTTCGCCGAGAACTGGAAGCGCAGCCCGAAAGATTATGAGCTGGTGGCTATCTACGACGAGCTGTGCGGTGAATCCGCCCTGCGGGCGAGGGGGTAATGATGGAGTGGTTTTATCAAATTCCCGGCGTGGACGAACTTCGCTCCGCCGAATCCTTTTTCCAGTTTTTCGCCGTCCCCTATCAGCCCGAGCTGCTTGGCCGCTGCTGCCTGCCGGTGCTGGCAACCTTTCACCGCAAACTGCGCGCCGAGGTGCCGCTGCAAAACCGGCTGGAGGAAAACGCCCGCGCTCACTGGCTGCTGGCGCGACGACTGCTTGCGGAGAGCTATCAGCAACAGTTTCAGGAGAGCGGAACATGAGACCGAAATTCACCTTTAGCGAAGAGGTCCGCGTCGTACGCGCGATTCGTAACGACGGCACCGTGGCGGGCTTCGCCCCCGGCGCGCTGCTGGTCAGGCGCGGCAGCACCGGCTTTGTGCGCGACTGGGGCGTTTTTTTGCAGGATCAAATTATCTACCAGATCCACTTTCCGGAGAGCGATCGGATCATCGGCTGCCGCGAACAGGAGCTGATCCCCATCACCCAGCCGTGGCTGGCCGGAAACTTGCAATACGGTGATAACGTCGCCTGCCAGATGGCGCTCGCGGTCAACGGCGAAGTCGTCGTGGCCGTCGGCCAGCGGGGACGCATCGAGGCGACCGATCGCGGAGAGACCGGCGACAGCTACACCGTGGACTTTAGCGGCCGCTGGTTCAGGGTTCCGGCGCGGGCCATCACCCTTATAGAGGAGAGAGAAGAATGAACCCATGGCAACGTTTTGCCCGGCAGCGGCTGGCGCGCAGCCGCTGGAATAGCGACCCGACGGCCCTGGAGCCGGACGATACGCAGGCTTTTGAACAGGCCTGGCAACGTCAGTGCCGCATGGAGCAGGCGATCGTCGCGCGGGTCCCGGAAAGCGATATTCCGGCGGCGCTGCTGGAGAATATCGCCGCCTCCCTTGCCGTCTGGCTCGACGAGGGGGAATTTACGCCGCCGGAGCGCGCAGCCATCGTGCTGCATCACGCCCGACTGGAGGTCGGCTTTACCGATATCGCCCGCCAGGCGCCGCAGCCGGATCTCTCCACGGTGCAGGCCTGGTACCTGCGCCACCAGACGCAGTTTATGCGCCCGGAGCAGCGTCTGACCCGCCACCTGCTGCTGACGGTCGATGGCGACCGCGAAGCCGTACACCAGCGGATCCTCGGCCTGTATCGGCAAATCAACGCCTCCCGGGACGCGTTTGCTCCGCTGGCTCGCCGCCACTCCCACTGCCCAAGCGCCCTGGAAGAGGGCCGTCTGGGCTGGATTAGCCGCGGGCTGCTCTATCCCCAGCTTGAGACCGCGCTGTTTTCACTGGCGGAAAATGCCCTGAGCCTCCCCGTAGCCAGCGAACTGGGGTGGCATCTTTTATGGTGTGAAGCAATTCGTCCCGCCGCGCCCATGGAGCCGCAGCAGGCGCTGGAGAGCGCGCGCGATTATCTTTGGCAGCAGAGCCAGCAGC
Source organism: Klebsiella sp. GW_Kp182 (assembly GCF_040062275.1). NCBI lineage: Bacteria > Pseudomonadati > Pseudomonadota > Gammaproteobacteria > Enterobacterales > Enterobacteriaceae > Klebsiella > Klebsiella sp. GW_Kp182. The sequence continues at coordinate 135,665 of NZ_JBEAFQ010000002.1, read as the reverse complement.
GCCATCAGCGCCAGTGGCTGGAACAAACGATTTCCCGTCAGCCGGGCCTGTGCGGGTAGCCTCGCGGCTACCCGTTAACGCCTACAGCACCGCGCGTTTAATCTCCTCAAGCCAGCTCGCCAGACGCGCTTCGGTCTGGTCGAACTGGTTATCCTGATCCAGTACCAGCCCAATAAAGCGTTCGCCTTCCAGCGCCGCAGAGGCGCTGAATTCATAGCCCTCATTTGGCCAGCTGCCGATTATCTGCGCGCCGCGCGCGCGCAGAGCGTCGTACAGCGGACGCATCCCGCTAACGAAGTTGTCCGGGTAGCCTTTCTGGTCGCCGAGGCCGAACAGCGCCACGGTTTTCCCGCTCAGGCTGGCGTCGTCGAGGCCGCGGATGAATTCGCTCCATGATTCGCCTTCGCATCCGGCCTCAAGCCCCGGCAGCTGGCCGTCACCGAGCGTCGGCGTGCCCAGCAGCAGCACCGGATAGGCCATAAAGTCGTCCAGCGTCGTGCGGTTAATGTTGACCGGGGCATCCGCCAGCTCGCCCAGCTGTTTGTGGATCATTTTCGCGATTTTGCGGGTTTTACCGGTATCGGTGCCAAAGAAAATACCAATGTTCGCCATATTGCGCTCCTGTCGGAAAGGGGGTTGAAAACACGCGTTCTCGCAGAGGTATTGCGAAGGCTGTGCCAGGTTTCTTTGCACTATCGCGGCTCACCCCTGCCCCAAAACGATCGCTTCCGCGCCCTCCCGCCGCCCGCAGCGGGGCCGGCGGGCCGCTTAAAATGAAAAAAGCGCTGGGTTTTCCCCTACCGGATCAATGTTTCTGCTTATCACGCCGATAAGGGCGCACGCTTTGCATGGTTATCGAGATTCGACAAACGCCGCGGCGTTCTCGTCACGGTGTCGGACAAATTGTCATAACTGCGACACAGGAGTTTGCGATGACCCTGAATATGATGCTCGATAACGCCGTACCCGAGGCGATTGCCGGTGCGCTGACTCAACAACATCCGGGGCTATTTTTTACGATGGTCGAACAGGCATCGGTAGCCATTTCCCTCACCGACGCCCGGGCGAATATTATCTACGCCAACCCGGCGTTTTGCCGCCAGAGCGGATATTCGCTGGCGCAACTGCTCAATCAAAACCCGCGCCTGCTGGCCAGCAGCCAGACGCCGCGAGAAATCTACCAGCAGATGTGGCAAACCCTGCTTCAGCGCCAGCCGTGGCGCGGCCAGCTGATTAATCAGCGCCGCGACGGCGGCCTGTATCTGGTGGATATCGACATCACGCCGGTGCTGAATCCCCAGGGCGAGCTGGAGCATTATCTGGCGATGCAGCGGGATATCAGCGTCAGCTATACCCTGGAACAGCGGCTGCGCAATCATATGACGCTGATGGAGGCGGTGCTCAACAACATCCCCGCCGCCGTGGTCGTGGTGGATGAGCAGGATCGGGTGGTGATGGATAATCTCGCCTACAAAACGTACTGCGCGGACTGCGGCGGAAAAGAGCTGCTGGTCGAGCTCCAGATTTCACCGCGCAAAATGGGGCCCGGCGCGGAGCAAATCCTGCCGGTGGTGGTTCGCGGCGCGGTCCGCTGGCTGTCGGTGACCTGCTGGGCGCTGCCCGGCGTAAGCGAAGAAGCCAGCCGCTATTTTGTCGACAGCGCCCCGGCGCGCACGCTGGTGGTGATCGCCGACTGTACCCAGCAGCGCCAGCAGCAGGAGCAGGGCCGTCTCGACCGTCTGAAGCAGCAGATGACCGCCGGAAAGTTGCTGGCCGCCATTCGCGAGTCGCTGGACGCGGCGCTGATTCAGCTTAATTGCCCGATCAATATGCTGGCGGCGGCCCGTCGGCTGAACGGCGAAGGCAGCGGCAACGTGGCGCTGGACGCGGCATGGCGCGAAGGCGAAGAAGCCATGGCGCGACTGCAGCGCTGCCGCCCTTCTCTCGAGCTGGAAAGCAGCGCCGTCTGGCCGCTTCAGCCCTTCTTTGACGACCTGTACGCCCTCTACCGCACCCGCTTTGACGACCGCGCGCGGCTGCGGGTTGACATGGCATCGCCGCATCTGGTCGGCTTCGGCCAGCGTACCCAGATGCTGGCCTGCTTAAGTTTATGGCTCGATCGGACGCTGGCCCTCGCCGCTGAACTGCCCTCCGTACCGCTGGAGATCGAGCTTTATGCCCAAGAGGACGAGGGCTGGCTCTCGCTGTATCTCAACGACAATGTACCGCTGCTGCAGGTGCGCTACGCCCACTCACCCGATGCTTTAAACTCTCCCGGCAAAGGGATGGAGCTGCGGCTGATCCAAACGCTGGTCGCCTACCACCGCGGCGCGATTGAACTGGCTTCTCGACCCCAGGGAGGCACCAGCCTCATTCTGCGATTCCCGCTCTTTGATACCCTGACCGGAGGTGAGCAATGATCCATAAATCCGATTCGGACACCACCGTCAGGCGCTTCGATCTCTCCCAGCAGTTTACCGCCATGCAGCGGATAAGCGTGGTGCTGAGCCGCGCTACCGAAGCGAGCAAGACCCTGCAGGAGGTGCTGAGCGTTTTACATAACGATGCGTTTATGCAGCACGGGATGATTTGCCTGTACGACAGCCAGCAGGAGATCCTGAGCATCGAAGCGCTGCAGCAAACGGAAAACCAGACGCTGCCCGGCAGTACGCAAATTCGCTACCGGCCGGGGGAAGGATTGGTCGGTACCGTGCTGGCGCAGGGCCAGTCGCTGGTGCTGCCGCGCGTCGCCGATGACCAGCGCTTTCTCGATCGTCTGAGCCTGTACGACTACGACCTGCCGTTTATCGCCGTTCCGCTGATGGGCCCTCATTCCCGGCCCATCGGCGTACTGGCGGCGCAGCCGATGGCTCGTCAGGAAGAGCGGCTACCCGCCTGCACGCGCTTTCTCGAAACCGTCGCCAATCTGGTGGCCCAGACGATTCGCCTGATGATTCTGCCGACCTCCGCCCCGCAGCCGCCGCAGCAGAGCCCCCGAGTTGAGCGCCCGCGCGCCTGTACCCCTTCGCGCGGTTTCGGCCTGGAGAATATGGTCGGCAAAAGCCCGGCGATGCGGCAGATTATGGACATTATCCGTCAGGTCTCCCGCTGGGATACCACGGTGCTGGTGCGCGGCGAGAGCGGCACCGGGAAAGAGCTGATCGCCAACGCCATTCATCATAATTCCCCGCGCGCCGCCGCCGCATTCGTCAAATTTAACTGCGCGGCGCTGCCGGACAATCTGCTGGAGAGCGAGCTGTTCGGCCATGAGAAAGGCGCGTTCACCGGCGCGGTGCGCCAGCGGAAAGGCCGCTTTGAGCTGGCGGACGGCGGCACACTATTCCTGGATGAAATCGGTGAAAGCAGCGCCTCGTTTCAGGCCAAGCTGCTGCGAATTCTGCAAGAAGGAGAGATGGAGCGCGTCGGCGGCGATGAAACCCTGCGCGTCAACGTACGCATCATCGCGGCGACCAACCGCCATCTGGAAGAGGAGGTGCGGCTGGGGCATTTCCGTGAAGACCTTTACTACCGCCTGAACGTAATGCCTATCGCGCTGCCGCCGCTGCGCGAGCGCCAGGAGGATATCGCCGAACTGGCGCATTTTCTGGTACGTAAAATCGCCCACAGCCAGGGGCGAACGCTGCGCATCAGCGATGGGGCAATTCGCCTGCTGATGGAGTACAGCTGGCCGGGAAACGTCCGCGAACTGGAAAACTGTCTCGAACGTTCGGCGGTGATGTCGGAAAGCGGCCTGATCGACCGGGACGTGATTCTGTTCAACCATCGCGATAACCCGCCGAAAGCGCTGCCCAACGGCGGCCAGACGGAAGACGGCTGGCTCGACAACAGCCTCGACGAGCGCCAGCGGCTGATCGCCGCCCTGGAGAAAGCGGGCTGGGTGCAGGCCAAAGCGGCGCGGCTGCTCGGGATGACGCCGCGTCAGGTGGCGTATCGCATTCAGATCATGGATATCACCATGCCGCGACTGTGAAGCGTTATGTGAGATTCAGGACATTGTCGCCAGCGCGGCGGAATTACGACAATTTTACCTGGCCGGCAGTCAGTTAAAGCGTTTATTTTTCATAGCGTTGTAAAAATCCCCTCTGGTATAGCATTTGCAGCAGGAAGGTATCGCCCAACCACGAAGGTATGACCATGACTTCCTGCTCCTCTTTTTCTGGCGGCCCAGCCTGCCGCCCGGCGGATGACAGCGCCCTGACGCCGCTTGTGGCCGATAAAGCTGCCGCGCACCCCTGCTACTCTCGTAATGGGCATCACCGTTTCGCGCGGATGCATCTGCCCGTCGCGCCCGCCTGCAATTTGCAGTGCAATTACTGTAATCGCAAATTCGATTGCAGCAATGAGTCCCGCCCCGGCGTATCGTCAACGCTGCTCACGCCTGAGCAGGCGGTCGTCAAAGTGCGTCAGGTCGCACAGGCGATCCCGCAGCTTTCGGTGGTCGGCATCGCCGGCCCCGGCGATCCGCTCGCCAATATCGCCCGCACCTTCCGTACCCTGGAGCTGATCCGCGAACAGCTGCCGGACCTGAAGTTATGCCTGTCGACCAACGGGCTGATGCTGCCCGACGCGGTGGACCGCCTGCTGGACGTCGGGGTTGACCACGTCACGGTCACCATTAATACCCTCGACGCGGAGATTGCCGCGCAAATCTACGCCTGGCTATGGCTGGACGGCGAGCGCTACAGCGGACGCGAAGCGGGAGAGATTCTGATTGCTCGTCAGCTGGAGGGCGTGCGCAGGCTGACCGCCCAGGGCGTGCTGGTGAAAATAAATTCGGTGCTGATCCCCGGCATCAACGATAGCGGCATGGCCGACGTGAGCAGCGCGCTGCGGGCCAGCGGCGCGTTTATCCATAATATTATGCCGCTGATCGCCAGGCCGGAGCACGGCACGGTGTTTGGCCTCAACGGCCAGCCGGAGCCGGACGCAGAGACGCTCGCCGCCACCCGCAGCCGGTGCGGAGAAGTGATGCCGCAGATGACCCACTGCCACCAGTGCCGCGCCGACGCCATCGGGATGCTTGGCGAAGATCGCAGCCAGCAGTTTACCCAGCTTCCGGCCCCGGAGAGCCTCCCGGCCTGGCTGCCAATCCTCCACCAGCGCGCGCAGCTGCACGCCAGCATTGCCACCCGCGGCGAATCTGAAGCCGATGACGCCTGCCTGGTCGCCGTGGCGTCAAGCCGCGGGGACGTGATTGATTGCCACTTTGGCCACACCGACCGGTTCTCTATCTACAGCCTCTCGGCCGCCGGCATGGTGCTGGTCAACGAACGGTTTACGCCTAAATATTGTCAGGGGCGCGAAGAGTGCGAGCCGCAGGATAACGCGGCCCGGTTCGCGGCGATCCTCGAACTGCTGGCGGACGTTAAAGCCGTATTCTGCGTGCGTATCGGCCATACGCCGTGGCAAATGCTGGAACAGGAAGGCATTGAACCGTGCGTTGACGGCGCGTGGCGGCCGGTCTCCGAAGTGCTGCCCGCGTGGTGGCAGCAGCGCCGGGGGAGCTGGCCTGCCGCGCTGCCGCATAAGGGGGTCGCCTGATGCCGCCGCTCGACTGGCTGCGGCGCTTATGGCTGCTGTACCACGCGGGGAAAGGCAGCTTTCCGCTGCGCATGGGGCTTAGCCCGCGCGACTGGCAGGCGCTGCGGCGACGCCTGGGCGAGGCGGAGACGCCGCTGGACGGCGAGGCGCTAACCCGCCGCCGCCTGATGAGCGAACTCAACGCTACCCGCGAAGAGGAGCGCCAGCAGCTGGGCGCGTGGCTGGCGGGCTGGATGCAGCAGGAGGCCGGGCCGATGGCGCAGATTATCGCCGAGGTTTCGCTGGCGTTTAACCATCTCTGGCAGGATCTGGGCCTTGCGTCGCGCGCCGAACTGCGCCTGCTGATGATCGACTGCTTTCCGCAGCTGGTGGCGATGAACGAACACAATATGCGCTGGAAAAAGTTCTTTTACCGTCAGCGCTGTTTGCTCCAGCAGGGGGAAGTTATCTGCCGGTCGCCAAGCTGCGACGAGTGCCGGGAGCGCAGCGCCTGCTTTGAGTAGCGGTTACCCGAGCTCCTGCCCGGCCTGCGGAACGCCAGAAACAAAAAAGCCGGAGGTCTCCCTCCGGCTTTTCACATCACCAAACGCGATCAGGCAACGTCTTCGTACTGCGGTACCGGGTTGCGGAAGCTTTTGGTCACGCAGGCCAGGTAGACCAGACCAATACCGCCCCAGATCAGGCCGAGAACCATGGAGCTCTCTTCCAGATTGATCCACAGTGCGCCAACGGTCAGCGCGCCGCACACCGGCAGAACCAGATAGTTGAAGTGGTCTTTCAGCGTTTTGTTGCGCTTTTCACGGATCCAGAACTGGGAGATCACCGACAGGTTAACGAAGGTGAACGCCACCAGCGCACCGAAGTTAATCAGCGCCGTCGCCGTGACGAGGTCGAATTTAATCGCCAGCAGCGCAATCGCGCCGACCAGCAGTACGTTCCACGCCGGAGTCCGCCATTTCGGATGCACGTAGCCGAAGAAGCGCGTCGGGAACACGCCGTCGCGGCCCATCACGTACATCAGACGGGAAACGCCCGCGTGCGCGGCCATGCCGGACGCCAGTACGGTGACGCTGGAGAAAATCAGTACGCCCCACTGGAAGGTTTTGCCCGCCACGTACAGCATGATTTCAGGCTGCGATGCGTCCGGATCCTTAAAGCGCGAGATATCCGGGAAGTACAGCTGCAGGAAGTAGGAAGCGCCGATAAAGATCAGGCCGCCAATCAGCGCGGTCAGGAAGATAGCCTTCGGGATCACGCGCTCTGCGTCTTTGGTCTCTTCAGACAGCGAAGAGATACCGTCGAAGCCGAGGAACGAGAAGCACAGGATGGTCGCGCCGGTAATCATCGGCACCACGTGCGCGCCTTCAGACCAGAACGGCCGGGTGCTGGTCAGCGTGCCCGCGCCTTCGCCGTGCATAACGCCGTAGATAATCAGGCCAACAATCACCGCCACGATGCCCATCTGCAGGATAACGATCAGGGTGTTGAAGTTCGCCACGGTCTTGATGCTGCGCAGGTTGGAGATGGTCATAAAGGCCACCAGCGCGACAACGAAGATCCACGATGGAATAGAAGGCACCAGCGCTTCAAAGTAAATTTTCGCCAGCAGAATGTTGATCATCGGCATGAACAGGTAGTCCAGCAGCGATGACCAGCCAACCATAAAGCCAACGGCCGGGCTAATGGATTTCTGCGCGTAGGTATAAGCGGAACCCGCCGACGGGAAACGGCGAACCAGTTTACCGTAGCTCAGCGCCGTGAAAAGAATGGCGATCAGCGCGAAGGCGTAAGCCGTCGCAACGTGACCATCAGTCAATCCAGAGACGATACCAAACGTATCGAACAGCGTCATCGGCTGCATATAGGCCAGGCCCATCATGACAACCGGAATCAACGTAAGCGTTTTACGTAATTCCACGCGAGAGGTTTTTGGAGTAGCGTTATGCGACATAGTTATCCCCTTTTACGGTGAACGCCAGCGCGTAAGCAAAAAATTGCCCCATTTCTTTGTATTCCTCAGCGACAACCACTGTCGGTTTTTAGTAAATATCTATCCGGTACGAAGCCCGGCCTCTTGGTATTGAATGATGTGTCTTTCAACCAAAAAAATAACCGACACTTTAAAAAAGCGTCGGCCAGTTTCTGATTTTCAGGACGCGTATTTTGCAACAACTACTGGCACGATGACAAGATGTTACAAGGCTTAATAATTACGGCGATTCTCTAACAGATTAATATTCATACGATTTTAGTATTATAGACCTGATGGATAGCACTATTTGCTAATATCTCCTTTCGCCACCACTCGCCCGCCTGGCCGCAAATATCTTCATTCCAGCCTATCCACGCGCGATTGACCGGTTCAGGCACCGTGGTTTTTAATATTTGTAGCTCGCCGCGGGCGATGAAAGGCTGTACCTGAAATAGCGGCAAATAGCCCCATCCCAGTCCGGCGCACAGCAGCGTCAGCCGGGCGGAAAGATCGAATACCGCCAGGCTATCCTGAGCGTCAATCTGCGGCCACGCGCCGTCGGCCACAATCGCCCGATGACGGCGCAACGTCCGCCAGCCCAGCGGGCCGGCAATCTGCGCAAGCGGATGCCGGGGCGCAACAACAAACGCCTGCGCCACCTCTCCCAGCAGAACAGAGCCGCAGCCGCTGAGCGCCGGCGGGTCGCCCAGCACGCCGAGCAGAAGATCCGCCCGCCCTTCCATCAGCATCTGCCAGTTTGCGCCCGGGATATCGCGGCGGAATTCAAGGCGGGTGGCGTGATGCTGGTGATAAAACGCCGCGATCGCGGGAGCCAACAGCGGGAACGGAAAGGTGGCGTCGACGTTGAGTATCAGCGCATTTTCCCAGCCCTGCTGCAGCCTGACGGCCTGCTTTTCCAGTTCGCGGGCGGTGTGCAGCACGTCGCGCCCCTTTTCCAGCAGCATCTGCCCGGTACGGGTAAAGCGCGCCCGGTGGCCGCTGCGGTCAAGCAGTTGAATATTGAGATCGCTTTCCAGCTTATGAATGGTGTAGCTCAGCGCCGACGGCGTTTTATAGAGCTTCGCCGAGGCGGCGGCAAAACTGCCCTCTTTGTCGAGGGCATCAAGAATGACGAGCACATCCAGCAGTGGTTTCATCGCTACCCCCTTACGGTACGCGATTCACCGCTGGCGCATTACTCCATCGGCATGACCAGCGGATCGGGGTATTGGTACTCAAACCCCAGTTCGTTGCAAATACGGCTGCCATCTACGATCTTACCGCTACCGTTCTCCGGGTTATCAGAGAATACGGGGACGGGAAGCCCAAGCTCGCGGGCCATCTGCGGATAAAAGACGCCGCGCGCGGGATGCTTAGGCGCACATATATTATAGATGCGCCCGCCTTTCGGAGCCTGCAGTAACAGTTCGATCGCGGCAATCACATCCTGAAGATGCACCAGATTGACGCCGTGCTGGCCGTCCGGCGCGGATTTTCCGGCAAAAAAGCGCCCCGGATGACGGGACGGCCCCACCAGCCCGGCGAGGCGCAGAATGTCCACCGAGGTGCCGGGAAGGTTATGCAGCCAGTCCTCCAGCTCTTTCAGCACCCGCCCGCTAGCGGTTTGCGGGTTGCGGGGCGAGTTCTCTTTCAGCGTGCCGCTGGCGTTGCCGTAAACCGACGTTGAGCTGGTGAATATGATACGCGGCACGTGATGCGCCAGCGCGGTATCGACGATCTCCTGTACCGCCTGAAGATAAAAGTCCTCTCCCGGTCCGGTTCGCCGCGCCGGTAAGGTAATGACCAGCGCGTCAACGTTCATTAAGGCATCCAGATCTTCGGTGTCGCAGACCAGCTGCGGCTCCAGACGCAGCGGATAGCCGTCGATGCCGCACATCCGCGCCGCCTCGACGCCATCCTGCGTGGTCTTACTGCCGGTCACCTGCCATCCCCGCGACATCAACGACAGCGCAAGCGGCATACCCAGCCATCCTAAACCTACAATTGCGACCTTTTTCATCCCCTTGCTCCTGAATTTTCGCTGTGCTGACTTAAGGCTACGCCAGCCGGCGGCAGCTGACAATTTCTAAGGTCAATATGAAATCAATTAATGATAGAAAAAAGCCCTTGCTTTATGCGAGTGAAGTGGTTTAGGTTAAAAGGCATCAAATGCATAGTCATTCACAGAGAATTTTATGAACAGCGTTCAATTTAAAAACCACCATCATCACCATCATCCTGACTAGTCTTTCAGGCGATGTGTGCTGGAAGACGTTTGGATCTTCCAGTGGTGCATGAACGCAAAGAGAGCCCCCGGAAGATTCACTTCCGGGGGCTTTTTTTTGGACCGAATTCGGACAGATTCAGACAGGGTTACAGAGGAAAATAAGAATGTTAGACAATAGCCGTTTACGCATAGCTATTCAGAAATCAGGGCGTTTAAGCGAAGATTCACGCGAATTACTCAGCCGCTGCGGCATCAAAGTGAATCTGCACACCCAGCGCCTGATCGCGCTGGCGGAAAATATGCCCATCGATATTCTGCGCGTGCGTGATGACGATATTCCGGGCCTTATCATGGACGGCGTGGTCGATTTGGGGATTATCGGCGAAAACGTGCTGGAGGAAGAGCTGCTGAGCCGCCGCGCTCAGGGCGAAGACCCGCGCTATTTCACCCTGCGCCGTCTCGACTTCGGCGGCTGCCGCCTGTCGCTGGCGACCCCGGCGGATGAACCCTGGGACGGCCCGGCGGCGCTTAACGGCAAACGCATCGCCACCTCCTACCCGCACCTGCTGAAGCGCTACCTTGACCAGAAAGGGATCTCGTTCAAATCCTGCCTGCTGAACGGCTCGGTTGAAGTGGCTCCGCGCGCCGGTCTGGCCGACGCGATTTGCGACCTGGTATCAACCGGCGCGACTCTCGAAGCGAACGGCCTGCGCGAAGTGGAAGTGATGTTCCGCTCCAAAGCCTGCCTGATCCAGCGCGACGGCGAGATGGCCGATAGCAAACAGCAGCTGATCGACCGCCTGCTGACCCGTATTCAGGGGGTGATTCAGGCCCGCGAATCAAAATACATCATGATGCACGCGCCGACCGAGCGCCTGGAAGAAGTGGTCGCCCTGCTGCCCGGCGCCGAGCGCCCGACCATTCTGCCGCTGGCCGGCGACAAGCAGCGCGTGGCGATGCACATGGTGAGCAGCGAAACCCTGTTCTGGGAAACCATGGAAAAACTGAAAGCGCTGGGCGCCAGCTCCATTCTGGTCCTGCCGATTGAGAAGATGATGGAGTAAACCGGCGGGTCGGTCACGGGATAAACAGGGGAAACAACCATGAGCTTCAACACAATTATCGACTGGAACGGCTGTAGCGCAGAACAACAGCAACAGCTCTTAACGCGCCCGGCCATTTCCGCCTCCGAGAGCATCAGCAAGACGGTGTCGGAGATCCTGAATAACGTTAAAGACAACGGCGATGCGGCCCTGCGCGAATACGGCGCGAAGTTCGATAAAACCGACGTCAAGGCGCTGAAGGTCAGCGATGAAGAGATTGCCGCCGCCGGCGCGCGCCTGAGCGACGAGCTCAAGCAGGCGATGGCCGTGGCGGTCAAAAATATCGAAACCTTCCACAACGCGCAGCGGCTGCAGGCCGTCGATGTGGAAACCCTGCCGGGCGTACGCTGCCAGCAGGTGACCCGCCCTATCGCCTCCGTCGGCTTATATATTCCCGGCGGCTCGGCGCCGCTGTTCTCCACGGTGCTGATGCTCGCCACGCCGGCGCGCATCGCGGGCTGCCAGCAGGTGGTGCTGTGCTCGCCGCCGCCGATTGCCGATGAAATCCTCTATGCCGCCCAGCTGTGCGGCGTGCGCAATATCTTTAACGTCGGCGGCGCGCAGGCGATTGCCGCCCTGGCGTTCGGCACCGAATCGGTAGCGAAGGTCGATAAAATCTTTGGCCCGGGCAACGCCTTCGTGACCGAAGCCAAGCGCCAGGTCAGCCAGCGTCTTGACGGCGCGGCTATCGATATGCCCGCCGGGCCGTCGGAAGTGCTGGTGATCGCCGACAGCGGCGCCACTCCGGATTTCGTCGCCTCTGACCTGCTTTCCCAGGCGGAGCACGGCCCGGATTCGCAGGTGATCCTGCTGACGCCGGATAGCGAGATGGCCACCCGCGTCGCGCAAGCCGTTGAGCGCCAGCTGGCCGCGCTGTCCCGTGCGGAAACGGCCCGCGGGGCGCTCTCCGCCAGCCGCATCATCGTGGCGCGCGATATCGCCCAGTGCGTGGAGATTTCCAACCAGTACGGTCCGGAGCACCTGATTATTCAGACCCGCAACGCCCGCGAACTGGTCGACGGCATTACCAGCGCCGGTTCGGTATTCCTCGGCGACTGGTCGCCGGAGTCCGCCGGCGATTACGCCTCCGGCACCAACCACGTGCTGCCGACCTACGGCTACACCGCCACCTGCTCCAGCCTCGGCCTGGCGGATTTTCAGAAACGCATGACCGTGCAGGAGCTGTCGCGCGACGGGTTTGCTGCCCTCGCCTCAACGATTGAGATTCTGGCCGCCGCCGAGCGTCTGGACGCCCACAAAAACGCCGTTACGCTGCGCGTCGCAGCCCTTAAGGAGCAAGCATGAGCATCGAAGATTTAGCCCGCGCCAACGTCCGCGCGCTGACGCCGTATCAATCTGCTCGCCGTCTGGGCGGTAAAGGCGACGTCTGGCTGAACGCCAACGAATTCCCGACCGCGGTCGCGTTTCAGCTGACCGAGCAGACGATGAACCGCTATCCGGAACCGCAGCCGAAAGCGGTCATTGAACGCTACGCGCAGTATGCGGGCGTCAAGCCGGAGCAGGTGTTGGTCAGCCGCGGCGCCGATGAAGGCATTGAACTGCTGATCCGCGCCTTCTGCGAGCCGGGCCAGGACGCGGTGCTCTACTGTCCGCCGACCTACGGCATGTACAGCGTCAGCGCCGAAACCATCGGCGTGACCTGCCGTACGGTGCCCACCCTCGCCGACTGGCAGCTGGATCTGCCGGGCATCGCGGCCAATCTTGACGGCGTGAAAGTGGTGTTCGTCTGCAGCCCGAATAACCCGACCGGGCAGATTATCAACCCGAAAGATTTTCGCACCCTGCTGGAGATGGCGCGCGGTAAAGCCATCGTGGTCGCGGATGAAGCCTATATTGAGTTCTGCCCGCAGGCCACGCTGGCAACCTGGCTCAACGAGTATCCGCACCTGGTGATTCTGCGTACCCTCTCCAAGGCCTTCGCCCTGGCCGGACTGCGCTGCGGCTTTACCCTCGCCAACGCCGAGGTGATTAACGTGCTGATGAAGGTTATCGCACCTTATCCGCTCTCGACGCCGGTCGCCGACATCGCCGCCCAGGCGCTCAGCGCGGAAGGCATTGCCGCCATGCGGGCGCGCGTGGCGCAGATCCTCGGCGAACGCGATTATCTGGTCAGCCAGCTGCGCAGCATTGCCTGCGTTGAAGAGGTGTTCGATTCCGAGAGCAACTACGTTCTGGCGCGGATCACCGCCTCCAGCGCGGTATTTAAATCTTTGTGGGATCAGGGCATTATCTTACGTGACCAGAATAAACAACCTTCATTAAGCGGCTGTTTGCGTATCACTATCGGTACCCGTGCAGAGAGCCAGCGCGTCATTGACGCTTTGACTGCGGAGAATGTATGACCCAGAAGTTTCTCTTTATTGACCGTGACGGTACGCTGATTTCCGAGCCACCGGTTGATTTTCAGGTAGACCGCTTCGATAAGCTGGCGTTCGAGCCGCAGGTGATCCCGGCCCTGCTGAAGCTGCAGCAGGAAGGGTACAGGCTGGTGATGATCACCAATCAGGACGGGCTGGGAACCGCCAGCCTGCCGCAGGACGAGTTCGACGGCCCGCACAACCTGATGATGCAGATATTCTCCTCGCAGGGCGTCAACTTTGACGAGGTGCTGATTTGTCCGCATCTCCCGGCGGATAACTGCGACTGCCGCAAGCCGAAAACCAAACTGGTGCTGCCGTGGCTGGAGCAAGGGCTGATGGACACCGCCAACAGCTACGTGATTGGCGACCGCGCGACCGATATCCAGCTGGCGGATAACATGGGCATTACCGGCCTGCGCTATGACCGCGAAAAGCTGGACTGGCCGACCATTTGCGAACAGCTAACCCGCCACGACCGCTACGCCCACGTTGAGCGCATCACCAAAGAGACCCAGGTGGATGTGAAAGTGTGGCTGGACCGCGAAGGCGGCAGCAAAATCTCCACCGGCGTCGGCTTCTTCGATCATATGCTTGACCAAATCGCCACCCACGGCGGCTTCCGCCTGGAGATTAACGTCGGCGGCGATCTTTATATCGACGATCACCACACCGTGGAAGATACCGGGCTCGCGCTGGGCGAAGCGCTGAAGCTGGCCCTCGGCGACAAGCGCGGTATCGGCCGTTTCGGCTTTGTGCTGCCGATGGACGAATGCCTGGCCCGCTGCGCGTTGGATATCTCCGGCCGTCCGCACCTCGAATACAAAGCAGACTTTACCTATCAGCGCGTTGGCGATCTGAGCACCGAGATGGTGGAACACTTCTTCCGCTCGCTCTCCTATACCATGGCGGTCACTCTGCACCTGAAAACCAAGGGCAAAAACGACCACCACCGCGTAGAGAGCCTGTTTAAGGCCTTCGGCCGCACGCTACGCCAGGCGATTCGCGTCCAGGGCGACACGCTGCCGTCTTCGAAAGGGGTACTCTGATGAACGTGGTGATCCTCGATACCGGCTGCGCCAACCTCAATTCGGTGAAATCCGCGGTGAGCCGCCACGGCTACGAGCCGCAGGTCAGCCGCGACCCGGATGTGGTGCTGCGCGCCGATAAACTGTTTCTGCCGGGGGTGGGCACGGCTCAGGCGGCGATGGACCAGCTGCGCGAGCGCGATTTAATCGAGCTGATTAAAGCCTGTACCCAGCCGGTGCTGGGCATTTGCCTCGGCATGCAGCTGCTGGGAAAACGCAGCGAGGAGAATAACGGCGTTGACCTGCTGGGCATTATCGACCAGGACGTGCCGAAAATGACCGACCACGGCCTGCCGCTACCGCATATGGGCTGGAACCGGGTATACGCCAAAGCCGGCGATCGTCTGTTTCGCGGCATTGAAGACGGGGCGTATTTTTACTTCGTCCACAGCTACGCGATGCCGGTCAACGTCAATACCATCGCCCAGTGCAGCTACGGCGAGGCCTTCACCGCGGCGGTGCAGAAAGATAACTTCTTTGGCGTCCAGTTCCACCCTGAACGCTCCGGCAGCGCCGGGGCGCAGCTGCTGAAAAACTTCCTGGAGATGTGATGATCATTCCTGCTTTAGATTTAATTGACGGCACGGTCGTCCGCCTCCATCAGGGCGATTACGGTCAGCAGCGCGACTACGGTAACGACCCGCTGCCGCGCCTGCAATCCTATGCCGCTCAGGGGGCCGAAGTGCTGCACCTGGTCGACCTGACTGGGGCGAAAGATCCGGCGAAGCGCCAGATCCCGCTGCTGAAAACCCTGGTTGCCGGCGTGAACGTGCCGGTGCAGGTTGGCGGCGGCGTGCGGACGGAAGAAGACGTGGCCGCCCTGCTTGATGCAGGCGTGGCGCGCGTGGTGGTGGGTTCGACGGCGGTGAAGTCGCCGGAAGTGGTGAAAGGCTGGTTTACGCGTTTTGGCCCGCAGCATCTGGTGCTGGCGCTTGACGTGCGGATCGACGCGGAAGGCAACAAGCAGGTGGCGGTCAGCGGCTGGCAGGAGAACTCCGGCGTAACCCTGGAGGAGCTGGTGGAGAGCTATCAGTCCGTCGGCCTGCAGCATGTGCTGTGCACCGATATTTCCCGCGACGGGACGCTGGCCGGGTCTAACGTCTCGCTGTATGAAGAAGTCTGCGCCCGCTATCCGCAGGTCGCATTTCAGTCTTCCGGCGGCATTGGCGATCTGCATGATATCGCCGCACTGCGCGGAACCGGAGTGCGCGGGGTGATTGTCGGCCGGGCGCTGCTGGAAGGTAAATTTAACGTAACGGAGGCCATTCAATGCTGGCAAAACGGATAATCCCCTGTCTCGACGTTCGCGACGGCCAGGTAGTGAAAGGCGTGCAGTTCCGTAATCACGAAATCATCGGTGATATCGTCCCGCTGGCAAAACGCTATGCCGACGAAGGCGCGGATGAGCTGGTGTTCTACGATATCACCGCCTCCAGCGACGGCCGCGTGGTGGACAAAAGCTGGGTGTCGCGGGTCGCGGAAGTGATCGACATTCCGTTCTGCGTCGCCGGCGGCATTAAGTCGCTGGACGATGCGGCGCAAATTCTCTCCTTCGGCGCGGATAAAATCTCCATCAACTCCCCTGCCCTGGCGGATCCGACGCTGATTACCCGTCTGGCCGACCGTTTCGGCGTGCAGTGTATTGTGGTGGGCATCGATACCTGGTTTGACGCCGCGAGCGGTAAGTATCACGTCAACCAGTATACCGGCGATGAGAGCCGGACGCGGGTGACGCAGTGGGAAACCCTGGACTGGGTGCAGGAAGTGCAAAAGCGCGGGGCCGGCGAAATCGTCCTCAATATGATGAACCAGGACGGCGTGCGTAACGGCTACGATCTGGCGCAGTTAAGCAAGGTCCGCGCCGTGTGCCACGTGCCGCTGATTGCATCCGGCGGCGCGGGCACCATGGAGCACTTCCTGGAAGCCTTCCGCGACGCTAACGTCGACGGCGCGCTGGCCGCCTCGGTGTTCCACAAGCAAATTATTAATATTGGTGAACTGAAAACGTACCTGGCAGCACAGGGCGTGGAGATTAGGGTATGTTAAGTGAACAGCTGGATTGGCAAAAAACCGACGGTCTGATGCCGGTCATCGTGCAGCACGCCGTTTCTGGTGAAGTGCTGATGCTGGGCTATATGAATCAGGATGCGCTGGCGAAAACCGAAGAGACCGGCAAGGTGACCTTTTATTCGCGGACCAAACAGCGTCTGTGGACCAAGGGGGAAACGTCGGGCAATTTCCTCAACGTGGTGAGCATCACCCCGGATTGCGATAACGATACCCTGCTGGCGCTGGTTAATCCGATTGGCCCAACCTGCCATAAAGGCACCTCAAGCTGCTTTGGCGAAACCGGCCATCAGTGGCTGTTCTTATATCAGCTGGAGCAGCTGCTGGCGGAACGCAAACACGCCGATCCGGAAAGCTCCTATACCGCGAAGCTGTACGCCAGCGGCACCAAACGTATTGCGCAGAAAGTGGGGGAAGAAGGCGTGGAGACCGCGCTGGCCGCGACGGTGCATGACCAGTTCGAACTGAAGAATGAAGCGTCGGATTTGATGTATCACCTGCTGGTGCTGCTGCAGGATCAGGGGCTGAATTTAACGGATGTGGTGGAAAACCTGCGGAGCAGGCATAAGTAAGTGATCAAAGGGAGGCGGCATGACGCCTCCCTTGCAATATCAACATCGCCAGCGCGCTGGTTGATATCACCGGTTTATCATCGTCATGACTTTTTTCGGGCGGTTATTTCTTTAACTAGCCTCAATGGTTTCGTCATTTTCCATGACAAAGATGAAACCAAATCTGTATAGCGCTGAGTCAGCTCATGGTACGCATTTTCAATGCTGAGCAATTTCTGTTGTTGAGTTTGATATTCTTCTTCTAAACGCGTATTCCGCTGTTCAAGCTCGTGGATAATGGTGGTTTTATCGCTAACCTGCGCCTTCAGAACATCAATTTCACTTCGCTGAGATACCGTCGACTGTTTAAGAGAAGTCATTTCTTCCTGCAGCGTTGAGTTCATCATTTGTGAATGTTCAAGCTCGCGTAACGCTCTGTCTTTCAGAGAAAAAATATACTCTTCCGCTGACTGATTAACGATCCGGCCATACGCAGCTTTGATAAAGTCATCATAAAAGTCATCACGATCGATTTCTAAAGATAAGATGAACGACTTTACTTCATTAAACAACGGGTTAAACGTACCGCCAGAAATCGTATTGAGATGCCACTCAAGAAAAACAACGGCGTAATTATTAAAATCACGACTTCTGGACGCCAGTAAATCACGATCTTGCATAAACAAACGTAGCGAAGTTAATGCCTGCAGCGCGCAGTGCCACGAATTTTCTCTGGTGGAGGAAAGCGACTCAGCGCGGTGGATAGTATGAGAGATTAAGATCTCATCAACCAGAGAGATGCGATTTGCTAACAGCATGAAACAACTCACAAAGTACAGGTCGTTTGTGGTTCTCAGCGGTTGAAACTCCAGGCCCATTGCCAGGATAGCCTCGCGTCTGAAGAGCTTATCCCATGGCCACCATATAAAGGCTCTGAAAAAATCGTCAGCAATTTCCCGTGAAGAGAAGACCTCTTTTTCAGGCAGTAAATCCTCACGCGCCGACAAAGGCATGGGAGAACGGGTATTGGTTTGCAGATCGATTGACTGGCACCGGCAGATAACAACATCCGTTTGCAGGGCCGTAGCCCGGTCGGACATTCTCTTTAACATCTCTTTATCGGCGTAATCGTCATCGTCGAGGAAAATGATGTATTCGCCGGTCGCTACACGTAGGCCAATATTTCGCGATTCGCCGCCACCAACGTTGCTCGGGTTGGTGATAACCCGGACTCGCGAATCTTCACTGGCTATTTTAGTGACAATATCCAGAGTATTATCCGTTGAGCTATCGTTAACAAGGATAATCTCAATCTCTTTTAAAGACTGGGCTAACACCGTAGTAAGCGTCTCAGCAATATACTCCGCGGCGTTATGGACAGGGATAATAACGGATACAATAACGTTACTTGATTCATCAGACATTCAATCACCTTCAAAATAAGTGGCACGCAATCATTAAACTCATCATGCGTTTGCTGAGCAGTTACATAGCTTAAAATGCAACCGCTTCGGAGGTGTTTGATTTACATGAAGCTGTAATCTCTTGCGTTACATCATCCCTGAACCACATCATGATAAGTCTTTAAGGTCTTGCTAATGATCATACCGCTAGAAAACTTATCCTGAACGCGTTGCCGTCCTTTAATACCCATCTCTACTCGTGCTTTGGGATTGGCTAACAAGAATTCAAGCTTATCGGCCAGCTCCTGCGGAGAGTTACTTTTCACGATAATGCCGTTATCGTTATTAATGATCAGGCTATCGCAGCCGCCAACATCGTAGGCAATGCAGGCCCGGCCAACCGAGGAAGCCTCAAGCAGAATACGCGGCACGCCTTCGGAATAGATCGAAGGTAATGCCACAATGTTCGACTCCTCGATCAAGTCGCAGACGTTAGAGCTGTGACCCAACCAGTTAATCAGGCCTTCTTTATGCCATTGCTGGATCACCGCAAGGGATATAGCATCCTTATCGTTTTCAACGAGTATCCCGGCGACGTTTAGCGTAAAATGAATATTTCTTGCTTCGAGGATTTTCTTGGCTTCAATTAAATCCCCGAGCCCTTTACTCCAGAGCATTCTGCTGGCAAACAGCACAACCGGAACGTCACGCTCCTGCTCCAGAGAATATTTATAGATCTCCGGATTGATACCCGCGCCATCGATGACAATAGTCTGCTGATAGTCAATCCCGACAAAACCCGCCAGTTTTTTACGATCTTTATCGTGCTCAAACATAAATATACTGCGCTTATTACTGGCAATATATTTGTAGGCCATGATGGTGATATTGCGCAATAGCTTAAGCAAACCCGTATCACCTGAAAATACACGACCCAGACCAACAAAACTCACGATGATGGGACGGTTGTTTGTCCTGGACAGGAGCCCACCGATCAGACAGGGTTTAATAGTGATACAGTGTAAAAGGTCGGGATTAATTTCTTTAATGAGCTTTCGGGAGGCAAAAAAGGCCCGAAAGAAAGTTAATGCATTAAATGATTGAGCATCAAGTGGGACATTATGACACTTAAAACCGAATGTTTTAAATTTATTCAGCACTTTACCGTCGACAAAATGACTGATGATGTGAATCTCATAACCAGCATCTCGGGCGGCGATCGCACGATCAATCCAGTGCAAATCAAAATACCAATCCGAGTTTATGAAATAACACAGTTTTTTCATTGCTATATCCACTTAATGATTCTTACCGCTGATTCCTTTTACACCATGGATAATTCCACGACGCAAGTATTTAAAATATAACAATTTATTGCGTTGCCATGGCAATATTGATACATATTTAATCAACCGTAAAAGGATTGAGAGACGGCTAAAAATGGCAACTCGCGGAAAAATTCTCTTCGCCAAAATAAGATTTCGACAAAGATAATAAACCTTCCATTCGGGAACAATACATTTCCCCTGGATACTCACATCGTGGGTAAAGATGACCTCGGGAGAATAGCGAATAGCTTCGCCATCTAATGTCAGCTGATAGCCAAAATAGAGATCGTCAAAATATAAAAATAATTCGTCGTGAATACTGTGGAGACGCTTTTGTAGCACATCTCGCTGAATAATCATACCGACAAAGGAAACCGTCTGTACCGCACACGCCCGGGAAACCGACGGAAGAAACTCCGCAGGATTTCTGATGTAGCGTAATGTGTCCATAAACGACGACGGAACTTTGGCAAAAGGCATGTTCATCGGACAGGGTTGCCCCTGAAGATCCTTGACCAAAGCGGTGAACACCCGACAGTTAGCCTTTTCTAGCTGGGCAAATTTTTCCAGCGCATCGCTCTCGGGCCAGGCATCATCATCGTAAAAGAAAACCCAGTCGCTATCGACGTTGTCGCATAAATATTGACTCCCGGCCTTAAAGCCACCCGCGCCACCGCTGTTGGATGGCAGATTAAGAACAATCACTCGCGGGTCGCTAAGGGTGGCTAACCAGGCCTGGGTTCCATCCGTGGACCCGTTATTGACAACAATAATCGCGGTAAAATTTAATTTCACCGTGTTGGCAATAGTCAGCTTTAACTTCTCTAAACGATTATACGTGACTATTAATGCGGAGCAATTCATCGCACAGAAACCGTAAATACTGGCATAGACTCATTACTGCTAAGGGAGGACAAGTACTTATCGGCTGTATTTAATGCTTCAGCGATAGTGACATCCATATCCAGATATCGATAGGTTCCAAGGCGGCCAACAAACGTCATATTCTTTTCATTTTCCGCGAGGGACAAATATTTATCGAGTAAAGCCATCTCTCCCATCTGACGAATCGGATAATAAGGGATATCCTTTTCACCACATTCGCGGCTGTATTCCTTGTAACAGACCGATCCCTCATGGGATTCCCAGGGCGAAAAGTACTTATGTTCAGTGATACGGGTATAAGGAACATCCAGCGAGCAGTAATTCATTACCGCGCAGCCCTGATAATCGCCCTGCCAGGTGAATTTTTCAAAATCCAGAGTACGATAGCCCAGTCGACCATATTGATAGGAATAAAAAGCATCCAGCGGCCCGCTATAGAACACGTGATCGTACTGTTCTCTCTCTTCAGCGTTAAACGATTGCTGAAGTTCGATGGTAATATTTTCATGATTGGCGATTGACTCAATCATTTTCGTATAACCCAGTTTCGGCATGCCCTGAAATCTGTGGTTAAAGTAATTATCATCGTAGTTAAAACGAACCGGCAGACGCTTAAGAATCGACGCCGGAAGCTGCGAGGGCTCCATCCCCCACTGCTTGATGGTATAGCCCTTGAAGAACGCCTCATAGAGCTCTTTGCCGATAAAACGCAGAGCCTGTTCTTCAAAGGTCTTCGGTTCCAGGATCGAACTGTCCCCTTTTTCGGCAATCAGCGCCCGGGCCTCATCTGGCGAACAGGTCTTCGCAAAAAACTGGTTGATGGTATGCAGGTTGATCGGCAGAGAGAACACCTGGCCATTAACCGTTGCTTTGACACGGTTCACATACGGCATCATTTCAGCGTGCTGAGTCACATAGTTCCACACTGTTTCATTATCGGTGTGAAAGATATGCGGGCCATAAACGTGAACCATAACGTCAGTTTGCGGATCGCGCGCATCATAGGAGTTACCGCCTATGTGGTCACGCTGGTCAATAATTCTGATGTGATGACCTTGTTCAGCGAGCTGGCGTGCGATAACCACACCGGAAAAACCCGCTCCGACGATGAGAATATTTTTACTGTTCATAATATAACTCCAGCAGCCTTAACCAAGAATTGAGCGTCTAACTTTATAGTAGTATTTTGTTATCGTGTTTCGCCTCGGTGAACCGACAGGAGCATATTTATTAAGGAAAGGCATCAACGCTTTTTTGATCTTAGTCTGAAGCAGAACTGGCGTTTGCCCTGCAGTTTGCGCAGGACTTGATGAATTTACCGGAGATAACTGACGGAAATAGGTCTCTTTTTCCCATGGCGTATTGATGACGTTTTCCAGGAAATCGTCATAAAAGTCAACCTTGTCCGTATTCCACGGTTTATTCTCCCCGGCATAGTGAATCATATTCGGGTTCTTTCTGGCTTTTAAAAAGCGCATATATGTTGCGAACTGGAGATTGGGGAAAAAGTCATCCGTATTGCCATTACCGTGATAGACATTCCACTCCAGCGGTAAAAACTCAACCCGGCCATAGAAGACTTTGTTCATGATGTCCTGGTCGAGGAACCAGTACTTCTTCTCTTTGAGCGTCTTAATCAGCGCTGAGAAGGTATCTTCCTGCACCATCTGGGCAACGTTAAAAACGATAATTCCCGCCTGGAAATACTCATCCGGATTGGTCATTTTAAGCGTTTTTTGCAGATACTCGCCGGCGGGCATCACGCCATCTGCCGACTCCGACATCGCACCAAACTTGACGAAGCCTTCCATCACGATATCTTTAACGGCGGCAACAAGGTTTGTGCCGAGGTCGACATTAAGCAAAGTCGCAAGATCGGCCTTCACCACAGTATCGGAATCGATAAAAATGACCTTCTCATATTCACGGAAAAGCTGCGGAATAAACAAGCGAGCATAGGTTGATGCGCTAAAGTGCGCGCGGGTATGTACGCCATTCAATTCAGTAAAGGCATTCACATCAAAAAATCGAAGTGAAAAGTTTGTATGGGCCGAGACCAGTTTTAGTAAGCGCTGCTTGTTAAGGTTACTCACCTTATTTTCCAGCACAACAATATCATAATGGGTGTTTTTATCAGAATGACGAACAATGGAGTTGATTAAGGCTCCACCGCTGATGGCATAGTTGTCATCAAAACTGATGACTATCGGCGCAGCGTGAGGAAAAACCGGTTCCAGCTTGCCGTTGAATGTCTCATTCGTCACGAAAGTGCGCTGAAGTTCTTTAACTTTCAGGGCCCGGTCTTGCTGCTGCTTAATAATATAAATGTTAAAAAGACGCTCAGCAATATGTCCAATAACACGCTTTTCTTGCGCGTTATAATTATTCATAGAGATGCGGCTTTCAAGATTAGCCAAAATCGCGAAGAGCCATTCTGAATAATCCACGAACATATCTTTGTGCATCACAAACATGTTCGTGTAATAGCCATCTGTGGCATTGTTAAACTGCTGAATAGCCGCTTTATAGTCCGGATAAAGCTCTTCGACAACCTCCAGGGCAGCCAGATAGTCCTTTATATGTAAAAACTCACCTTTCTCATAATGATCGAGGTTATTTTTACTGCCGGCAGAGGTCACAGACCACTTCTTTGGTAACAGCAGGTCAAACCCTGAAATACAATCCTGGATTGCCGTGTCGGTTAAACCAAACTGCTTTTCATACTCTGCATCAATAACGGGTGAATTAACGACGCCCCAATTATCTTCGGGAAAGCTCTGCTCTGAGGAAAAGTTCAGATGTCGGCGATAATGCATAAAGCCGACATAATCAGAAAGAGATTCATTTTTCCAAACCCAATAATGTGCTGTTAACTCACAGTAAAAAGGGTTTTTAAACGAAATATTATCACCTGTATCATCGCCAATACAGCCGATATCATTATAGGAGTTGGCTTTACCTACATGCAATGGTTTGATAATCGATGCATTAAGGAATGCGCTCGGCTTATGATGACAGGTATAGATCTTAATACTATTCATTTAATTACCAGATTTAGGCCATTGCTTGTTTATAAAGTTCGATGATTCTTTCAGCAGAACCGATTTCCCGCAGACGGTGATTTTCGATCCAGACAACCCGATCGCATATCTTTTCCACATCACTCATGTTGTGGCTAACAAACAATATTGTCACGCCACGATTTTTGAACTCTTTAATCGTCTTGATACATTTGGCCTGAAAAGAAATATCGCCGACGGCAAGCACTTCATCGATAATCAAAATATCAGGCTCAACTTGACTGATAACAGAAAAACCAAGCTTCGCTAGCATACCGCTAGAATAGACGCGGATCGGCTCATCGATAAATTCTCCTAATTCGGAAAATTCAATGATGCGCTCCATTCGCTGCTGCACCTCTTTACGGCGTAACCCAAGAAGTGTGGCATTAAGAAAAATGTTCTCGCGCCCCGTCAATTCTGGATGAAAGCCGCCGCCCAGCTCAAGCATTGAAGCGACTCGCCCACGCGTGGTGACCGATCCTTTTGTGGGTTTTATCACGCCGGCAACCAGCCCCAAAGATGTGCTTTTACCTGCGCCATTTCGCCCGATGAGCGCAACGGCCTCTCCTTTACCGACCGTAAAAGAAACATCCTGAATAGCAAGATATTTGCGGCCCTTCAGTAATTGAAATGCTCTTTTGGGATGAAATATTAAATCTTTAATACCTGAGCCAATATGATGGTAAAGTGGATACTCTTTTGTCACATTATTAAAATCAATTACTGGTTCCATCACAAGATCTCTGCAAAGCGATATTTTAATTTATTAAAAATACTCAGACCGATAACCGTCAGCACTATACCCGTCAAATATAATACTGAAATATGCTCATAGTTTAAAACCCCATCCATAAATAAGTTGCGCCAGCTTAAAATCATACTCGCCAGAGGGTTATAGTCAATAACCCAGCTATATTTTGCCGGAATCATATCGGATGCGTATAAAATGGGCGTACAGTAGAACATTAACATAATACCGAGAGTCACAAATCTTTCCAGATCTCTAAAAAATAGATTCAACGTTGAAAAGATTATGGATATGCCAAAGGTGAATATCACCTGCCCGATAGCAATGAGCGGTATTCCCCACAGCCACGAAAGCGAAGGACGCATACCGTATACAAAAAGAAAAGCGACGATGACAGGAATGGTACACAAGAAGTGTAACCCTTCCATCATGACATTACTGAGCGGGATAACTGAGCGCGGAAATACAGTTTTTTTAATAATTTGCGCATTAGCAATAAATGAAAAAAGTGAATTTGTTGCTGAGCTTGCAAACCACTGCCAGGGAAACAGCCCCGTTATTAGAAAAAGGGTATAATTAGGTATCTGAACACGCATGATCAGTTTGAAAATAAAATAGTAGATCATCGCAAAAAGCAAAGGATTGGCAATTGACCATAAATAACCAAACACGCTACTTTTATACCGTACCTTTAGATCTTTATTAGTGATAACAACAAGCAGGTCAAATAAATACCCTAGATTATACTTCATTTTTATACTCATAAATTATTCTACGAAATTTTAAGCATTTTGTTATGCACTTTAGATTTCGCGTTGTAGCTGACTAAACCCCCGTCAGCTGCGATAGCTCTAACGCCCGAACTTATAGATTGCCGGTAGATACCGTGACTTGAGCATACGAGCTGAAAACCTAAGCACATAGATTAAAGCAAGATTTTCCCGAGTTTTGTCTCCGCTTTAATGCATTGGCAGCAGCCGACCATTGTAGATCTTGCATACCGAACTGGGACAAGTGAGATGCTGACCTGGAGATGACCAGTTAATGTGCTGTTTCATGGCAAACAGTAAAAACTGCTATTTTACAGTCAGATACCCCCTCCCCTTAATGTTATGAGATAGTTTTAAATCACGCTACCGCCCTTGGCTGTCGCAACCAAACTGCGTAATGATTCATCTATCTTGTCTGTCAACATCTCCAGCGCCGGTTATCACAACCACAGCGCACTGGCTCAACGCCGTCCTGAGGTTAAACAGCGGCTGTCGAAAAAGTGGCCGCCCGTGACACCGGGTGTTGCTCGCTTGAAAACGATAAAGATTCAAGCAGGGGCACACTCTCGCTGTTTGCTTTCGCCTCATCCATCAGGAATTTCTCAATTCGCTCTTCCGACAAGCCTGTTTTTCATGCGTCACAGGGCTCTGTCTCCGTTATCTACCCATTCATCTTCTGATGAATCAGCGCAAACTGTGCTCCAATATTGATTGAAATGACGCCAACAATCAGTTTAGTGTCATATTTAATGCTGCGCACAGGATAGCTGATTAAGCTGACAACACAATGGTCATGCAAATGAGCAGCAGCATTATAGCGCTGGTCTATAGGAATAAAAATGAAAATACGTTGCCAATCAATTCATATTGCAAATGATTCAGGGGGTAAACATAATTTAAACAAAATACAGCAATGAAAATAAGCGTTTGATTTAAAAAGGAAAACCTTAAAAAGCCGCCTTCAATGTGAAATAATTGTAAACTCAAACATAAAATCAATTTTAATCTGCGTTAATTCTCCGGGGCATAAACCGTTCAGGCAGAACAGGGAATCCTGAGTACGCGATCAAACCATACGCAATCATTATCTTGCTAATCATAAAGCACGGATAATGAATTTCATTGAAACTACAGAACGCCAGTACATTCTCGATACTATCCGGACGCCAGCGCTTCCCCAGCGAACACATGAACATAATCAGCAACGGTAAAGCAGGTGATCCACGCGGCAAGCCAGTGTAAAATCAACGAATAGATAGCGGGACACAGTCACCCCAGAGGATGAATATGAAATTTTTAGTAACTGGAGCCGCAGGATTCATCGGCTTTCATACCTGCAAGCGCCTTCTGGAGGCGGGTCATGAGGTTGTCGGCCTCGACAACATGAACGACTATTATGACGTCAATCTTAAGCAGGCCCGTCTGGATTTACTGCAATCTCCACTGTTCAGTTTTCACAAAATCGATCTCGCGGATCGTGAAGGTATTGCCCGGCTTTTTGCTAACGAGAAATTTAACCGAGTGATCCATCTCGCCGCGCAGGCAGGAGTTCGCTACTCCCTGGAAAACCCGTTCGCTTATGCTGACGCTAACCTGATTGGTTATCTGAACATTCTTGAAGGCTGCAGACACAACGACGTTGAGCATTTGCTCTATGCCTCATCCAGTTCGGTCTATGGCCTGAACCGTAAAATGCCGTTCTCTACGGAGGATTCAGTTGATCATCCGGTTTCGCTGTATGCCGCCACCAAGAAAGCGAATGAACTGATGGCGCATACCTACTCGCATCTTTATGGCATTCCAACCACCGGACTGAGATTCTTCACCGTCTACGGCCCGTGGGGCCGTCCGGATATGGCGCTGTTCAAGTTTACGAAAGCCATGCTGGAAGGTAAGAGTATTGATGTCTACAACTACGGCAAGATGAAGCGCGACTTCACCTACATTGACGATATCGTTGAGGCGGTTGTAAGGATGCAGGACATTATCCCGCAGCCTAATCCGGAATGGACCGTTGAAACGGGTTCACCAGCGGATAGCTCGGCGCCATACCGGGTGTATAACATCGGGAATAGCTCACCGGTTGAGCTCATGGATTACATCACTGCTCTGGAAGAGGCTCTGGGGATGGTGGCGGAGAAAAATATGATGCCGATACAACCTGGCGATGTGCTGGAAACCAGCGCAGATACCAGGCCGCTGTATGATGCGGTGGGATTCAGGCCACAAACGACGGTTAGCCAGGGGGTGAAGAACTTCGTTGACTGGTATAAAGCTTATTACAAGGCGTAGTCATATCAGGTATTGTGGATTTAGCCGCAGCAGAACGCTACTGCGGCTTTTTTATATCTGAAATGGTCATTGGATAAACTTATCCATCCTGCTGAGAGTTGAGAGACGTAATTTATTTATGGCCTGCCGCTGAAAACCACACAAAACCCAAACGTAGATTTAACACGAAGCAAACAAAACCTTCATCAAACTCTCATCTAAGCCACTTCCATTACCTTCACTGAAGAGCATTACCTTATAAAGCAAACAATCCCCAGCGCATCAGTCTGCCAGCAAAGTCGGCCACAGCGCTATTGTTCAACGTAACGGTAATGAAAAAGTTTTTTCCACTTTTCTCAAAAAAAAACCACAAACACCATATAGGAATTTTCTTAAATTCAGGCTATGTTAAGCAGGCAAAGGCATGCTTTTGCAGAGATATTAGTTCGCAGGCAAATGGATTTATAACATTCCTTTCATTCTGGTACGCATTATGGCAAACATAATTTTCTTAGCAGTTGCTGCCATCCTGTTGATTGTTTCAGTCTATTTTCTGATTTCTTATATCAAAGATCAGAAAAAGACCAAGCTGACTTTTAACAAACGAAAGTGGTGAAAAGAAAACTTAATATAATTATAATACAGGCATAGGAAATAATAATATAAGAATGAAACACTGCCAGCGGTGGGGATACGCATAGTCTTTACAGCTGGCATTGGATATCTTTTTAAAATAAAAATGTCATATTAAACTGATACTATATCCTTAGCATCAGCACGCTCTTCTCATGGGCATGAATGGCTTGCGTTTGCTATGCCTGCGCCCTTGCCTTGAAAGATCCCGCAACTTCCCGTGTCAATATCAATCAGCGCCTCATCGCAACGCAGTGCGGCTGAGAACCCGGGATCCAGAAACAACAAAAGCCTGCAAGCAGGCTCTGTTTTACCTTCCGGCGCTTATCTCCAGCGTCTACATCACAGTGACGGTAGCTCTTCACAAGGTGAATTTAACATATCCGACCTCAATGGTTGGGACAAGATGATCGATTGAAGAATTTAAGCGAGGTCACGTTTTTTAGGGAGTTGGGTCGGGGAAGAGGAGCAATACGATTCGTCAGGCGAATAGTGCCCCCTTCAGAAGAGAGGAAAATTCTGGCCGACAGCGCATCTCCCGGCCAGAGGGGGGATTTAGTCACTACCGAACAAATCGCGGGTATACACTTTGTCAGCGACATCCGACAGCTCTTCAGCCATTCGGTTTGAGACAATCACGTCAGCTTCTTGTTTGAACGCGTCGAAATCGCGAACCACGCGGGAATTAAAGAACTCATCTTCCTGCATAACCGGTTCGTAGATAATGACCGGGATGCCTTTGGCCTTGATACGCTTCATGATGCCCTGAATTGAGGAAGCGCGGAAGTTATCGGAGCCACTCTTCATGATCAGGCGATAGATACCAACGACTTTAGGCTTGCGCGCCAGGATAGAGTCAGCGATAAAATCTTTACGCGTGCGGTTAGCATCGACGATGGCACCGATGATGTTATTCGGTACAGATTCGTAGTTTGCCAGCAGCTGCTTGGTATCTTTCGGCAGGCAGTAGCCGCCATAGCCAAAGGATGGATTGTTATAGTGATTACCGATTCGCGGATCGAGACACACGCCTTCGATGATCTGTTTACTGTTCAGACCCTGGCTTTCAGCATAGCTGTCCAGTTCATTAAAGTAGGCTACGCGCAGCGCCAGGTAGGTATTGGCGAATAACTTAATCGCCTCAGCTTCGGTAGAGTCAGTAAACAGCGTCGGGATATCCTGCTTAATCGCGCCTTCTTTCAGCAGATTAGCAAAACGCTCCGCGCGTTCTGAACGTTCGCCAATGACGATACGAGACGGGTGCAGGTTGTCGTAAAGCGCGCGGCCTTCACGCAGAAACTCAGGAGAGAAAATGACGTTATCAATGCCCAGGCGCTCTTTAATATCACGCGTAAAGCCAACGGGAATGGTGGATTTAATAATCATTACCGCGTCTGGGTTAATCTCGGTGACATCACGAATAACGGCTTCAACGGTCGAAGTATTGAAGTAGTTGGTTTTCGGATCGTAGTCAGTCGGTGTAGCGATAATGACATAGTCTGCATCACGATAGGCATCATGCTTGTCAGTTGTCGCGCGAAAATTCAACGGTTTTTCCGCCAGATATTCCTGGATCTCCTTATCGACAATCGGAGAAATCTTTTGGTTAATCATATCAACTTTGGATTGAATGATATCCAGCGCCACCACTTCGTGGTTTTGCGCAATCAGGATGCCATTCGATAAACCAACATAACCGGTACCGGAAATAGTAATTTTCATTCGATCACACTTTAATCAGTTAACTGGACGGCGGCGGATGGCCGCAAATTAAGCAAAACTGTTGATGTTTCTACTCTCAGGAACAATGTAAGTCAAGCAAGACACCAAAGGTCTCTGAAATACTGTATAGGCCTATAAAGGGCCTATACAGTAAATGAAGCTATATTTTATGCTTATTTATATACTTCAGCTGTCTTTAAGGTATGAGCCTGCAAATCCTTATCAGATAAAGAGAGCGTACAGTCTGCAATCTCCGGCCACTGGATATTAATCTCCGGATCGTTCCAGATAATGCTCCGCTCAGACTGCGGCGCATAATAGTTCGTGGCCTTGTACACAAACTGCACCGTTTCGCTCAACGCCATGAAGCCATGGGCAAACCCTTCCGGAATCCACAGCTGACGCTTGTTTTCCGCGCTCAGTACCGCCCCCACCCATTTACCAAACGTTGGCGATGAACGGCGGATATCGACCGCCACATCAAACACCTCGCCTTCAATGCAGCGAACCAGTTTGCCCTGGGCATGCGGGTCAAGCTGATAGTGCAGTCCGCGCAGCACGCCTTTCTGCGACTGAGAGTGGTTATCCTGAACAAACTCCACTTTCCGCCCTACTGCTTCATCAAATACTTTACTGCTGAAGCTCTCAAAGAAAAAACCGCGCGCATCGCCGAAAACACGAGGCTCAAAAATCAGCACTTCAGGGATATCTGTCTTAATAATATTCATAATATTTCTGCCCGTTTACTTGCCCAGAACTTCTGTTACCACGCGCGCCACGCCCTGGCGCCAGTCCGGCAGCGTCACGCCAAATACACGCTGGAATTTCTCATTCGACAGCCGTGAGTTCAGCGGACGTTTTGCCGGCGTTGGGTAGGCCGTGGTGGGGATACCGCTTACTGCTTTGATTGCCAGCTCTGCGCCGTGCGACCGCGCCACCTCAAAAACAAATTCCGCGTACTCCGCCCAGCTGGTTTCCCCGCTGGCCACCAGATGATAGGTCCCGGCTACAGCACGGTTGCGCTGTTCTTCACGAATGGCGATTGCCGTACAGTCCGCCAGCAGCTCTGCGCCGGTTGGCGCACCGTGCTGATCGTTAATAATCGACAGCGCCTCTTTCTCACCTGCCAGACGCAGCATCGTTTTAGCGAAGTTTGCCCCGCGGGTGGCATATACCCAACTGGTACGGAAAATAAGATGGCGCGGATTCGCCTGCTCCAGCGCGATTTCCCCGGCTCGTTTGGTTTCGCCGTACACGTTCAGCGGGCCGGTCGCCTCATCTTCCAGACGATAGTGGCTTCCCTGGCCGTCAAACACATAGTCCGTTGAGTAGTGCACCATCAACGCCCCCAGCTTCGCTGACTCTACTGCCAGCACCGCCACGCCCCGGTCGTTCAGCAGATCGGAAAGCTCGCGCTCGCTTTCCGCTTTGTCCACCGCCGTATGGGCAGCCGCGTTCACCACTACATCCGGTTTTACCGTACGGACCGTCTGCGCGATCCCTTCCAGGTTGGTAAGATCACCGCATAGCGTTTTATCAAAAAAGTCCACGGCAACCACTTCGCCCAGCGTGGACAGCGCACGTTGCAGCTCCCAGCCCACCTGGCCATTTTTGCCAATCAGTAAAATTTTCATACGTTAATATCCCAATGATGACCGGCAGCCATTAATGCTCATTCAGCAGACGTTTCAGGTAAGCACCGTACTCGGTTTTCTTCAACCGTTCGGCCTGTACCGCCACCCCTTCCGCGCTCAGCCACTGCTTGCGATAAGCAATTTCTTCCAGACAGGCTACTTTCATCCCCTGACGCTTCTCGATGGTATGGATAAACTGAGAGGCCTCAATCAGGCTGTCGTGGGTTCCCGTATCCAGCCAGGCAAAACCACGGCCCAGCAGTTCAACCTGCAGGTCACCCCGATCCAGATACATCTGGTTCAGCGTGGTGATCTCAAGCTCCCCACGCGCGGAGGGTTTAACTTCCTTCGCCATTGCCACCACATCGGTGTCATAAAAATAGAGTCCGGTCACCGCCCAGTCAGATTTCGGCTTCAGCGGCTTCTCTTCAATCGACAGCGCTTTAAAGTTCTCATCAAACTCCACCACACCGAAACGTTCCGGATCGAGAACCTGGTAGCCGAATACCGTAGCTCCGGATGTTTTGCTGGCCGCCGCATCCAGTTTCCGTCCAAAGCTCTGACCAAAGTAGATATTATCGCCCAGAACTAATGCACAGGCATCATTACCGATAAACTTCTCGCCGATGATAAAGGCCTGCGCCAGACCGTCCGGCGACGGCTGAATCGCGTAGCTGAAATTCACGCCAAACTGAGAACCGTCACCCAGCAGACGCTGAAATGCGGGCATATCCTCCGGCGTAGTGATAATCAGGATATCCTTGATTCCCGCCAGCATCAGAACAGAAACCGGGTAGTAAATCATCGGTTTGTCATAAATGGGCAGTAGCTGCTTGGAAACACCCTGGGTGATCGGATATAAACGCGTGCCGGAGCCGCCGGCCAGTACAATACCTTTCATGCTTCTTTCCTTTTTAGTTGTTCAGGCCAAGACGTTCACCGGCATAGGAGCCATCCAGCACGCGCTGCCACCAGGTCGTGTTGTTCAGGTACCAGTGAACCGTTTTTTCAATTCCGCTTTCAAATGTCTCTTCGGGCACCCAGCCCAGATCGCGCTGAATTTTCGCCGCATCAATGGCATAACGCAGGTCATGACCCGGACGGTCTTTCACAAACGTAATCAGATCGGCAAACTGGCTGATATTGCCCGGCTTCTGTTCAACCACTTTATCGAGAATGGCGCAAATGGTGCGCACGACATCAATGTTTTTACGCTCGTTATGGCCGCCGATGTTATACGTTTCACCACTACGGCCTTCCGTCGCCACTTTGTATAGCGCCCGGGCGTGATCTTCTACGTACAGCCAGTCGCGGATCTGTTCTCCGTTGCCGTAGACGGGCAGCGGTTTGCCAGCGAGGGCATTGAGGATGGTCAGCGGAATAAGTTTTTCCGGGAAGTGATACGGGCCGTAGTTGTTGGAGCAGTTGGTCACCACCACCGGCAGGCCATAGGTGCGGTTCCAGGCGCGGACAAGATGGTCGCTGCCGGCCTTGGAGGCAGAGTACGGGCTGCTTGGCGCGTACGGAGTCTCTTCGGTGAACAGATCATCGGTACCGTGCAGGTCGCCGTAGACTTCATCGGTCGAAATATGGTGGAAGCGGAAAGCCTGCTTCTGGGCCGTATCGAGAGCTGACCAGTACTGGCGGGCAGCTTCCAGCAGGGTGAAAGTTCCAATCAGGTTGGTCTGAATAAAGGCAGCAGGTCCGTCGATAGAGCGGTCCACGTGACTCTCTGCGGCCAGGTGCATCACAATATCCGGACGGAAATCGCTGAACTGCTCTGCCACAGATTTGGCATCAGTGATATCTGTCTGAGAAAACGAGTAGCGTTCATTACCAGCAACCGGCGTCAGGGACTCAAGATTACCGGCGTAGGTGAGACAATCTATTACGCGTACTTCGTCGGAGGTGTTTTCAATGATATGACGAACGACTGCAGAACCAATAAAACCTGCACCGCCAGTGACAAGGATCTTCATATTTAACTTACCTTTTATTACCAGAACCTAAAAAAAATTCGAAATATATCCATCAGGATATCAATATCATATTAAATGATTTCCTTTAGAAAAATATTTGCAAATTACGTTTTTAAAAAAATAGGATAAGTGAGTACTAATTACAGGAGAGAAATTCTATTTGTTGAAAATTTATGCCCGGGTTAATACCCCGGGCAAATGACACTAAAAACTTTACTCCATCCACTCAGTGTGGAACACACCTTCTTTATCGGTACGCTTATAAGTATGCGCCCCGAAATAGTCACGCTGCGCCTGAATCAGGTTAGCAGGCAAGACTGCGGAACGATAGCTATCGTAGTAGGCGATGGCCGCAGAGAAAGTAGGAACCGGAATACCATTCTGAACAGCATATGCAACAACATCGCGCAGGGCTTGCTGATAATCATCGGCGATCTGCTTGAAGTATGGAGCCAGCAGCAGGTTGGCAATGTCGGCATTCTGCTCATAGGCATCAGTAATCTTTTGCAGGAACTGAGCACGAATGATACAGCCGGCACGGAAGATTTTCGCAATCTCACCGTAGTTCAGATCCCAGTGGTATTCATCAGAAGCCGCGCGCAGTTGGGAGAAACCTTGAGCGTAAGAGACGATTTTGCCCAGATACAGAGCGCGGCGAACTTTCTCAACGAACTCCGCTTTATCGCCTGCACTCTTAGCCTGCGGTCCGGTAAGAACCTTCGAAGCAGCCACACGTTGATCTTTCAGAGAAGAGATATAGCGAGCGAATACAGATTCAGTGATGAGTGACAGCGGTTCACCGAGGTCAAGAGAGCTTTGGCTGGTCCATTTACCGGTACCTTTGTTTGCCGCCTCATCGAGGATCACGTCGACCAGGTATTTACCCTCTTCATCTTTTTTGGTGAAGATGTCTTTAGTGATGTCAATGAGATAGCTGCTAAGCTCACCTTCATTCCATTCGGTAAAGGTTTGCGCCAGCTCTTCATTAGAAAGCGCCAGACCGCCTTTCAGTAAAGCGTAGGCTTCTGCAATAAGCTGCATATCACCGTATTCAATACCGTTGTGAACCATTTTAACATAATGACCAGCGCCATCGGCACCGATATAGGTTACGCACGGCTCACCGTCTTCAGCGACAGCAGCAATCTGCTTGAGAATTGGAGCAACCAGTTCATAAGCTTCTTTCTGACCGCCAGGCATGATCGAAGGACCTTTGAGAGCCCCTTCTTCACCGCCGGACACGCCGGTTCCGATGAAGTTAAAACCTTCAGCAGAAAGCTCACGATTTCGACGAATCGTATCCTGGAAGAAAGTGTTACCACCATCGATAATGATGTCACCCTTGTCCAGGTAAGGCTTCAGAGAGTTGATGGCACTATCAGTGCCTGCGCCCGCCTTCACCATTAACAGGATACGGCGTGGAGTTTCGAGCGACTCAACAAACTCTTGCACTGTATAATGTGGGACCAGTTTCTTGCCCGGGTTCTCGGCAATCACTTCTTCGGTCTTTTCACGGGAGCGGTTGAAAACGGAGACGGTATAACCACGGCTCTCGATGTTGAGCGCGAGGTTACGCCCCATCACTGCCATACCGACCACCCCAATTTGCTGTTTAGACATGAACTTAACTCCAAGCTGAAGTATAAAATAACTGCAAACACTGAACATTGCAGACTATCGATGATATCTGTAAAAAGCCGGAAAAAATGATAACTCACTTATCACTCAGGTTGTAGAGGATTTCATTAGTTTCTTCCACATCAATTTACAATCCTAACAAAAAATAAACAAACCCAAAAGTCCGACAATAGGAATATAATCACACACTGTTAAAATTTAAAAAATGAAAGCCCTATAATTTTAAAGAAATATATCTAACCCCAACAGAAAATTTCCAATGATCACTCACTTGGTACAATAACATAAGCTAAGGAAATAGAAAAATCCGTTATGGCTTCAATCAAGTCAACATTAGAAAAAAAGGTACCGGCACTATCTTTGATAAGAGAGACACCCTCTGCTGTGCGGCAAACAGAAATATTAATATTCTTACACATACCTGGAATAATAACAGTGCTTAATATAAAGCAACAATCCTCAGGTAATGGGTAAGGGAGATTACTAATTTCAACACTGTCCTTGACACTATTTTTGTGTACATGATGAAGAGTAATTGAGATGTTAACGACATTTCCACACTTAATATAAAAAGCATCAATTGATTCAGCATGAACATTTACATCAGGCTTAAACACACCATTTAAATAATCAAATTTCAAAGAATTTTTTGCGAATTTAATAGGAGTACTTAAGAAAAAGTCATCATACATACCGTATTTTTCATGAATGTTTTCACCATCAAATGATGTTATATTCATGTATGGATAAGCACTTGCACCAGTAAGATTCAAGCTATTAATAGAAATACCTTTTGTAACCGTAAAGCTTGACTTATCGTGAGTTTCTGTGATCTGATTGCCGCTGGATAGAATAATGGATTTAACATCTAAGCCTTCAGCAACGGTATAACCAATACCATAACCGCTTTCTCTATAGAGGTCCGCGCAGTCTATACCAAATGCATTTTTTTTCAGAATGGTTTTTCTATTATCGTACAACCCACTACGTTCAATATAAGCATCATTAATGTAGCACCCAAGTATTTTAGGTGCAAAAATAGAGACAGGGGTACGGTGGCAACCTAAAGTTTTGAGTCTGTTAATAACAACACCCGAAATAGGCCTTCCATACCTCGAAATATAGAGGCGAGCTCTACCAGCTATGCCATAATAAGTTGGCATGATAGCACCATGTGTACTCTCGCTATTACTTAATCGACCTCCGTTAAAGCTTTTTTTGCTATTAGCTGATTTAAAGAAATATTTATCAAAAAAAGCATCAAGTTTAACAAGTCTTGTTGAGAACATACCATCTATCTGTGCGTATTGGATTTCCTCAGTATAACAAAAGTCGACCCAACCAACTAAATTAACATCATGAGCAGGATAAGGTGGCAAAAAATTAGAATCTTGATAAGTTGAATTCCTGTTCGTCCACCATCCTCCGATAATATCGCCAGACATACAACCTGAGTAGGTCATTACACCTTCATGACAACGTTCCATTCCAAGTTTCAATCCAGAAATACCACACCCAATAAACTTCAATGACTCATAAGTTGCTTCCGATATGCATAGACATATACGGCCTATAAAATAGTTACTCATAGTGAAGTTTGAGAAATGGTACCGAGATGTTCTGCTGTAGTCTTCTCCTGATGAAATTGCAATACCAACTAGCTGCTCTGTATTAATTGGTGATTCATTTATATTCCATGGACCAATTATCATATCATGCTCAATATTAGTTGCTACCAGAGATATATCTCCGGTAATTAATAAGCAAGCATTCATCGTTACTGTCTCTTCTGCAGAGAAAATTATATCGCCTTCTTTAACAAAGAGTGATGATATCGAACCATCATCCGCAGGAAGTTTTATTTTATGTAACGGCTTACCAATATAATAAACACCACTGAACTTAACTTCACCAAATCCATTTTTTATTGCATAGTCGATAGCATCCTGAAACGCTCTAGTGCTATCGATGTTTTTATTAGCTCTAACAGCCCCAAAGTCTTCAGGATCAACGTATCCTTTATTCTTAACAATTTCATCTATGTCAGTATTTGGTGTAATATCTTTTTCTTGTGACGCGGCGTTGGTCTTATTAAGACTTAACATTCCTATTGCAGAAATCAATAGTTTAAATAGATGACGTCTCTGCATTTAGACTCCTACTCAAATTCACATAAAAAAACACATGTACTATATCAGTACTTAGAACTTGATTGTGCCCATAAAAAAATAATACAATTGGTTTTCTCGTTTTTTTGTGGTAGTTTGTTTATGTATTCATAAATTGAGGAGTAAGTAGAATGTTATTATTTAATCCTGTACTAGCTCATATAAAAGTAATCAAGGAGTAAACAATAAATGCCTTTATTTTTTGGTAATTTATATCTGCTGCTATTTTTCGGTATTTCTATATTTACCCTTTTCGTATCATATTTTGCGATACAATATAACTCACGAAAAATTGATTTGGTAGGTTTATTAATCGCTTACATTACTATGGTATTATTTTATGGGTTAAGAGAACCAGGAACGACAGATATAAAAATGTATCTTGAAAATTTTGATGCTCTTAATAACTTTGCTGACTTTAACTGGGGCTTCGGTTTTTATATCCTAATGAAAACCATAAAAGCCATATCAGCAGAACATGCATTTTTTATATTTGCAAGCTCTTTTATCTTTGCAACTATTTTATTATTTTTTACGTGCATTGTGTTGAAAGCGAAACCCTATAAATCATTGTTCATGATATCATTGCTATATGGATGGTACATGCTTGATTTAGCAACAAATACTTATCGTCAGGGAATAGCCCTCCTGTTTATTATGTTTTCGCTGTTATACATAGCAAGGAAAGATTATTTAAAATTTTCTATTCTCTCTGTAGTTGCTGTAAGCATTCATTGGGGAGCATTAATTCCTATAGTTATATGTGTTATATCTCTATTTTTGTCTAAAAGCATTAAGGCCACTAAATATCTAAGTTTATTTGCAATAATTCTTTTTAGCATATCCTTTATTATAAATCTTGATATTGCAAAGAATATTGCGAATAGCACACTGAGTTCGTCACTCGATCAAATATTTGTAGGTGTAAATATTGCAAGTAAAATGTCGAGTTATCTTAATTCTGAAGTTGACGGTTCAGCATTTTATGATATATCAATATTAAGAAAAATAAAATTCACAATAGAAGCATTTCTACCATTATTGATAAATACCATTTTCCTTTTCAAACTAGATAAAAAAGTCTGCGAAGAAAAAAAGGTGGGGTTAAATCCCTTATATTACGTTGCCAGTAATTATATATCTCTACTGAACATTTATGCAGTATCTATTATCTCCATGGCATGGTTTTTTAGAAATTTCTATTGGTTACCAATTGCATCAAATTTATGCTTAATTATGTTACTCTTTACATTCAAAAAAAGCAGTACAAACAACTTTTATACTCTCTTTTATATCATAGGTATTATACTCTTGAGTATATTAACAATATGGACGTCTGAGCTATTAAAAATGTCCTATCCCATCTAAAACTTTAAGCCGCATGCAAATGTTGTGCGGCTTTTATCTATAACACTTAGTTAAAAATTAAAAAATCAACTGCATTTAATATCTAGTGCTTTTAGATAACGATTAACGACAATTCTGTGTGCGAGGAATTATAATGTGTCATTAATCACCATTCCAGACCTCATTAAGTACTCTACAAGATTTTTTTAGCGACTATGTTCTAGGATGCTTTCCAATAATATAAGTTGAAACGAGTACGACAGCAAATTGGAATTTAAACTTTACTATATTAGCAAGCAACTTGCGTATAAAAGGCTTATATCCATAGTAGGCACTGTACCATCGAGTGGTTATTGCAACGTCATATAATCTTTCACGTATTCTGAAGTCCGTCTGATTTTGAGTGACACGAGATAAAGAATGAGTAATGTCACCCGCACATGTAGCCGAAATTGCATAATGTGACGAAGCAAGTTTTCTTAATCTAAAGAAAAATGAAGTATCAATACCATACAGACAGTATCTTTCATCAAAAATTTCAGAATAATGTTTCTGTAAATTAAGCGCTAGAGATTCGCTTATTACCAAACCTGATGAAATAGACATTGTATAGTTTACATCCACTACGCCATCTATTATTACAGGGTGCATATCTATGCAAGGATAATATATCAAACCGTCGTCTTTGCTCTTTATCCTTGGCAAGCAGAGATCTTCAGTAATCTCCTTAAGATGATTAAAATAAGACTCTTCAGGACATGAGTCATCATCAAATATTATATAATAATGAGATTTTGTGGATAAAATAAACTCATTATAAATCTTACTTAATGGTTTATTATCTAAATATTCTTTGTAATTAAACTCTAAAAAATCATTTTTTAACTCTTTTATCAAAGGGCTATTAAGCGATAGCGCACAAGGCCCATTATTGACAACAAATAATGATGATACATTCTTCAGTATAAATTTTTCATTTAATATCTTAAGTGTATTAGATTTATGAAAATCCTTATCATACAAAACAACAAGGATAGAAAACTTAGGTTTTTGAATTTCCGATGCGTACATCATTGATTCCCTTTCAGTTAGACTTGATATTATTGGCTGGCTTACTTTTAAATTCTTTAATTTTCGCAAATTCAGTTAAGAATATCAATGAAACATATATTCCACATCCTAAAAGAGAAATTAGCACTAATTTAATAAATGATTCAATACTATTGAAGTAAGGTAAAAATTCACAACATAGAATTAATGCAAAGGCCATAATAGCACTATGTATAACTATCGTATAGGTTTTCTTTAATAGTTCTATTATAGAGCCATCAATTAATTTCATCACCAAAAACATTACTGGAATAAAATTTATTATATTTGCAAAGAAATAAATTTTCGCAAAATTCACTATACCGAAATGTACACCAATTATAAATGCAAGTACTTGTAATACAGTACTAAAAACCCCAAGTTTGAGTAAAACATCAGTCCTCCCCTTAGTCATAAAAATAACCCCAGTGGAGCTGAGTACTGATTGTATAATCGCTGTTGGCGCTAGCCATTTCAATAACTCACCAACCAAAAACCATTGCTGACCAAAAACTAGGTTTACAAAGGGTCTACTAAGAGTTGCCAATCCAACCATCAATGGTAAAACAATTAATAATATAAAATACACAGCATTTAGATAAGTTTTTTTTAAGACTGGATTGTTATCTTGGTTTTCACTAAAAATAGGGAATAAAGCTCGTGATGCTACAAAAGTAAGATTTTGAATAGGAAACAACATTATTCTGTAAGCCAATGAATATGCCCCTAAAATACTTGCTGACATATAGTAACCAATAATCATGGTATCTGCATTTCTAGAAAAATAGTTTATAAAATTAAATGCTGTTAAATTACCACTGAAGCCAAAGATATTTTTAATTTCAGAAATATCAATTATGTTACTAAAATTTGGTCTCCAGCGGGATGCTATCCAGATCTGAACAGCTGACAAAACTGAGGAGGTGATTGCTTGAAAAACCAAGCTATATACGCCGAAATTCTTATATGCAAGAATAATGGCCCCAGTAACAGCTATCAATGATGAAGAGACCTCAATAAAAGCAATCCTTTTAAATTTAGATTTCTTTTCTAATAAAGCCAAATGAGTTGATGATGAACAAGCAATTGGAAAGCTTATTGATAACAAACAGAGAATAGTTATCAACCGAGGTTCATTAAATACATATGAAATAACAGGAGAAAAAACAATAATAATTGTTAGAAGTAAGCCTCCTACAATGACATTTAACCAAAATACAGCATTTATTGTTTTGTCCGACAAAGACTGTCTTTGTATAATTGCAGCAGACGTACCGAAGTCTCGAATTAGATTTGCTAAATTTACAACAACTAAAGCCATTGCCATTAGACCGAAGTCGGCAGGTGGTATCAATCTTGCCAACACAACCAAGTTAATTAATATTACCAAAATTTTAATTGACTGTGACAATGCAACCCATTTTGCATTCGATAGTATGCCCATAGAGCCTCAATAAGCTAACCAATTATGATCTAAATAAATAATATTGTTTAAATTGTCTACATTGCACCTTTTTTATTTTTAATAAAATCTGTAAACCCGTTTAAGTATGCTTTTAGTTTCCTTTTTTTATCGTTCTCAAATATGACAACTCTAAATAGATCTAAACTAAATGCCAAAAAGTCATACGCAATAAATGATGGAAATTTCAAAAAATATTTTTTATATACAAAAAATCTGTTCCTGGTTATATAATACTTTCTATAAAAAGGATAATTAGTTGGTGAAAACTTAACTAGAAGTTTTGTCAAAGATCTATTGCCTAAAGCGTGATTTATAATAATCGAGGGGTCAACATAAACATTATAACCATGCTGCAAAAGCCTTAAACAAAATTCATTATCAATATAATCAATAAAATAGTCACTTTCGAAGCATCCAACTTCTTTAAAAATCTTTGTCGGGTACAATGTTCCAGAGGTTATTATACTCATTACATTTTGGATACCTTTCTCATTTGATAATGTTTTTCTTATCGTAAAAGGCCCATATTTTACTGGAAATCGGCACTCCCTATTTGCATTCACATCTTTATAAATTGGCCCTATAACTCCAGCATCTGGTGCGTTTTGAAAAGAAGATAACATCCTAGAGACATATTCTTCTGGAATTACAGTATCTTGGTCAAAAGTTAAAAGGTATTTATAATCATTCTCTTGCGCATAACTAACAGCAAAGTTAAGAGCAGCACCGATACCGTTATTGCTCCCCTCACCATAATATGTGGCATTATTAATTTTTGATGTAATTATTCTATTTTCTTTTATAACTTCAGGTTGAATTGAGTTATCATAAATTATCAAATCATCAACTTGACTAGAAATTAATGAGCAACGCTTATATACATCACCCTCAGGGTTATAAAAAACCACTACTGCTAATACCTTCATTATTCCTCCTTCAAAAAAGAAAATTGTTTTTCCCAAGATAAATTATTTTCTGCAAAGGTTCTTTCGCGTAACGAAAAACCTTCTTTCAAATTTCTACGCCAATTAATTAAGCTATCAATATCTATTGGCGAGTCATCAGGCAATACTTCCAAAATAAATTCTTCATTACAAAAGGCATAATCCTCATGACTTTTAACGAATGGCATTCCTCGAGCGGCATACTCTTTCGATTTGATTGAACTATTGGTATTATTCCCACTTCGATGCCTCCCTAAGGCATCAACACATATGTCAGCATTCCCAATAATTGTATCTAGCTCGTCCCCACTTTTTCTTCCATGAAAAATAACTTTATCAGACAATCCCATCTCATGCGACATATTTAAAAGTCTATTATATTCGGGCTGGGAATATCCTACAATATGGAATATAACCTTAAAATTCCCCTTGTATTCCTTTAATCCAGAAATAATCCTGTCATAACCATGCCAAAACTCTATGTTGGCAACTCCCACAATGTTAAAGTTATTATCAGATCTATTTTTTTCATCTACATGTTTAACCGTTTTAACATCAATTCCATTAGATATCCGTTTTGCCTTTACTCCCCAGATTGACTCAGTTTTGTCTCCCATATAATATATTTCGGTGATTTTATTTTTGAAAAATGGAAGGCTAAGTTCAAAAATACAATTACTAATAAAAGACTTAAATGTATTCATCTCCTTATTATAAGGAAATGTCGGGACTTCAACAATAATATAAGTGTTATGTTTTTTTAAAGTTGATATTAGTTTATTGAAAAATAAAACAAACAAACCTCCATGTGGTTTTCTTAAATATGCCAAATCATATTTTTTATTCTCTTTTATTAAATATGATGAAATTGATGAATAAAAGAAATATTTATTCTTGTATCTATTTATTATTTTTTTAGTTATGTGCCCATCATTATAACATACAACATTAT
The DNA here is from genome assembly GCF_040062275.1 of Klebsiella sp. GW_Kp182. Lineage (NCBI taxonomy): Bacteria > Pseudomonadati > Pseudomonadota > Gammaproteobacteria > Enterobacterales > Enterobacteriaceae > Klebsiella > Klebsiella sp. GW_Kp182. The sequence continues at coordinate 92,679 of NZ_JBEAFQ010000002.1, read as the reverse complement.
CTTTCATATAAAAGAAATCTACTGAAGCACCGCTATTTCGCATCGCTTGAACTTGCGAGGCTATTTTTTTCCAGACGCCATCATTATTATCTTGATTGTTATGAGTAATAAAAACTATACGTTTCATATTTCCCTTCTAAGAAATGACTCTTAAAAAATATCATTAAATATCTTAATGTTATAAGCTGTCACAGCCACAATTTTTACTAAATAAAAGGGACATTATCACTTATGCAATTAATTTATGAATTACCATTACGCCTCCAGTAACCTTTGTGCATGCTAAGGAAAGAAACTATCCTATGTGGAAGTATTTTATATTTCTGCCCCATTTTATATCCAAGAAATTTCATAAAATTATTGACAAAGGCTAATAAAACCCATGAAGGCGAATTTTTAATTAAATATAAAAATTCTGAAATTAAAAATTTTTTCCCTTCTCCCCCGGCGCCACCAAAACTCTCTCTAATCCATGGTTCATCTGTATGAAAAACACCAATATCAAAATAACGTTTAAACTCCTCTAGGGGAGTGTAATTGTGTGAATGTAATACTTCTGCATCCGGTACATAAGCTACGCTATACCCTGCAAGTACAGCTTTGGCCGTAAAATACATATCTTCACATAAAATAGTATTTGAAGGAAAACCGCCTAACTCCTTAAATACAGATAACCTGTAAGCGGAAAAAGAATTCGACATAAATACAGTTTTCAAACCTAATTCAGGAATTGTTTTTTTACATCCAATATATCCTTTGCTAGGGTAGCTAAAAAACCTGGCATGCTTTGCTATGGGATTTGCATTTGCATGAGGTAATTGACGACCATATGCACATACGATATTTTTATCGGCGAAAACTGAAATAATATTCTGAATGAAATTTGGTTGAGTAATTGAGTCTTGCGTAAGAAAGATGATCACATCGAACTGATTTATAAAATTATAGACGGCTTTATTCCTTGTCCCTCCATGATTAAAATCCGCACTAGCTATTGTTAATATATCAAAGCCAGACTTCTCTGCAACCATTACAGTATCATCTTTGCTACTTGAGTCAATTACATGAACAAAAATATCTTTAGGCGCATTTTTTATAATACTCTCGACACACAACTTCCATACATCGCCACCATTATATGTTGGTATAGCAATAAAATATTTCATTTTTGCAACTCTTTATTAAGATAGCCATTCGAAGTCATACATAATCAATATGCACCATCTTTCTTTAAAACAACTCCGATAGTTTTGAACAATATAGCAATATCATTCCACATAGACCAATTTTTGACATACCAAGCATCAAGATAAACACGCGTTTCATAATCAACGTCGCTACGCCCACTAACCTGCCACAATCCGGTCATGCCTGGTTTACTTAAAAGATAGTAATCAACCTCATCATTATATCTTTCGAGTTCAGCTGTAATAATTGGCCTTGGCCCGACCAAACTCATTTCACCTTTCAGCACATTGAAAAGCTGTGGTAATTCATCCAAGCTAGTCCGACGAAGAAAATTCCCTATTTTAGTAATTCTTGGATCATTCTTTAACTTAAACGTTGCTTCCCATTCTTTTCTAGCGTCTTCATTACTTGCTAATAATTCCTCAAGAACCTCTTTAGAATTAATAACCATCGAACGAAATTTTAAACATTTGAATGGCTTACCACCTTTTCCAATACGTTCATGACCATAAATTGGCGGGCCACCATCTTGTTTAACTTTGCGACTTATATATATTAACGCAGGAGAGAGCATAAGAATGATTGACAAAGAACCTACAATATCAAAAAGACGCTTAAGTATACGAGATGACCATTTTGCAAGATTTTGTTGAACGCGAAAAATCATGACCTCATGACTAAAAATAAATGACATATCGGTGCTATCAAGAGGCATCCCCCGTAAAGTTGGTATAACGGAAACATAACGATATCCACGCATCATGAAAATACGCAACCATTTATTACGAACTTCACTCTGATTTGACTCAACTGCAACAATAAATTGCGTTTTCTTATCAATAGTTGATAGCCAATCCGGACTACTTGCTAAAACAGGTATACCTTCAATATTTTGAAATTCAGATATCCTGTCTTCACTAGCTATAAACCCGACAATAACTAATCCAAGGTTACGTTCACTATTTATAGCTTTATATGCTTCAAATGCGTTAGTGCCATTTCCTATAATCCATGTATCTCTGCGCCATAGTCCAAATACGTCGAGAACCCTCTTTGTAAGCATTCTTAATGAAGGAACCAGCAAGAGAACAAAGAACCATGTCAGTAACCATAAGAATCGTGAAAATGACCATGTAGTAAATGCCATGACAGCGATTTCAATTACAGCGAAAATCACTAAAGTTCGAAGAATTTCTTTTAATTCAAACCAAAAAGTTTTTCGATAAAAATAATGACGGAGCCTCATTGAATACCAAGCTACGCAACAAAATGCTAATAGCCAATGCAAGAGTATCCAACCTTCAATTTGATTGGCAGGAACGATTTTCTCATAATCATTCATCACTATTGATAACGTAGCCATTGCCAAGTAAAGTGAAAATATAAAACTTAGAAAATCTGATAGTGCTAATGAAATACTGACAAGGATATTCCTGACGAGAAGCGTCATATTCCCCTCTCTTGTTATTTGAAAGATTATTACAAAGCAGTGTTAAAAAAAAAATGGGAGGGAGCAAAAGCTCCCTTCAATGGTTCATTAATTTTTATCAGTATATGAATAACCATAATGGTTATAACCATAACCATAGTAACTACTTGCTTTTTTTACTACTCCATTCAAAATACAACCTTTTACAACAACTCCTGTTTGCTCAAAACGTTTCACACTAACTTCAATCTCTTTCGCAGTATTAAGCTCAAATCTTGCAACCAATAATGTTGTACCAACATAATTACCAATAACCGCGGCATCTGTTACAGCTAAAATAGGAGGCGTATCTAATACTACGATATCATAATTTACACTAGCCCAGCTCAACAACTCACCAAACCGTCTGTGCATTAAAAGCTCAGCCGGATTCGGAGGCACCATTCCTCTAGATATATAGTCAAAACCAGCTGAGGAAATTGTTTTTATAGCTTTTTCAACTCCGATTTTACCTGAGAGTATATCAGATAGTCCATTAGCGTTACTTTCACCGAATAATTTGTGCGTATATCCTTTTCTCATATCAGTGTCAATAAATAAAACTTTTTTACCTGTCTGTGCAATTACAGCAGCCAGGTTCGAACTCACAAAAGTTTTCCCCGCATTTGGGCTTGCCCCAGAGATCATTAGGATATTATTTCTTGCTTCCATCATTGCAAAATGAAGGCTAGTACGTAATCCACGGATAGCTTCTATTGCTAGATCAGCAGGATTATCTACTGCTAGAAAGCCTTGTATTTCTTCTGTTGTTTTCTTACGCCAACCTTTAGTTTGAGTAATATTTTTCGTAAAACTTTCAGCGACAGGGATACTTGCGTAAACATTTATTCCTAATTCTTCAAGTTGCTCTGGTGTTTCAATGCCTCTGCGCAGAAAGATCCTTAATAAAACAAGGCCGGCAGAAACCATTGCGCCGAATATAATACCAATGAGTATGATGAGGATTTTCTTAGGCTTAACTGGTTTTGGTTGTGTAACTGCACTATCAATGATTCGCACATTACCTATGGCGCTGGATTTAGCAATATTTAATTCTTGCTGTCGATTTAACAATTGCATATATACTGCGCGACCAGACTCTACATCTCGGCTTAAACGTAGTATTTCTTGCTGTGTTTCAGGCATGGATGATACACGTTTATTAAGCTTTCCTCTCTCATCCTGAAGTGTTTTTCTTTTTTCCATCAGAGCCTTATATGTAGGATGTTCCTTTGTATAAAGCTGCGATATTTCTGACTCTCGGAAGGTTAATTCATTTAGTTGATTGTCAACATTAACTATTTGATCCAGAACAGACTTTGCTTCTAGCGATAAATCAACAGAATCACTTTGTCTCCTGTATTGATTTAATTTATCCTCTGCCTGGTCCAAATCACTACGAACTTGAGGTAACTGTTTACTTAAGAATTCAAGACTTTTAGCATCTTGTGCTGCTTGCCGTGAAATATTCTGTGCTAAATAATTTTCAGTAATACTATTAATAATACGCTCAATTAATGCTGGATTATCGCCGGTAAGTGAAAGAGTAAGCATTCCAGTATCTTTCCCTTGATCAGCTACAATCAAATTCTCCTGCAAATCCGTAATAGCTTTTAATCGACTTAAGTAACCGATTGTAAACTCAGTTCCGGGTTGAGCATCAATATCATCAATTTTTAGAGAAATACCCTTTTCATCAAGCAATTCTCCAACTTCACCAGTTATAGTTGAATCATCGATTGAAATAACAAATTTTCGTTTATCTAAAACCGTCAGTTTTATCTCTGGAACATCGTTTCCACTTTCAGGTATGTATAAACGTGATATAGATAAACTAGCAGGTTTATTTCCAATAAGACGAGAATATCCGCGACCTAATAGTGGAAAGTATTTTTGTTTTACTCGCGCTTGTAAGTTTAGATCATCAACTGTTTTACCTAAAATCATTCGTGATTGAATCAGTGAAATTTCTGGCGCAGACTGTGGTTGGCTGTCTGGCAGCATCTGGCTGAGATTGCTGAGTATTGCATTTGCCTGTTTTTGTTCAACCTGAACTAAAGCATCTGCTTGGTATATCGGCGTAGCAAATATAACATATACAAGAGCAATTAATGTAAAAAGAGAAGTAACTGAGATAATAAGTTTACGATGGTCAATGAATTCGCCAATAAGGCGACCTAAGTCAATTCCTTCCACATCTTTAGATGAAGTTTTACTCGTAGCTGATGACATGCAATGTTTCCTGAATTATGCACCTAATTTCTGAGCCCAAGCTTTTCCGGACTGCTCAATAAGTTTATAAACTGATAAAAAAGCCTCATCACTTTTTCGAAAAGGATCTGGTATATCTCGTTGATCTAACCAATGGCCAAATAACATTGTTTTCCCTCTTACCTCTGGCGCGATACGTCCTATCTGTTCCATATGAGATTTTTCCATTACCAAAATCAAATCATATTGACGCCCTAGAGACGAAGTAAACTGTCGTGCTTTATGCCCTAATAAAGATAATCCATGACTTTCTGCAACTTTAATCGCACTTTCGTCAGCAGGATACTCAACTAATGCCCCAGTGCCCGCAGAGTCAATCTTTTTATTTGGCAATAGTCTGCGTAGAATTCGTTCCCCAATAGGGGAACGACATATATTTCCCGTACAAACAACAAGTATAGAATCAAACATTATTGCATATCCTTGATGAATTTTACGGTTTCAGTCATGTCATGCACTCCACTTATCGTCGGCACTAATTGAGATATAACACGATTCCAACGAACCAATGGTGCAGTAGTCACATATACAATGTCATAGGGCTGCAATTGAAATTCTGTACCTAGAACCATGGCTGACGCATCCTGAGCGTTTAGTTGATAGATATTTGCTATTTTTCCTTCTTTTGCATCTTTCAACTGGCGGACTACAAATACTCCTGTTGCATCACTAGAAGCTTGTGACATCCCTTCGGCATTTCCTAGTGCTTCAGCCAAGGTCATCCCACTACGATCCATTTTGAGAGTACTTTGCTTACCTACTTCTCCCATTACGAAAACTTTCAAATCATCATTACGCGGTACAAAAAGTATATCTCCAGGATAAAGCATATGATTCTGTGTTAAATCCCCTTTTTGCATCAACGCATAGAGCGATATTTTTATATCCCTGCCATTATGGGTCAGTACAACATTGCGCCAGTCAGCATCTGGGCCTAATCCACCAGCAGCATTAATTGCATCCATCACAGTTAATGGGATATTTGTAATAGGCTGCTGTCCAGACTTTGTGACTTCACCTGTTACATAAGCCTTCTGCGATCTAAATGCAGCCACACTAACGTCCACTTGTGGACTTTCAATATACGTCGTCAACCGGCTGGCAATATCTTGCCGGACTTGACTAAGCGTTTTACCTTCCACCTTTAATTTACCGATATAGGGATAAAATATCGTCCCATCCGCATTTACCCAGTTACCTGTATCACTTGCACTACGATACTGGCCTGCTGGGGTCGTTAACTCAGGATGATCCCATACAGTAACCATCAGCACATCACCAACGCCAATGCGATACTCATAGCTTTTTAACAGGCTATCTAATTGTGGATTCGAACGGGCAATGACGGGTTCGGGACGGAGTTTATCTATCAGGCCGGGCGTCATGGGATAAACATTAACCAGTTTATCCAGATCGTAATCGCTATCCGGCAACTCAACCACGTTCTTACGGAGGCTATTCAACCCCTGCCCCGGCATGATTGTACAACCCGATAAAAACCCTATTGCTAATGCCAATGCCGAAAATCTAACAATTTTTTTCTTCATAATGTCACATCATCAGTAAACTAAAAGTGTCTCATTCCCAAACTACCGCGCATTTTTTAGCTTTTCACAGACTGTCGAAACCGGCGGTCACATACTAGCCTGCTGATATCCTAAATTCGCTATAGCCGGGCTATAAATTAAATGGTATTTCAATCCCGGCACTGGCACCAACGTCGTCGGTGTCGCTGTTATCAGCATCGGTGTACCAGAGAGAAGTATTTAAACGCACTGATTTATACACATCCCCGCTCCAGCCCAACTGAACTCCTTTCAGAGTATCCGATTGCGGGAAGGCTTTATTAATCGACTGACTTCTTGGATTGACCTTGGCATAGGCAAGGCGTGCGCTCCAGCGCTGGTTATCTTCTGTCACCAATTCAACCTTACCGGCATACAATTGGCCATCACCGCCCATTGCGTCACCCAGCGGATAACCTTGTTGATAATACCCGTCGGTATAAATGTGGTGGTTATAGCTGTAGTTGAGACGACTCATGTTCGATCGAGTGTCATGTGCTTCCACATACCAGTTGACAGCATCTTTACCCCAACCGTGGTGTCCTTCAACCCCTCCAAGGAACATATTCGCAGAGGGAAGATAGCCGGCCTCGTCTTCACCAATAAGTTGACCATAGAAACTAATCGGCCAACCAAGCGTTGGCTCTAGCTTAAATTTAAAATCAAAACCAGCTAGCTGGTTACCCGGTTCATTCGCTGTACCGGTGTTATCTTTACCCGTAAAACCATCCCAGAAGCTGCTAAACGACTCCGGCCTCCCCTCCCCACCCCACTGCATAATGCGCGATGCGCCTAGTTCAAGGGACTGGAAAGGAGCAAACGTCAGACGACCGCCGATAATTTTGGTATGCGGTACGGCAGTATATTGATTCATCTGGCTGGCGGAAATCTGATACTGCCATGGGCCAATCCATCGCAGCCACCAGGTTTCCGGCGCGGCCTGTTCAGCACGCTGCATTAAAACGCCGGTCATTGGCCGCATCGCATCACCGCGGATCAGGCTGCCTTCATAACCCGGCCCCCACCACTGCGGCATCTGACCAAATGAGAGCCACTGGTTCCAGAACTTAACCGCGCCATAGGCGCCGTTAGCATTAAAACGTGAACCGTTGCTGATGCGCTCGTCACCTTCAACGTTGCCCTGCAGGTGCACATCCCACCATTCGCCGCTGTTATTAAAGGCCAATGATAAAGAGCTATCCGCAGGCTGATTCTGACCAAAGCCCTGCGGCGTTCCGGGCTTATCCGTTGAGGTGTAGCCGCTCACCCGAAAATCCGCTTTTAAAGAGTCGAGGCGCTGGTTGATTCGCGCCAGAACAACCTGTTCGGAAGAGTAAGAGGGTTTTGCCTTCTTAAGGGCCCGGTTAATCTCTTCCTGGCTCAGCGGCCAGGTCGACAGGCTGAGATGAATAACGCCGCGATCGGAGAGCCACGCCAGATCGTTGCGCAGTTCGTTGTCATTCATCACTAACCCGGAGGCATAGGCAAGTGAGCTGGCAGAAGTAAGCAGCCCTAATGCGAGTGCGATTCGCGCAATTTTTATCATTGTACAAGATCCATTTAAAGCCCCGTTTTCGCAAGCTGGCGCGACAAGGGGAACACTGATAGATGCAGCGCCCTCTGACGCCAACCTTTGCTATGTTTGGTCTACAGGTATTGGCCCGAGAAAACGAAAGCATGCCGATCGGAACGCCGTGCTAAAGCTCGTTTTCTACTCGCAGGCTACCTGCAGTACACAATGTATGCGAAATTGTTATTGAAGGCTATTCCATCGCACCTCATACCCGCAGTTTATCTGCCCGCTTCAAGATGAATACGTCCTGATTTGATGACAACTCGCTAGTATATACAGGTTGCGAAGAGAATCACCTGCATGGAGTCCACTTTAGGAATTTCTGTCGCATAAAATGAGATGTGATATAGAGAAAAGGCCTGGCCGCAGGTACGCTACCGCCCTTGGCTTAACAGCTACCAATGCACTGTACTTCTTTCCCTGTAAATTCGATCGTAGATTCCGATAAATCGGCGATTAATCCATCAAAGCAAACAATTTCGCGGCCATAAGTTTACGAGATTCTACCCTCAATTGGGAGCGTAATCTCACATTATCAGTTACGTAGCCAGCGCCACGAACCAATTGCCGATAACGCTATTGTTTTCTGCTCTTCACGTAAAAACGGAACCAGTACAAAGCAACTGAATAATCTCAACTTTATGATTTTATTGCTTTTTTCACCACAAAAAGAGTGTTGACTTAGTTTCAAGTTAATTATAGTTAGTCAACTACAAAAATTGATAGTAAAAAGAAGTATGCCACGCTGTTGTTATCATTAATAAATTCGATATTTAGCCAGAAAACTTATTTAGGAAACATCCTGGCTGATTATCATTGCGCTAATTATTGCGCAGAATGACCCATCACAAATTTATTTCATGGATATGAAATATCGCCGCTACTGACACTTTCATCATAAATTTCATATTGCATACAATGTGAACACGACATGATTCTTTCTGAATCCTTCATCTTTTCCACGTTTGTCTGAATCAGTAAAATCGCTTATGCAGATCGGCTCGGGTAAATGGTTTTTCCAGTGGGCCAATCTTCACCGCAATCTCGTTCAGCAAAGATTGGGTTGGCGCCTTCGCCCCCGTATTCAGCAGAAGCACCGGGATAATCACCATGCTCGCCAGACTGCCAAAGGATAACCGCACTGTATGAGTGGCGCGAACGCGTGACTGTAGCAGCAGAAAAATTGCGCTGCCTGCGGCTCCCAGCAGTAATCCGGCAATGACTTCAGAAGTTGAATGTGCGTGGACCATCAGTCGGGAGTAGCCAACCAGTCCGGCCAGAGCATAACCCACTATGACAGCAGTAAAACGAAGAGCTGGTGTAGCACGCGCGCACAGCAGCCATAAGAGGATTGGCCAGAAAGCTGAAGATAATGCGGTGTGCCCGCTAAAGCCAGTGAAATCCAGCTCGCGAATCCCAATACCCCAACCCATAAATGCCAGTTTTGATGCGCAGACAATTGCGCCAGTTATGCCAAACAGCAGCGCCCAGTGCCAGGCCAGCTGCTTTGAATCTTTTCGCAGAAAAAGCACGATAAACAATACTGCCGCACTGGGTAACAGTACGGTGCTATCGCCAAAAAAAGTGACAACCTGCCAGTTCATTTATCTTTCATCCTTTGACGATCTCTCCAGTTAGCAACGCCTTTCCCGCGACATTTATGTGGGCGTATGCAATCCTTAAGTTCACATTAATATGCACACGCTACCGTTGTTTAATGCGCAAACATGATCTCAGTCAAGTTTTATTTTCATGTTACACCTTGACTAAGGGCCGCTTACTTAAGAAAAATCTTAGTAAGTAATTATCAGCAAAGAGTAAATTTTGCTTGTCTGACCATTTCATCATGCTACGTCTTCTTCGACTACCAGAAGTCTCCGAACATTTGCTGCGTTCAAAAGCGATACACTATAACAATAAAATCAGCTAACTCATTGTATTTATAGGGCTATTAACCAGTTCTACGCGCAGTATCTGATATTGTGAATCTGACGTTGTGAACGGCCTCGAATCCTCTTTTCGTCATCAGATAATTCGGACCGTTCACTCTCACGCGCTAATAAGCACTGACGCGAAAACTACGCCAGCAGCTTCTTAATACTCTCGCGGAATTTTGCCCCTTCTTTATGGTTACGCAGCCCGTAGCTGACAAAAGCCTGCATATAGCCCATTTTTTTACCGCAGTCATAGCTGTCGCCAGTCATTAACATCGCATCGACTGACTGTTTTTTCGCCAGCTCGGCGATCGCATCGGTTAACTGAATACGTCCCCAGGCGCCCGGCTCGGTACGCTCCAGTTCAGCCCAGACATCGGCAGAAAGCACATAGCGCCCTACCGCCATCAGGTCGGAATCCAGGGTTTGCGGTTCATCAGGTTTTTCGATGAACTCAACGATTCGGGCAACCTGCCCCGCCGATTCCAGAGCGTCCTTAGTCTGGATAACGGAATACTCGGAGAGATCGCCTTCCATCCGTTTGGCCAGCACCTGGCTACGACCCGTTTCATTGAAACGCGCCACCATCGCGGCAAGGTTATAGCGCAGAGGGTCGGCGCTGGCGTCGTCCAGAATGATATCCGGGAGCACCACCACAAACGGGTTATCGCCAATCAGCGGGCGCGCGCAAAGAATGGAGTGACCTAAACCCAGCTGCTGGCCCTGACGCACGTTCATGATCGTTACGCCAGGAGGACAGATAGCCTGCACTTCCGCCAGAAGCTGACGTTTTACGCGCTGTTCAAGCAATGCTTCCAGTTCGTAGGAGGTGTCGAAATGGTTTTCTACGGCATTCTTGGATGAATGCGTCACCAGCACGATTTCCTTGATACCCGCAGCTACAATTTCATCAACAATGTACTGCACCATTGGCTTGTCGACGATCGGCAACATCTCTTTCGGAATGGCCTTGGTGGCGGGCAACATATGCATCCCTAATCCTGCTACCGGTATAACTGCTTTCAAACTCACCATTTTCATATCCACCCGTATGGTTATAAACCTTTTGATCCTGTCAGTTTGTATGTATCACTGGCATTTATCAGTGATGATACACGCTTGATACCTGCCATTCTGTCCGTCAAATTCTGAAATTACACGCTGAATTTAAGAATACACGCAAAGTCTACATACCAATAGACAGTTTTAAGAAAATTCTTATACGCATACTTTCTAAAGAATTTCCATTTAATTACAATGAGTTACTCACCAGCAGCACCTTATTTTATTCATAAGGTAGCGTAATGACGCTCATCGCTTCTCCATCATTTCTCTTTTAATACCTTGTAATCTTTCATCATGAATTGACACAGAACAAGTGACTGCAAAAAAATAAAAATCCAGCCCAAATAATCAATTATATTGATAATAAAATTATTTAACGTACAAAAGCGCCTGAATTGCAGCCAATTACCCGTCACGCTTGACTTCACGGTCAGCAATGATATTGCTGAAAAAAACGACGGGCAGCCCGCTGACTTAAACCCTCTTCGCTGCTGTTTTTACCGCTCGCCATCACATATAACGCTCATTACATCGTCCTGCAAAAATTGATCTACGGCAAGCCACGACATTAAGTAGTATAAAAATCCAAATTCAAGAAAATCGTTGATATATACATCAAATCTATTGATTGACTCTCGCGTTATCTAAGTAACGTATCCGCCTTCTGCTGCAGAGCAGCATGGTCCATCACCGCTAGGGTGACATCTGGCTTAACAAGCGAGCGTACCGCCTCCGCCCGTATCGCTGAAATTTCGCGCGTTAATTAATAAGTACCATCCCATAAGCGCATTGTGGAAAGGTTATATCCTGCACAACTGACTCTTTTATTTGCTGGTTTATTGGGAAGCGGGTTCGGGGCTGAGCTAATTAACAGCAGAAAATATTGCATTTTATCTATAGCTTATCCATGATCGATTCATGGCACTCTTAGGTTGTAAAGGTTTTAACTGAATATGGAATGGATTGCCGACCCCTCTATCTGGGCCGGGCTCATTACTCTTGTCGTTATTGAGCTGGTACTCGGTATTGATAATCTGGTTTTTATTGCCATTCTCGCGGAAAAACTTCCTCCCGCACAGCGAGACCGGGCCCGCGTCACCGGTCTGCTACTCGCAATGGTGATGCGCCTCCTGCTGCTGGCTTCGATCTCCTGGCTGGTCACGCTAACCAAACCGCTCATGACCTGGCACGATCTGAGCTTTAGCGCCCGCGATCTGATTATGCTGTTTGGCGGATTATTCCTCCTCTTCAAAGCCACCGTTGAACTTAACGAACGGCTGGAAGGGAAAGATAGCGATAACCCGACCCAGCGCAAAGGCGCCAGGTTCTGGGGGGTGGTAGCGCAAATCGTGGTGCTTGATGCCATCTTCTCTCTCGACTCGGTGATAACCGCGGTCGGCATGGTTGACCACCTGGCGGTCATGATGGCTGCGGTGATTATTGCCATTAGCCTGATGCTGATGGCCAGTAAAGCCCTCACCCGCTTTGTTAACAGCCATCCGACCATCGTTATTCTCTGTCTGAGCTTCCTGCTGATGATCGGCTTTAGCCTGATTGCCGAAGGCTTTGGTTTCCCTATTCCTAAAGGCTACCTGTACGCGGCTATCGGCTTCTCGGTCATGATTGAATCCTTCAACCAGCTGGCGATTTTTAACCGCCATCGCTTTCTCTCGGCCAACCTGACCCTACGCCAGCGAACCACCGAAGCGGTGATGAATCTGTTGAGCGGGCGCAAAGACAGTAGCGAACTGGATAGCGAGACCGCCTCGCTGGTTGCCCATCGCGACGATAACCCACTCTTCAATCCGCAAGAGCGGCGGATGATTGAGCGGGTACTGAATCTCAATCAGCGTACCGTCAGCAGCATCATGACCTCGCGTCATGACATTGAACATATTGATCTCAGCGCGCCGGAAGAGGAGATTCGCGCCTTACTCGACAAAAATCAGCATACCCGCCTCGTGGTTACCGGCGGCGATGATGACGAGGATATGCTTGGCGTCGTGCACGTGATCGATCTTCTGCAGCAATCATTACGTCATGAACCGCTCAATCTGCAGGTTCTGATTCGTCAGCCGCTGGTGTTCCCGGAAACGCTGCCGCTGCTTCCTGCGCTGGAGCAGTTCCGCAGAGCCAGAACCCACTTCGCCTTTGTGGTCGATGAATTTGGGTCCGTAGAGGGGATTGTGACGCTCAGCGACGTCATGGAGACCATCGCCGGAAATCTGCCTAATGAAGCAGAAGAGATCGATGCCCGTCACGATATTCACAAAAACGGCGACGGGAGCTGGACGGTCAACGGGCATATGCCGCTGGAAGACCTGGTCCAGTCCGTTCCTCTGCCGCTGGATGAGAAACGTGAATACCATACGGTTGCCGGTCTGCTGATGGAGTACCTGCAGCATGTGCCGCAGGAAGGTGAAGAAGTGAAACTTGACGGCTACGTGCTGCGCACGCTGCAGGTGGACAGCCATCGGGTACAAAAAGTACTGATAGTGCCGCCGGCGCAGTATGAAGATGAACTGGACTATGAAGTGTGATGCTCTCTTCGATGAAGCATCAAAAGCCGGACGCAGGCGGGTTAATCGATTTTTAAGGGTCTGCTAATCTTTCTGCCGGGTAGTGGCTATCGCCTTACCCGGCCGACAAAACCTAAATTCTCAACACATCCCTCGTTAGCCGTAGGCCCGCGCAGGCGAAGCGCCGCCGGCAATTCCAGAGGAATGCGCATTGCCGGCAATCTTAGCACGATGCGCTTCTTCTGCTTTTCCTGGCTAACTTATAGTTTGTCGAGCAGCTTCTTCACATCCTTGCCGTCCTGGGTGTTTTTATTGCGTTCAGCCCATTCGCTAAGCCGTTTCCTGGCTTCATCCTGCAGCTGCTTGCGGAGTATCTGGTCAACCTGCAGGCTGTAGCTCAGCGTCTGCCAGTTACCATAAATTCGCAAAGGGATCGCCGTCTGCTTGAGCCTGTCGATGAGCTTACTTTCGCCCTTCCAGCCGCCCAGTACCCGGACGTTGAAGAGCATATCACAATCTTCTTTCAGCAGGTTGAGCTCACCCTGACCGGTCAGCGCCATCATGTCAGATTGGCCCTGCATATGCGTCAAGGTGACCAGCCCATTATTCAGCGCAAACTCGGTGCTTACAGAATCCAGTCGGGTCGCATTGTCGTAATTTTCCTGCGCCTGAACGTTGGTGCTGCGCTCGACGGCCTGCTGTACCAGCTGCTGGAAGTTGAGCCCTTCAGTGCGCGTATCAGTGAGCTGCGTTACCGCCTGCCCCTGCCAGCTGCGGCGGAACTCGTCGGCATCAATCTTACCGCCGGAGAACTCGCCGGTCAGCGAGAGCTTGCCGGTGAGGTTTATCGAATAATTAAACGCTTTCAGAATCGAGCCGATCTCGACGTTGTCGAGTTGCGGCTGGAAAGAGGCATGCGGCGTTGCGCCCCGCGCGTCGAGCGAGCCGGGGAGCGAGAGTCGTCCACCGTCCAGGCTCCCCTGCATCTGATGAATCGTCAGCAGCCCCTGCTGGTTGCTGATTTCACTTTTCACCTGGGTAAAGTGCATTCCCCGCCACTGCAGCTGGTCAGCCGTCAGGTTCAGCCGGGCGTTAAAACCGCGCAGGGCGTTGTAATCCTGCTGAATATCGTTATCCGCAATAACCGGGCGCAGCTGCCTGTTCTGGCTTTGCCCCTGCTGGTTAACGCTATTATCGCCAGAGGCGGAGGCATGAGAAAGCAGGCTATCGAGGTTGAGCGTGCCCGCCTGAAGGTTCAGCGTCCAGTCAGGCTGGTCGCCCAGCACGACGCTGCCGTTGCCGGCAATGGTGCTGCCGTTAGCCGTTAAGTTCAGCCCATCGAAGCTGAGCTTTTTCGCATCCTCGACCCAACTGGCCTGCATGCTGGCCTGGCCGCTAATCCCTTCGGGGGGAAGCTCCGCGCCGCGAAGCTGCCAGTTCAGTTGTGAAATATCCGCCTTCAGAGAATGAGGATAATCACCGCCCTGCACCTGGGCGGAGAAGGAAAGCGCCAGATCGCGCTGATCGCGGTTCACCCGACCAGAGAAATCGACCGTGGCGCGATGGCTGCTGTCCTGCTCCATCTGCAAACGGATATCGCGCACCGTAACCTGCTCGCCATCTTCATGCTGAAAAAAGAGCACGCTATCGGCAATCTGTAGCTTCTGGACATCATACGACCAGCCGCGATCCTCCGGCACCTGAGGCAGCGTGTTGTCGTGCGGGACGACCGGAGCCCCCTTGCTACGCACGGCTTCGGTTTTGGAGGTCAGCTGGATCACCGCGCCCTTTAACATCACCTGCTTGACCTGCAGCTGATGGGAGATCAGCGGCAGCAGCCCGACGTCAAGGCGCATATTATCCGCGCGAATAACGGGTTCTTCAGCACCCGGCGCGGTCAGGGTCATGCGGCCCGAGAGAATGCTGAGCTGCGGCCAGACGTGCCAGCGCAGCGGCCCATTGAGCTCGAGCTGATAGCCGCTACGATCCGCCACCTCTTTGACCATATAGGCGCGAAAATCGTTGGGGTTGACCAGCAATACCAGCGCGGTAAGACCGGCGACAACTACCGCCAGTAAGATCATCAGCGTGGTCAGAATTCGTCTCATGGCATCCTCAGCAAACCGCTAAAATTATCAATCCTTGTCGATTCGACTCGCTACCGCGCCCTGCTGGTCGCGATATTTCGCATCTTCGCGGCGATTATAAGGCCGCATCGCCGGCCCGGATAACGGCTCAAAACTTAACGCGCCGATCAGCATCCCCGGACGCAGCGCCAGCGGCAGCTTACCCGAATTATAGAATTCCAGTACGATGCAGCCGGACCAGCCCGGATCGATGCGGTGCGCGGTGACGTGCACCATCAGGCCCAGACGCGCCAGCGAAGAGCGGCCATCCAGCCAGCCGACGAGATCCGGCGGCAGGGTGACCGATTCAAAGGTCACCGCCAGCGCCAGCTCGCCCGGATGCAGGAAGAACGCTTCACCATCCGGCAGAACAATCTCTTCGCTCATCACGCGATCCAGCGCCGCGCTGACTTCCGCTTTAGGCCCGCTCAGGTCAATAAAGCCCGCCGTGTGCCCGCGGAAAGTCCGAAACTTATTTCCCAGCCGAACATCGACCGTCGCGCCGTTAATGCGCTCAACGGGCGGGCGCGGATTAATGGCCAGACGCCCCTCATCCAACCAGGCTTCTATATCTCGGTCGCACAGACGCATGAACGTTCTCCTTTAAGGCATTGCGCCCCTACGCCTTCCGGGGATAAGGGCAAATTGGCTTCTCTTTGCACGTTACACAATTCGTTCGTGTTATTCAAAGAACTGACTGATTTTGGCCTTCAATATATCGATGGCGATACGGTTCTTACCGCCGCGAGGCACGATAATATCGGCATACTGTTTGGAAGGGTCGATAAACTGCAGGAACATCGGGCGCACCGTTTTCTGGTACTGCGCCATTACAGAATCCATCGAACGCCCGCGCTCGTTAACGTCTCGCTTGATGCGCCGCATCAGGCAGATATCCAGCGGGGTGTCGACAAAAATGGAGAAACTGAGTTCGTTGCGCAGGCGGGCGTCGGTCAGCAGCAGAATCCCTTCGAGAATGATGACTTTCTTCGGTTCAATATGAATGGTTTCCGGCATACGGGTATGCTCAACGTAGCTATACACCGGCAACTCTATCGGCTGGCCGCTTCTCAGCATCTGCAAATGCTGAAACAGCAGACTATGATCCATGGAGCTTGGGTGGTCATAGTTGGTTTTTACACGCTCTTCCATCGACAGATGACCTTGATCCTTGTAATAGCTGTCTTCCGGAATAACGCCGATATGTTCATCGCCGACCTGTTCACGTAATTCACGATATAGCGTACTGGCGATAAGGCTTTTGCCCGAAGCCGATGCGCCGGCGATGCCTATAATGACGCACTGATGAGACGTATCAGTCATAAATTTTTGCGACCTGATTAACCTGGGAATGTAGGAAGGGTGGCGGTTGACCGCCAAACGCCGCAATTATAGGGATTTCAGCGCGTCGATACCAGTGCTAAGCGCCTCCCGGGTCTATTCCTCCTCCGGCGACCAGCCTTGCGTATACCAGATATGCAGTAAAGCGTACGAGCGCCAGGGGTGCCAGCGGCTGGCATAGCGCGCAATCCGCGCCGGCGTCATGCCGGGAAAACGCTGTTTAATCAGATAATCATCCGCCAGGAAGATATCCGGCGCCTGCCAGCCGCGCAGCGCGAAATAGTTCGCCGTCCAGCGGCCTATCCCGGGCAGCGTCTGCAGCTGCTTTATTCCGGCGTCGATATTCTCCGGCGCGAAGAGGGGGAGATCGCCGCGGATAGCCGCCTGCGCCAGGTGGATCAGCGCCTCCGCGCGCCGCAGGGGCATGCCCAGCGCCTTTAGCGCCAGCGGATCGGCCTGCGCCAGCCGCTGCGCGCTCGGGAAGAGATAAAAGCCCGGCGCGTCGGTCAACGGTTCCCCGAAGGCGGCCACCACTTTCCCGGTGAGCTTTGCCGCCATGGCCACGCTCACCAGCTGGCCGAGCACCGCCCGTACCGCTTGTTCAAACGCATCCAGGGAGCCCGGCAGACGAAGCCCCGGCCTTGGCAGCGCAAGGCTTCCCAGCGTCAGGGCGATCTGCTGCGGGTCGCAGGACAAATCAAATAAGCGCGCAACCCGCGCCAGGCACAACTCCGCGACCGGCTGCAGCCCGGCGGAAAGCGTCACCCGCATGCCCTGCGCGGCGTCATCCGGCGTCACCGTGATGAGTCCGGCGTGGCCATTCAGGGCGAAGCTGCGGCAATAGCTGTCGCCGGCAAAAGTTTCAATTCCCTGCACCGTACGCGCGCCAAGAAAATGAAACATCCATTGCCAGTCGTAGGGGGAATGCCAGGGTAGCAGCGTCATCATTTCTCCTTTTTTAGCGCTTCAATCATAGCGGCTCCGCGCCGCCTGCGCCTTGCTTTTAAATTCCAGTTGTCGCAGTGCCGTCAATCCGCTAAAGTCGCCCCCCTTCTTCACCGGCATGGGGATTTTGCAGGCTATGTTTATTGGTTTTGACTACGGTACCGCTAACTGTTCAGTGGCGGTGATGCGCGACAATACGCCGCAGCTGCTGACGCTGGAAAACGGCAGTTCACTACTGCCATCAATGCTTTGCGCGCCGACCCGCGAAGCGGTCAGCGAGTGGCTCTACCGCCACCACGACGTCCCGCCCAACGGTGATGAAAACCAGGCGCTGCTGCGTCGCGCGATAAGCTTCAACCGCGAGGAAGATATCGATGTACTCGGCAACAGCGTGCAGTTTGGTCTCGCTTCGCTGCATCAGTACGTTGAAGATCCGCAAGAAGTCTACTTTGTAAAGTCGCCGAAATCGTTTCTCGGCGCCAGCGGGCTTAAGCCGCAGCAGGTAGCGCTGTTTGAAGACTTAGTGTGCGCCATGATGCTGCATATCAAACTCCAGGCGCAAACGCAGCTAACGGATACCATCGACCAGGCGGTTATCGGCCGCCCGATTAACTTCCAGGGGCTGGGCGGCGATGATGCCAACGCCCAGGCGCAGGGCATTCTCGAACGTGCGGCAAAGCGCGCGGGCTTTCGCGACGTCGTGTTTCAGTTTGAGCCGGTCGCCGCCGGTCTGGATTTCGAAGCGACGCTGAGCGAAGAAAAACGCGTGCTGGTCGTCGATATCGGCGGCGGTACCACCGACTGTTCGCTGCTGTTGATGGGGCCGCAGTGGCGAGAAAAAGCCGATCGCCAGCAAAGCCTGCTCGGCCACAGCGGCTGCCGCGTCGGCGGTAACGACCTGGATATCGCCCTGGCCTTTAAATGCCTGATGCCGCTGCTGGGGATGGGCGGCGATACCGAAAAAGGCATCGCGCTGCCGATTCTGCCGTGGTGGAATGCGGTGGCCATTAACGACGTGCCGGCGCAGACCGACTTTTACAGCGCCGCCAACGGTCGCCTGCTTAACGATTTGCTGCGCAGCGCCCGCGATAGCGAAAAAGTCGCGCTGCTGCTGAAGGTCTGGCGTCAGCGCCTGAGCTATCGCCTGGTGCGCAGCGCAGAAGAGAGCAAAATCGCCCTTTCCGCGCAGCCGAGCGTCACCGCCGGGCTACCGTTTATTAGCGACGAGCTGGCGACAGCCATCAGCCAGCAGGGTCTGGAAGCTGCGCTGGATCAGCCGCTGGCCCGGATCATGGAGCAGGTTCAGCTGGCGCTGGATAACAGTAATGAAAAACCGGACGTAATTTACCTGACCGGCGGCAGCGCTCGCTCGCCGTTGATTAAAAAAGCGCTGGCGGCGCACCTGCCGGGTATTCCGGTTGCCGGAGGCGATGATTTTGGCTCGGTTACCGCCGGGCTGGCCCGCTGGGCGCAGGTGATGTTTCGCTAAACATCCGCTGCGTTCCCGCACCACAGAACGCAGTGAATTTGTAGCCCGGCTCAGCGCAGCGCGAGCCGGGCTAAATCTTCCCGATTGCCCCCCTGTTGTCACCCTTCACGCCGCGAAACGTAATCCCGCCGCTTTTCGCCGGTATAAATCTGCCGGGGACGATAAATATTCAGCGGCGCTTCGTGCATTTCGTTCCAGTGCGCCACCCAGCCAAGCGTTCTGCCTACGGCGGTAATCGCCACAAACATCGATGAAGGCAGCCCCATCGCTTTAAGGATCACCGCGGTGTAGAAATCCACGCTCGGCGACAGGCCATTTTCAACAAAGTAGGGGTCGGTCAGCGCTACCTCTTCAAGAGCCATCGCCACCTGTAGCGGCATATCGGACATCCCCAGTTCCTTCAGCACCCGGTGACAGGTTTCGCGCAAAATAGCGGCGCGCGGATCAAGATGACGGTAGCGAGAGTTACCGAATCCCAGACGACGAAACGCCTGCGGATCGCGTTTCGCTTTGCTCAGGAACGCCGGAATTTGGTCGACGGTGTTGATCTCTTCCAGCATCCGCATACTGGCTTCGTTCGCCCCGCCGTGGGCCGGTCCCCATAAAGAAGCGAGCCCGGCGGCAATGCAGGCAAAAAGATTCGCCCCGGAGGAGCCCGCCGCCCGGACGGTGGTCGTCGATGCGCACTGGCCGTGGTCGGCGTGCAGCACCAGGATCTGGTTCATCGCCTGCTCAATCACCGGATTCAGCTGATACGGCTCCGCCGGGATAGCAAACAGCATATGCAGGAAATTCCCCGCGTAGGAAAGATCGTTGCGCGGATACTGCGCCGGTTGCTCAATAGAAAACTTATAGCTCATCGCCGCCAGCGTCGGCATTTTCGACAGCAGGCGGGTGGCGGCCAGCGCGCGGTGCTCGGGATTTTCAACGTCCAGCACATCGTGATAGAACGCCGCCAGCGTGCCCACCAGAGCGCACATTAAGGCCATCGGATGCGAGTCGCGCCGAAAGCTGCTGCACATGCGGCCAATCTGCTCGTGTACCAGGCTATGGCGGGTAATCGTGTTTTTGAACGCCTGATAGCTGGCTTCGTCAGGCGCATCGCCCCGCAGCAGAATCCAGGCTACCTCAAGGAAGTCGCACTGGCGAGCCAGCTGATCGACCGGATAGCCGCGGTGCAGCAAAACGCTGTTTTCGGTATCAATCCAGGAGATGGCCGACGTACAGCCTGCGGTGTTAGCAAAACCGGGGTCGAAACTGCATATACCTGCGGACGCCAGCGGACGAATATCCATGCCGGGATAGCCCTGCGTCCCTGAGACCGTACTCAACGGAATGGACTGTTGTTCATCCAAAGACAGCGTTAGCGATTTCGTCGTCATCCTGTCAGGTCTCCTTGCACAACGAGTGAATGATTTACCTGGTCATTTCTCCAGGCGGAATAACCAACATAACCACAGTCGTCCGCGGATTCTTTGATGTAAATAACCAAAACATTGATAAAGGACCGCTATTATGGGTGGGAAAGAAACAGAAAATCGCCCTTTCAACCGCATAAAATACGCTTACCCCGAAATTACCCTCGTCTAAATTCTACTATCACGCCTTAGAATACTGATTTTATTTCATCGCAGGTCAATATATAACCATTTTATTTTTTTGCCCGCATAAATCCGCTACTCGCACGTGGTGCCATGGACTGCCGGTGTCAGTTTTTTATCACACGCTCGTCGGCGGTCTTTTATGAGGGTCTGTGCGACCGGTCATCCCATCAGCCGCGGTGGATTGATCGCCAAATGCGCCTCACTCGCCGCAGATATTGTCCGTTATCGTTATTTCAGCGTAAATTAAACTTGAATATAACCCGCTGCTTTTATATGCGCTGATTAAATAATCTAATGCCAATTTTATATAGCTATCGCATCAATTTATGGCATAACATCATAAACTCGTATGCTGTGCCTGAACTTTCAGGTTGCTTATTATGCACCTCCCTCCTACGTTAACGTTGATTGAGAATCTTCTCACAGCAGGTCTGGCCAGTTACCCGGCGTGCAGATAACGCTGGAATAATATCTTCGGCACCAGCAGAATGCTGCGTTGCCCGGCCCTGGACGTTTATTTCCCGAATGCGGAGGGGTACCTGTGCCTGCGGCAGCGTTCCTCTGCGTTTATACCGACTGATTGATTAATCCATGCCACAAGGGGGCGTGATTGAATCGTTTGTGCGCTTTTTATGATCTTATTCGCAGGAGCCGCAGCGCGCATTTCTGGGCATGGTGCGGCGTCATTATCGCCCTGCAGATAGGGGCGCCAGCCCGCGCGGAGGTCCGCCAGTTGGGTATTGATATTCCGGTCTACTGGTACGCCGACGCCAGCGACACGCTGACCCTCAACGCCTTTCTTTCGCTCCCTGAAGAGGCGCTAAAAACGGCGCCGCTTATCCCGTCGTTCGGCTACTCGACAAAAGCCTACTGGCTACGTACTTCGCTCCCGGCGGCCTTATTTGCTGGCGAACAGCGCTGGCTGCAGCTCGGTCCGTCGTTTGTCGATCGTTTGACCGTGTTTTATCGCCCCTACGGCAGCGACAGTCCATGGCGACAGAAAGAGTTTGGCGACCATGCGTCTGCCCGGGATAACGATCTCGACTACCGCGAAAGCGTACTGATTTTGCCGCCCCCGCCGACGGCGGCTGGCTACGAGATGGTATTCCGTCTCCAGAGCAGCAGCACCCTGATTCTGCTGGCGACGCTCTCCTCGCCGCAGGAGTTCGTGCGTTCGGCCACGCTCGATACCGCCTTCTGGAGCTTCTATTTTGGCCTGGCGGTAATTGCCAGCGGCATCGCCCTGTGGCTTGCCATCGCGCTGCGTCGGCGCCTGCTGTGGGGGATCTGCCTGTTCTCGCTAAACTATCCGCTCGTCGCGGCCCTGCATGGCTACCCGGAGTGGTTATTTGGCAGCGCCCTGCTGCCGGTTCAGGATTATATGATCAGCTGCCTGTCGCTGGTGAGCTACGCCACCGCGCTGTGGCTGCATAGCGAAGTTTTCGATCTCAAGAAAAATATGCCGCGGCTGCATCAACTGCTGCTGGCGGCGATCGGTTTAAACATCGTTCTGCAAATCAGTATTCCGCTGGGCTTTTACGGCCTGGCGATGCAGATAGAGGCCGGGATATTTTTTATCGCCGCCCCTATTCTGTTGATCACGTCATGGATGCTGTGGCGGCGCAAAGCGATTGATATCAATACGCTGCTGCTGGGGCTGCTGCCGCCGATATACGTCGTCTCCGCCGGGCTGGCGCTGCTCTCTATCCACGGCGTCATTCCGTTTCATAATGGGGTCTATTCCACCTGGCAGTACGCGCTGATTATTCATATCGTCACCGTCCTGATCATCGCCGTACTGCGGGTGCGGGCGGAAAACCGGACTCTGGTGCGCAAGCAGCAGCTGGCGCGAGAGCTACAGATTGAACGCGAGGCCAGCTTCCACCAGCGCCAGTTTATGGGAATGGTGGCGCATGAGTTCAGAACGCCGCTGGCGATCCTCCAGGCCGCGCTGGAAAACCTGCGCCTGTGCCCCGCAACGGTGACGCAGGGCTCGCGCCTCGACCGCATGCAGCGGGCGACAACCCGTCTGGTACAGCTTACCGATAATTGCCTGGCCGACGCCCGGCTCTCCTCGAGGGACCTGCACGCCGACAGGCAGGACGCAGCGCTGCTGCCGGTGATCTATATGGCCGCGACGGTCGTGGATCTTTCGCTTAACCATTATCTGGATGTCACCCTTGAGGGGCAAACTGTGGGTCCGGACTCCCCTTCACCGGTGCTGTTTATTGATAGCGGGCTACTGTGTATCGCCATCGCCAACCTGCTCGACAACTCGGTGAAATATGCCGCCTCCGGGGAGATAAGCATCGAGATTTATCCGCAGGAAAAACACGTGGAATTACGCATTGGCGATCGCGGTCCCGGCATCCCGCCTGAACAGGTCGAGCATATTTTCGAGCGCTATCGGCGCGGCGAAACGGATACCGCAACGCCGGCCGGGACCGGGCTTGGCCTGTATGTCGCCCGACAAATCATCCAGGCTCACGGCGGGGACCTGTGGCTGGCAGAGAACACGTCGGCCGGATGCAAATTTGCGCTCACGCTCCCGGTTAACGGACAGCAGAAGGACAAATCATGACATTACGCGTCGCAATCATCGAAGATAGCGCTGATTTACTCGACGAGCTGCTGGCTTTTCTGCGCCATCGCGGCTTCGATGCCTGGGGCGTGCGCAGCGCCGAAGCTTTCTGGCGGCAGCTGCATCGCGATCCGGTTGATATTGTGCTTATCGATATTGGCTTGCCGGGTGAGGACGGCTTTAGCGTGCTGGACTATTTGCACGAAATTGGCCAGTTCGGCCTGGTGGTGGTGACCGCCAGAGGGCATGAGCAGGATCGGCTCCAGGCCTTAAACGCCGGCGCCGATCTCTATCTCATCAAGCCGGTCAACTTTTCCGACCTCGCGGAGAGTATTCAGGCGCTTGGCTCCCGGCTTCGCCAGCAAAAACCGACGGAACGCGTCAACCCGGCGCTATCAGCAGAGCGGCCAGCGCCGTCTCACTGGGTACTCCAGAACGAGCGCCTTGTGGCGCCATCTGGGCTGGCCCTGCCGCTCACGCAGCAAGAGTATCGGCTGCTGGAAGTGTTAATGCGTAACCGCAATGAGGTCTGCAGCAAGGTTGACCTGCACACCTCTCTGTTTACCGATGAAGGCGAACCGGAACTGCACCGAATCGACGTCGTGATCAGCCGCCTGCGCCACAAGGCCCGCCTTCATGGTATCACCCTGCCGATTCGCGCGATTTTTGGCAAAGGGCTGGCGTTTCTCTCCTGACCTTTCCCCGGCCGGCAGCAGCAGCGCTGCCGGTCAGTACCCCTCCATCCGCGCGGCGTCATAGCGAAGTTGTTTTCAGTTTCGCTCCTCTTGTTAATTTTTTTCAGTTTTTGAGAGGAATGAGAGAAATGAGACTGACAGCACATTAAGAATTTTCTTACATTGACATGGCGTCGTGAGCACACCGGCCCAAAGCGTCCCTGAGCAAACCGACTATTGCTGATCCAGCGATAGCTGAATTCAGGACGCTTGCCGTGCGCTTTTCGGCCGCGTATCGCGAGCACGGTTTAAAGAAGAGTATAAAAATATTCCCGTGCCGGCGAGGTACATTTTTAACACCTAAAATTAAGTTAAAGGATATCTATCATGGCCATGCAAACATGGTTAGCCTTATTGCTGTGCATATTTTGCCTTTGCGTGTCTGTTTACAGCCTTGTTTCCTATATCAGAGACAGGAGAAAACAAAAAATTCCGTTTTCAGCTAAGAATTCTTCGCGCAGAAAATAACTAAAGCCCCGCGAATAATAACCAAATCTGTCCAGCAGCAGCCACCGCATACGCCCGGAGGATTGATCACAACATGGCGTTATGTTGATTTATCAGGGAAATAACGCCATGAAAAAAATAAACATCGCTATCAACACCAGGAATACCTTTCTCCGAGAGTCGTTGGTTGCCATAGTCAATGAGCTCATCAGCCGCAGCGGTAACCTTAAAGCCGCTTTTTCTTATAAGCATAATGATTTTTTAGATAAGGACATCATCATCGCTGAAGTTCTTCCCGGCGAGATCTATCTGTGCAATACCAGTATAAAGAACCGTAAAAAAAACAGTTCGGTGATTATATTGCACAGCTATGACAAACTTCCGGAAAAGGAGCTGATCGTCAACTGCCTTAAGGGCGTTATCTTTGTCTCAATCAAAGCCGTTAATATCGATAAGATGTTTGAAATTATTGCCCACGAGCTGAAAAGAAGTGAACTGCTTCCTCTGGCGCAGAGGATCGACTCGCCGCTAATTTGCACAAACTGCCCGCATAAGATGTTGTCCAAATCGCAGGTAGCCGTCGCCACCGGCATTATTCATGGCTTTGATATCGGTAAAATTTCTGCTCTCAACAAAGTCACCCCCAAAACCATCACCTGGCACAAAAGCAAAATTATGGAAAAATACAGCCTTAATAACAATTATGACTTTTTCCAGTTTATTAACTTATTAAAAGAACGCTGGTAAACGCGCGCACGCGCCATCGACGATCGGATTATGTACCGTAAAATTAAGAATTTGCTGGCTTGCGAGGAACGGGATTCCGAAAAAGATCGGTAAAATGAAAAAACATCTACTCAGGCGTTACGGGCAGCGGGTAACATGACCCGGTTCCCTGGTATGAAAATACCGGAGCGTATTTTTATACAATAAAAAATGCCTCTACCAGGGAATCTGTTACTTCGTCACATTGCCCCTGGCGTGCCTGTCAGGGGCCTCTTTTTCTGCGCAAAAAGCGACCCCGTCAGAGAGGCCGCCCGACGATCAGGCTTGCGCCTGCTGAGGCGCGACTTCAGCCTCGGGTACCTCATTCTGCGACAGACCTTCATTTTTTGACAGCATCGCCGTCGCAATCCCGTTACCCAGCACGTTAATCGCTGAACGCCCCATATCGAGGAAATGGTCAATCCCCATCAGCAGTAAAATACCCGCCACCGGAATATTGAAGCTCGGGATGGTCGCCGCCAGCACCACCAGCGCCGAACGCGGCACCCCGGCAATCCCTTTCGAAGCCAGCATCAGCGTCAGCATCATCACGGTAATCTCGCTAAAGCTCAGCTGAATATTGTAAGCCTGGGCGATAAACATGGCGGCAAAAGAGCAGTACACCATTGAACCGACCAGATTAAAGGAGTAGCCAATTGGCAGCACAAACGACGCGATATTACGCGAGCAGCCAAATTCCACCAGACGCTCCAGGGTCTTCGGATAGGCCGCCTCGGAGCTGCTGGTCGTGAACGCCACCAGCACCGGATCTTTGAGCATGTTCAGCAGGCGAAAAACCTCTTTTTTGAGCACCATATACCCCACCGCCAGCAGCACCGCGCTGGTCAGCAGAATCGCGACATAGTATCCGCCGATAAACGAGGCGTAATTAAGCAGGATCCCCAGCCCCTGCGAGGCGATAACCGAAGAGATCGCGGCGAAAATCGCCAGCGGCGCGACGTACATCACGTACCCGGTCACCTTCAGCATAATATGGGAAACCACGTTCAGCGCCGCCACCAGCGGGGCGTTGAATTTCTCCCCCAGCGATGCCCCGGCAATACCGAAGAACATCGAGAACACCACGATTTGCAGAATCTCGTTGTTGGACATCGCCTCGGTAATGCTGGTGGGGATGGTATGGGTCAGAAAGCCTTTCAGGCTCATCCCGCTCACCGCCAGCCCGGTATCCACGGACTCTTTCGGGATCGCCAGGTTCAAACCGGCGCCGGGATGCTCGAGGGTAACAATCACCAGCCCGACCAGAATGGAGAGAATGGACGAGGTAATAAACCATACCATGGCTTTACCGCCGACCCGCCCAATGGTCGCCGTTTCGCCCAGCCGCATAATGCCCACCGTCAGGGTACTGAACACCAACGGCGCAATGACCATCTTAATCAGGCGCAGAAACACGTCGGTAAGTAGCGTAATGTTTTCCGACCATGCGGTAATGGTCGTTTGCCCGGCGTAAGCGTGGATGGCCGCGCCGGAGAGGATCCCCAACAGCATGAAGATGACGATGAACAGCGTGAGTTTGTTTGCACTTGCCACAAAAATTAACCCCTGATTTATTTAACGTGTTGTTTTTTAATGTATATATGCTTTATTTATTGGAATACATTAAATATTCACCACATAAATTGAATAAAAGCAGGCGGGGTTACAACTCTTTTTTAGTTTTTATAGTAAAAGTTAATGTGCTCGTTGATGTGCATCAAACCGTGTCGCGCCGCCGGTAAGATGAAAAAGGCGCCGGCGTCAGAGGACAACCGGCGCAAAGAGGCATTAGTGTTTTACGGTATCCTCCAGGAAGAAACGTCCCAGCGGATTCTGATAAAAACCGTCGATATTTTTGCGGCTGACGTTGCGGTACGGGCTGTAATACAGATCGACCCAGTTCACGTCGGCCTTGGCCATTTTTTGCAGGTCGATATACATCTGCTCGCGCTTTTTACTGTCCATTTCAACGCGCGCGGCGGCCACCAGCGCTTTAACCTGGTCGTTATGATAGCGGGTCATATAGTTCATATTGGCATCGTGACCCAGCACGAAGGTGGTTTTCTGATCGGGGTCGAGAATATCGTTGGTCCAGTACATCACCGATATGTCGTACTCCCCGGCCACCAGCATATCCCAGCTCTGGCTCGGGTCGACTTTTTGCAAATTCACCGTCACCCCGGCTTTTGCCAGCTGCTGTTGTAGCAAAATGGCAATTTGCTCATCGACTTCATCCCCGGCATTGACCACGTAGTTCAGCTTCAGGTCGGCAGCGCCCGCCGCTTTCAGCATCGCTTTGGCCTTTTGCGGATCGTATGGCCGGCGAAGATTATCCTGATAGTGGTAAAGCGCTCCGGCGGGAATATAGGAATTGGCCACCTGACCGTAGCCAAAGGTCACGGTTTTCACAATCGCGTCTTTATCAATCGCGAAGTCCAGCGCCTGACGGACTTCCACCTTGCCCAGCGCGCCGTGAGAATGATTGATCAGCAGATGGTCCTCGCGAGTAGAAGGATCCAGCTCCACCTTCAGATTGGCATCCTTTTGTAACGATGCAATGCGCGAGAAAGGCACGGTCAGCGCGGCGTCAAGTTCGCCGGCCTGCACTTTCAGCATGCGGGTATTGTCGTCCGGAATGGTTAACCACTCCACGCCATCCAGGCTGACGTTTTTCGCCTGCCAGAAGTTCGGGTTCTTCACCAGCACGATCTTTTCTCCGCGCAGCCACTCTTTCACGCTAAACGCGCCGGAGCCCACGGGCTTTTCGGCAAACGCCTCTTCGCCTTCCGCCTTCATCGCCTGCTGGGAAATCACCGAAGCGTTCGGCAGCGCCAGCTGCGATAAGAACGGCGCTGAAGGCGATTTCAGCGTCACCACCAGCGTGCGCGGGTCCGTGGCTTCCGCTTTGGCAATAATGCTATAGGAATCCCGCCACAGCGAGCCTTCATCATCGCGGATACGGATCAGGCTAAACGCCGCATCGCTGGCGGTCAGCGGCGTACCGTCCGAGAACCGGGTTTCGCGAATTTTGAAGGTATAGACTTTGCCATCCGGGGAAATCGTCCAGCTCTCGGCCACGCCCGGCTCCAGCTTCGTCCCGCTTTTATCCACCCGCACCAGCGGGTCAAAGACGTTGGAAAAGACCCAGTTATCCGCATTTTGCGCCGATTTTATCGGGTCAAACGTGGTGCTGTCCTCCCGGCGGCCAATGGTCAATACGCCGGCCGCCTGAGCTATTTCACTCACCACGCTGAGCGCCAGAAAAACGCTCGCCGCCAGTAACTTAATCTGCCTGTGCTTCATCAAAAGATCCCCCAGTTAACGGAAAAACGGTCTCATCGCCCGCGAGGTTGAGCACGCAGGCATAAGCGCGATCGGCAATCTGCCGGGTTGGTGGTGGTGCGCCGGTGCGGCACTGCACCTGCGCATAAGGGCAGCGCGGATGAAATGCACAGCCTTGTGGAACGGCTACGGGACTGGGCGGCTCGCCCCCCAGCAAATTTTTCGGCAGCGGTTTATCCGGGTCGATTTCCGGGATCGCCGAGACCAGCGCGGCGGTATAGGGATGCAGCGGTCGAGTGAAGACCGCTTCTGCCGGCCCCTCTTCCACAATTCTCCCGAGATACATCACCGCAACGCGATCGCAGAGTCGCCGCACAATCGCCAGATCGTGGGCGATAAACAGAATCGCCAGCCCCATCTTTTCCCGCAGATCCATCAGCAGGTTGACGATCTGTCCCTGAATAGAGACGTCCAGCGCCGCGACGCACTCATCGGCCACGATCAGCCCCGGCTCCATGGCCAGCGCTCTGGCAATACCGACGCGCTGGCACTGGCCGCCGCTTAGCTGAGACGGTTTCGCGCTGGCCTGCTGCGGACGCAGGCCGACCAGGGTGAGCAGTTCCGCAACCCGCAGCGCTTCCTGCCCGCGCGGGACTTTCTGATGCACGCGCAGCACCTCGGAGATGCTTTCTCCTACGGTCTGCCTGGGATTCAACGAGGCATAGGGATCCTGGAAAATCATCGCGCTTTGCTGGCGCAGACGGGCAATATCGCTGGTTAAGCCATGGGTAATGCGCTGTCCGGCGAACCGCACCTCGCCATCGGCAACCCGTTCAAGCTGTAACAGCGCTCGGCCAAGCGTGCTCTTACCGCTGCCGGATTCGCCGACAAGGCCCAGCGTCTCGCCAGGAAAGATCTGCATCGTGACCCGGTTTACCGCGTGTACGACCCGCTTCGGCCGCCAAAGGCCGCCGGAAACCGGGAAGGTGACGCAAAGATTATCGGCCTCAAGCAGCGGCCAGCGAGCGTTAACCATTATCCCTCCTGCCGTGCTGGCAAAATGTGATGGCAGGCCACCGCGTGGCTATGGCAATCCTGCCCGTAACGCAGCAATGGCTGGCTCTGACACGCCTCATCGGCGCGGCGGCAGCGCGGGTGAAAGCGACACCCTGATGGGAAGTGGTCGGCGCTGGGCGGCTGGCCGTCGATGATCGTCAACCTCCCCTGCCCGCCTTCGCTGGCCGGCTGACAATCAATGAGCCCGCGGGTATAGGGATGCAGGGGCCCGCCAAGCACTTCGCGTTTGCCGCCCACTTCACACAGCCTGCCGCCGTACATCACCGCAATCCGGTCGCAGGTTTGCGCCACCACCCCGAGATCGTGGGTGATCATAATGACCGCCAGCCCCAGCTCGGCGCGCAGATCGCTGAGCAGGCGCAGAATCTGCATCTGCACGGTGACATCCAGCGCGGTGGTCGGTTCGTCGGCAATCAGCAGCCGCGGTTCCGGCGCGAGGGCAACGGCGATCATCGCCCGCTGGCGCATGCCGCCGGAAAATTCGTGCGGATAGCTATTGAGCCGATTCTGCGGGTCCGGGATACCGACCTGGCGCAGCAAGGCCAGCGCATCCTCCCGCGCCTGACGGCGGTTTGCCGCAAAGTGAAGGCGGCGACTTTCTGCAATCTGTTCTCCAATGGTCATCACCGGATTGAGATGGCTGGTCGGGTTCTGGAAAATCATACCGATTTCCCGGCCGCGCACCGCCGACATTTGCCCTTCGCTGAGGGACAAGATATCCCGGCCGTCCAGCAGAACCTCACCGCCGGTAATCCGCAGTCCGGCCCCCGGCAGCAGGCGCATCAGCGCCCGGCAGGTCACGGTTTTTCCCGACCCGCTTTCGCCAACCAGCCCAAGCATCTCCCCGGCTTCAAGCGTTAACGAGACGTTATCCACCAGCGCGACATCCTCGCCGCGCATGACCGTCAGCTGATTTACCTTCAGCAAGCTCATACGCGTTCCCCTAGCTTATCGCCCAGCCCATCGGCCAGCAGGCTGAAGCCCATCGCCAGCAGCACGATGGCAAGCCCCGGAAAGGTGGTTATCCACCATGCGGTAGTGATAAAGCTCTGCCCTTCGGCCACCATAATCCCCCATTCGGCGGTAGGAGGCTGCACGCCGAGCCCGAGATAGCTCACCGAGGCCCCGTTCAGCAGCACCAGAACGCAGTCGGACATCGAAAAAATGATGGCTCCGGTTAGCGCATTGGGCAGCAGATGGCGGAACAAAATCCGCAGATGGCCGTAGCCCAGACTGCGGGCCGCCAGAATAAAATCGCGCTGTTTCAGCGTCAGTACCTGAGCGCGTACCAGCCGGGCGTAGGAGACCCAGCCCACCATCGCCATCGCCATATAAAAGCTGCTCAGCCCCGGCCCGAGGATGGCGATAATCGCCAGCATCAGCACCAGAAACGGAAAGGCCAGCACGATATCAATAACCCGCATCACCAGCGCATCGGCCACGCCGCCGATATAGCCCGCCAGCGCCCCCAGGGTGGTGCCGAGCATAAAGGGGAACAGGACCCCCAGCAGGCAGATTTGCAGATCGACCCGCGCCCCCCACAGCACGCGGGAAAAAACGTCGCGGCCAAAGTTGTCGGTACCGAAGAGATGCGCGCCGCCCGGCGGCAGCAGACTGGAAGAGGCGTCCTGGGCAATCGGATCGAACGGCGCTATCCACGGCGCCAGACAGGCGACCAGTAGCCATAGTCCGACTATCGCCAGCCCGGCGAAGAGCGCCTGCTGACGCGGGATCGCCCGCTGACGCAGGCGGGAAAAGGTCGCTATCGCCTTCATAGTTTTATCCTTGGGTCGAGGGCCACGGTCAGAATATCCGCCAGCAGGCTGACCGCCACGGTGGCAAGGGCAAAGACCATTACCACGCCCTGCACCACCATATAGTCGCGGCTAAAAATCGCCTTAACCAGCAGCTGTCCGAGGCCGGGGATAGCAAACACGCTTTCAATCACCACCGTACTGCCTATAAGCCAGCCAATATTCACCGCCAGCAGATTGATGGTCGGCACCAGCGAGTTCGGCAGCACGTGCCGCCAGAAGATACGTCTTTCCTGCTGCCCGCGCGCCCGGGCCGCCACCACATAGTCGCTATTCATCTCCATCAGCAGGCTGGCGCGCAGGTTGCGAATCAATACCGCCGACAGCGCCAGCGCCACGGTCAGGCACGGCAGAACCATATGGTGCAGCTGGTCTAAAAAATCGCTGCCGTAGCCGGAGACCGGAAACCAGCCAAGCACGATACTGAACAGCAGAATCAGCATGATGCCGAGCCAGAATGCCGGGAATCCGAGCCCGGCGGTCGTAAACAGACGAATCAACCGATCGGCGAGACGCCCGCGCTGGCGTGCGGCTATCGCCGCCAGCGGCACCGTCAACGCTACCGCCAGCAGAACGCTGCCGAGCACCAGCCACAGCGTCGGTTCCAGCCGCGAGGCAATCAGCTTCAGGGTATCCACCCGGTATACAATCGACTTCCCCAGCTCGCCCTGCAGCAGGTTGCGCAGAAAATAGCCGTACTGAACCCACAGCGGTTCATCAAGGGCAAACTGCGCGCGAATGCGGGCCAGCGCCGCCGGCGTGCTGCGCACCCCCAGCAGAATACGCGCCGGATCGCCGGGGATCGCGCGCACCATCATGAAGGTGATCAGGCTGATACCCAGCAGAACCGGCAGCAGCTGTAGCGGGCGAAAAAGCAGAAAGCGGTAACGATGCATTAACAGCCTCCCGCGTCGCGCTGGCGCGCCAGAAAATCGAGCAGCACCGGGTAGTAAGCCTGCGGCTCTTCGTAAAACGGCATGTGGCTGCTGTTGGCAAAAATGGCTATTTCAGCGTTCGCCAGCCCCTGCTTCATTTTCAGGGCGCAGGCGGGCGTCAGTTCATCGTGCTGGCCGCTGGTGATCAAACAGGGCACGCGGATTGACGCCAGCTCAGCGCTGCGGTTCCAGTTTTTTAAATTACCGGTATAGAGGAATTCGTTCGGCCCCTGCATGGTGATATACGGGCCCATATTCCAGTCCCCAAGCGAGCGGATAACCGGCTCTGGCCAGACGTCAAGGCGGCACACGTGACGGTAATTCAGCAGCGTAATCGCCGCCTGATAGGCCGGATGGTCTAGCCAGCCGAGCGCTTCGTAGCGCTGCATCATCGCGACGGTTTCTGGCCCCAGCGCCCCGCGCAGACGGTTCAGCTCCTGCACCAGATGCGGCATATCGGCGACGGTGTTTTCCAGAATCAGCGAGCGAATTGCGCCAGGATGGTGCAATGCCACTTCAATCGCCAGCCATCCGCCCCACGAGTGACCAAGCAGATGCACCTGACCAAGGCCCAAAGTCCGGCGGACGGTCTCCACTTCACGCACATAGCGCGCCATCGTCCACAGGCTGGCGTCATCCGGCCGGTCGGACTTTCCGGTCCCCAACTGGTCAAAGGCGATCACCCGATAGCCGTGCTGTTTCAGGCAGGCGTGGGCTTCGCGCAGATAGTCGCAGGGCAGCCCCGGTCCGCCGTTGAGGCAGAGAATGGTTTCATCGCCGTCGCCAAACTGATAGGCCACGACGTTATAGCCTTCCACCGCAATGTTATGGCACCGGTCGGGCGCTATTTCGCTCCACATGGTCTATTCCTCATCGTCGATGGTAAGAGGGTTGGGGTCTGTCTTAACGCTAACGGCAACCCCGGACGCTGAACAGTTAGCAAAAATACTAGTTTTGCGCCGCGCCGAAACGGCACCGGAATTGCATATCTTTGGGCCAGCTACTGACGGATTTGCACAAATCGTGCCCGTCGCAGGTCTCGTTTTAGGTGAAGGGGGTTATATGCGACTGGAGTTTGACCACCCCGGCAGCGCGCGGGCGGCCAGCCTGGATGACGCATTCAGCGGGCTTTTTCAGCACACCCGGAGGTTGGGATTTGAGGCGGTGATTTACGATTACACGCCGGTTCCGCGTTCTCTGGAAGGAGAACTGATTACGCCCTCGCTGCTGAAAACGTTCAACGTGCCGGAAGATATGCGCCAGCTATGGTGCGAGCGCGGATATTACCAGGTGGATCCGGTACAGCACTGCGCGCTCGAGAGCTGCGCGCCTTTTGTCTGGTCCTATCAACGGCCGGACAGCAGCATGCTGCGCGGGAGGCTGGACAATCATCCCACCGCGGTCACCGACTATATGCGCGAACACAATATGCCCTGCGGCGCGACGGTTCCCCTGCATCTCCCCAACGGAGGGTTCGTGACCCTCACCGGCATCCATACCGGCCAGCGTCAGGAGCGGGAAATCAGCGCCACCCTGGCGCAGCTGATGCTGCTTGCCTGGCAGTTTCAGGAGTCCGC
Source organism: Klebsiella sp. GW_Kp182 (assembly GCF_040062275.1). Taxonomy (NCBI): domain Bacteria; kingdom Pseudomonadati; phylum Pseudomonadota; class Gammaproteobacteria; order Enterobacterales; family Enterobacteriaceae; genus Klebsiella; species Klebsiella sp. GW_Kp182. The sequence goes on along the minus strand of NZ_JBEAFQ010000002.1, from coordinate 58,379 downwards.
CTTCCCGCTGTTCGACAGCACTATGCTCACCTGCCGTCACGTCAAGCTGAGCAACCGCGAGCGCGAATGCCTGGCGTGGTCCGCCGAGGGGCTTACCGCCAAAGAGATCGCCCGCAAGCTGCACCGCTCGGTGGCGACGGTGACGCTGCATCTCAATACCGCGGCCAAAAAGCTGGGCGCCAGCAACCGCGTGCAGGCGGTGGTCCGCGCCCTGCACTACCGTCTGCTCGACAGCTAAGAACTAGCATTTTTGCTAGTGTTCAGCCGCGGTTGCCAGCCTTTACCCTGAAAGCCGGTCCACTTAGCAGGGTAAAGATGATTCATGTATACCATCCGCGAAGGTTACGCCCCGTTTCGGCACTATCAAACCTGGTTTCGCGTTTGCGGCGATATCGATAGCGGACTCACGCCGCTGGTCGTCGCCCACGGCGGGCCGGGGTGCACGCATGATTACGTCGATGCGTTCCGCGATATCGCCCTCAGCGGGCGAGCGGTGATCCACTACGATCAGTTAGGCAACGGGCGTTCAACCCATTTACCGCAGCAGCCCGCCGACTTCTGGCAACCGGCGCTGTTTCTTGACGAACTGGCTAACCTGCTGCTGCATCTCAATATTGCCGATAATTACGCCCTGCTCGGCCAATCTTGGGGAGGTATGCTCGGCGCGGAGCACGCCGTGACGCAGCCAAAGGGGTTAAAGGCGCTGATTATCGCCAACTCCCCGGCATCGATGGCGCTGTGGCTGCAGGGTGCGGCAAAGCTGCGGGCGCAGCTGCCCGCCGACGTTCAGCAGACGTTGCTGGACCATGAGGCGGCAGGAACGCTGGACAGCGCGGAATATAAGGCGGCAAGCGCAGTATTTTATCAACGCCACGTCTGTCGGCTCGATCCCTTGCCGGCGGAAGTGCGGCGCACCTTCGATGCCATGGATGCCGACCCGACGGTTTATCACGCCATGAATGGCCCCACCGAATTCCACGTTATCGGCAGCATGAAAGCGTGGACGATTATCGACCGCCTCGCGCGCATTACGGTTCCGGTTCTGCTGATTTCCGGGCGCTACGATGAAGCCACGCCGGAAGTGGTACAACCCTTTATGGACCATATCTCCGGCGCCGAGTGGGTCATTTTCGAAGCTTCGAGCCATATGCCGCACGTCGAAGAGCGCGAGCTGTGCATGAAGACGGTAAACGACTTTTTAGGCCGAGCGATATCATAAAAGCCGCTTACAGCGCCAGTCCGCCTCCGCCGCTGAAGGGCCGCTCGCCGGCGATTTTCATCACTTCAGCCCCTAAAGTGACAAACGGCGCCCGACGGCTGGCATAAATCAGGCCGCCCGATGTCGGCCGCACCGCTTTGACCATATCGGTCAGCGGATCGATGATTTCCGCGACGACATCGTCGGCGCTGACCCACTCGCCGGGATGTTTTAGCAGCACCAGGATGCCGGTCGCCGGCGCGGTGACAATCTCCCCGGCGGCAAACGGCAGCATCACCGTTTCCTGCTGCGGAACCTCGGGCCTGGCGCCGGCCAGCACGCCGCGGTACTGCAGGTAACGGTAAATACGTTCGGCGTCGTCGCAGGCGGTGGCGTGATTCACCTCCTGCTGGCCGCGCAGCTCGACGGTCACCGCCATGCAGCCGGGCTGCTGCTGGCGCCACGACGGATTCCTCGCGCAAAGACGCTGCCACGGCAGGCCGCAGGCTTCATCAAACGAGTTGCCCCCGCTCTCCTGCGACAGCAGCACGGCGCCAATACCGAGGAAAGCCGCCAGAACTTTCGCCTCGCGTTGCCAGGCCGGGTCGGCGTAAAGGTGCAAAATCGCCTGGTCATCGCAGTGCAGATCGAGCACCAGATCGGCATCGCAGGCGAGGCTCAGCAGATGGTGGCGCAGGGCCTGCGCCTCGCTCACGGCGGGAAGCGCCGCCAGCGCCTCCCGCATCGCCGCGCGCACCCGCTGCAGATACTCGGGTCGCGTACCGGGCAAATCCGCCGGTAAACCGGCCTGCGCCAGCGCCGCCAGATCGGGAAAATCGCGGTTAAAATTGCGCCCGCTCGCCAGATCGAAACGGCCAATACCGCTGCTGAGCAGCACCTGGGCCAGCCCCGGCGGGTTGGCTACCGGCACAAGAATGATTTCGCCGCGCAGTTCGCCGCGCCGTTCCGCCTGGCTAAGTAATCTTTTAAGATAGTGCAGAACCAGCATGCCCGGGATTTCATCGGCGTGCAGCCCCGCCTGCAGATAGACCTTCTCTCCCGTGCCGGGCGCGCCGAAATGAAAATGGCTTAATTGCCGCTGCCCACCGAGTGCATGTTCAGGTAATGTATAGTGTTTAATTTTCATTGGACGTCCTGGTTGTGGAAAAGAAAGCCCGGCTTGACCGTATCGATCATAAGATCCTTGAAATTCTGCGCCGGGATGGCCGCATTTCTTATCAGAAGCTCTCGGAGCAGGTAAACCTCACCGCCCGTCCGTGCCTGGAACGGGTGCGCGGCCTCGAGCGCGACGGCATTATTCGCGGCTACAGCGCCATTGTAGAACTGCCCGATCCGGAGCACGCGTTTGTGGTACAGGCGCAAATCGCGCTGGCCGACCACGGGCGCTCGCAGCCGATGTTTGAACAGGAGATGCGCCAGACGCCCGAAGTGCTGGACTGCTGGCTGGTCAGCGGCAGCTTCGACTTTCTGGTACGCATCGGCTGCCGCAGCATGGCGCACTACTGCCAGCTGGCGGATAGCTGGCTGACCAGTAAAAAGTTTCACGTCGATAAAATCGTCACCCTGACCGAACTGCAGGCCATTAAGCGCTCCTGACTAGCCGCGCCGGATAAACGCCAGCCAGCGCCGCTCGGCGCGGGAAAAGGCGAAAATCAGCATAAAGGTGCAGAGCAGATACAGCGCCGCGGCCATCAGAAACGGAATAAACGGCGAATAGGTCATGGCGTAGAACGCGCGGGCCACGCCGGTAATATCCAGCAGGGTGACGGTGCTGGCCAGCGACGTGGCGTGCAGTAAAAAGACCATTTCATTATTCAGCGCCGGGATCCCGCGTCTGAGCGTCGCGGGCAGCACCAGACGACGAATAATCTGCCATTTCCCCATCCCGTAGGCCTCCCCGGCGACCCACTCCTGGCGCGGAAAGGTCACCATCATCCCCGCCAGCAGCTCCGCGACGTACGCGGCAGTGTTGAGGACCAGCGCCAGCGTGGCGCAGAAGGTCGCATCGCGGAACAGCAGCCAGAACGGCTGGTCGTTCATCCAGCCCGTCTGCACGATATCGAACTGCGACAGGCCGTAGTAAATCAGCATCAGCTGGAGATAGAGCGGCGTGCTGCGGAAAAAATACGTAAAACCACGGATGGGCAGCGCCAGCGCGCGCGGTCCATACACCTGCCCCACCGCCATCGCTATCGCCAGCGCCATCCCGGGAACGATGGAGAGCAAAAACAGCTCCGCCGTGACCGCCAGCCCGCTGGCGGCGCCGTTACCGTCGCTCCACAAAAAGCTCGGGATCGCATCGAGAAAGGTTTGCAGATTCATAAGGCCGTCCCCGCCGTGGAAGAGCGCAGCGCGTAACGCTTCGCCAGGCGGCTGAACAGCCAGCTGGAGAGCGCGGTAATCACCATGTAAATCAGCGAGACCAGAAAATAGAAGAGGAACGGCTTTTGCGTGGCGCGCCCGGCCTGTTCGGCCAGCCATACCATATCCTCAAGACCCAGGATCGACACCAGCGCCGATGCTTTCATCAGCCCCAGCCAGTTGTTGTTGATGCCCGGGATCGCGAAGCTCAGCATCTGCGGCAGCATCACCCGGCGGAACACCGTCCACGGCCGCATCCCGTAGGCCTGCGCGGCTTCGGTTTGCCCGCGATCGACGGTCAGAAAGGCGCCGCGAAAGGTCTCGGTGTAATAGGCGCCGAAAACAAAGCCGATCGCCAGCACGCCGGAGATAAAGGTATTGAAGCGCACCGGCCCGAGCCCCACCAGACCCAGCAGCAGGTTCACCAGCATCTCGCCGCCGAAAAACAGCAGCAGCATAATCACCAGCTCCGGGATACCGCGTACCAGCGTAGTGTAAGCGGTGGAAAACAGGCGCAGCCACGGCGGGCCAAAGAGCTTAATCAGCGAGTTAATCAGCCCCAGCAGCAGAGCGACCAGTAATGAAGAGAGCATCACGCACAGCGAAAGCGCCGCGCCGCGTAACAACAGGGGTAAATAGTCTGCGACCATATTCAGCCTTCCGCGGAGGTCGTAAAGGGGCGCAGGCCATCGCCCGCGCCCGCATCTTCACGACTTATTTGCCATAAATATCAAAGCTAAAGTATTTTTTCTGGATCGCGTCGTAGGTGCCGTCGGCGCGGATTGCCTTTATGGCGCCGTTCAGCGCATCGCGCAGCGCCGGGTTGTCTTTATTCACCGCAATCCCCACGTCGGAGGAGATGCCGCCGTCCTGGATAACCGGACCGGCAAAGGCGAATTTCTGCCCGCGCGGAGTATCAATAAAGCCGGTCGCCGCCTGGATATTATCCTGCAACGCGGCGTCGATGCGCCCGGAGAGCAGGTCGAGGTAGACGTTATCCTGGTTAGCGTAACCGACAATTTTCACGCCATGATTGGCCCAGTTGGCCTTCGCAAACGCTTCATGGGTGGAGCCGGTCTGGACGCCGACGGTTTTGCCTTTCAGGCTGGCGACGTCAGGCAGCAGCGGGCTGCCTTTGCGCGCCACCAGCTGCGCCGCGCTGCGGTAGTAGCGGTCGGTGAAATCCACTTCCTTTTTACGCTCATCGGTAATATTGAGCGAAGCGATAATGGCATCGAACTTATGCGCGTTGAGGGCGGCAATCATGCTTTCGAACGGCTGCTTCACGAAAACGCATTTGGCTTTTAGCTGGGTGCACAGCGCATTGGCGATATCAATATCAAAGCCGGTAATTTCACCGCTGGGCGCCAGCACGTCAAACGGCGGATAGCCGCCATCGACGCCAAAGCTGATGGTGTCAAACTGCTGGGCGGCCAGCGGCGCGCTGAGCGCCATGCAGGCCAGTAGTGCGGCAAGGCGTATTTTCATTTCGATCTCCCCGGTGTTGGCGCGGTGATTAAAAACGCAGTGAGAGGCAGGTCAGGCCGCCATCCATTTTCTTAAATTCGCTGGTGTCGAGCTGCACGATAGGCATTCCCAGCTTGCTGATTTCGCCCAGGGTATAGGGGTAGCCCTGCGGCGTAATTAAGGTATCGTTGATCCACAGCGTATTTCCGGCGTAGGCCTCCTCTTCCGGGATCACGATGCTGTTGAAGCCGCTAAACGCCGGATGGTTAACGTAGCCTTCCGTCAGCAGCAGCGTATTGCGGCCCACATAGTTGACGATCGATTTCAGATGCAGACCGGCGCTCACTTCAATCGCCGCGACCTGATAGCCGTGCGGCTCAACGGCGGCGGCAAACTCGCGGATCCCCTGCTCATCGGTGCGCGCCGTCAGGCCGATAAAAAACTGCTTATCCACTAACAGCACGTCGCCGCCGTCCATATGCCCGCGCTCGCTCATCCGCGCCAGCGGACGGAACCCCGCCAGCACCGGCGCAATGGTATCGACCTCGCCCTGACGGCTCGGCGCGCCCGGATGGGTGATCACCGCCAGTTCCGGCATCACCACCGCGGTATCTTCAACAAAGTGCGCATCAGGATAATCCGCCGCCGCGGGCAGTACGGTGACCTTCAGGCCAAGCTGCAGCAGGGTTTCTACATAGGCGAGAAACTGGCGGGTGGTGGTGGCGATATCCGGCGCGCCCAGCCGGGCGGTAGTTTGTCCTGCGCCGCAGGTGGCGGCCGGAAGACGGGCGATAGCTTGGGTAAAATGCATAAAGAACCCTCTGGTAGTGGTCGCATTGCTTAAGGCAAAATCGTGAGTGAATTTGATTATCAAACAGATGCCGCCGCCAATCAGGCTGAATCACTTTCCGGGGCCGCTTATTCACGCTGTATATCAGTTCAGATTCGACGTATTCCGCTGTGACCCTTAAGAAACAGCGGATGACGGGCAATAACTAACCGGATTCATCGCCCGGCTAAGCAAAATCATTAAGCGAATTTTACGCCTAACTATTCACCGTAACCGGCTCTGCGAAAAGCGTTTTTTACAGACATATCTGGACAGTCTTTTCATAATTCCTCCATTTTTAAGCAGCGTTCGCTGGCTAAACTAGTATCATTCCGTGAAACGTTTCAGGATGAGATAGCAAATTAATGAAAGGTAGCAATAAAAGCCGTTGGGCTGCGGTGCTGGTGGTCGCGATCGTCGCGGGCACCGCGTACTGGTTCTGGCAGGGTCGCGAAGCGGCAAACAGCGGCGCGCCGACGGCATCAGGCGCGCGTCAGCAGGGCCCCGGAGGCGGACGCCCCGGTCGTTTTGGCGCCGCCCTCGCGCCGGTACAGGCGGCCACCGCCACCAGCGAAGCGGTACCCCGCTACCTTTCCGGCCTCGGCACCGTGACGGCGGCGAATACCGTCACCGTCCGCAGCCGCGTCGACGGCCAGCTGCTGGCCATCCACTTTACCGAAGGCCAGCAGGTCAAAGCGGGCGATCTGCTCGCGGAAATCGACCCCAGCCAGTTTAAAGTCGCCCTCGCCCAGGCCGAAGGCCAGCTGGCCAAAGATCGTGCGACCCTCGCCAACGCCCGTCGCGATCTGGCGCGCTACCAGCAGCTGGTCAAAACCAATCTGGTTTCCCGGCAGGAACTGGACACCCAGCAGTCGCTGGTCAGCGAAACCCAGGGTACGATCAAAGCGGACGAAGCCGCCGTCGCCAGCGCCCAGCTGCAGCTGGACTGGAGCCGCATCACCGCGCCAATCGACGGCCGGGTCGGCTTAAAACAGGTGGATATCGGCAACCAGATCGCCAGCGGCGACACCACCGGGATTGTGGTGCTGACGCAAACCCACCCGATCGACGTGGTCTTTACGCTGCCGGAAAACCAAATCGCCACGGTGGTACAGGCGCAGAAGGCGGGGAAAAAGCTGGCTGTCGAAGCCTGGGACCGCACCAATAAACAGAAAATCAGCGAAGGCTCACTGCTGAGCCTCGATAACCAGATTGACGCCACCACCGGCACCATCAAGCTGAAAGCGCGCTTTACTAACCTGGACGATGCCCTGTTCCCGAATCAGTTCGTCAACGCCCGTATGCTGGTCGATACCGAGCAGAACGCGGTGGTGATCCCAACCGCCGCGCTGCAAATGGGTAACGAAGGCCATTTCGTCTGGGTACTGAACGATGAGAACAAGGTCAGCAAGCACACCGTCACGCCGGGTATTCAGGACAGCCTGAAAGTGGTGATCAACGCCGGGCTTTCCGCCGGCGATCGCGTCGTAACCGACGGTATCGACCGTCTGACCGAAGGCGCAAAAGTTGAGGTCGTCGAAGCCCACGATGCGGCAACCGCCGCCGAGCCGGAAAAAGCCACCAGCCGCGAATACGGTAAAAAAGGAGCGCGCTCCTGATGCAAGTGTTACCGCCGAGCAGCACGGGTGGCCCTTCCCGTCTGTTTATCATGCGCCCGGTCGCCACGACGCTGTTAATGGTGGCCATTATGCTGGCCGGAATTATCGGCTATCGTTTCCTGCCGGTTTCGGCGCTGCCGGAAGTGGACTACCCGACGATTCAGGTGGTAACCCTCTATCCCGGCGCCAGCCCGGACGTGATGACCTCGTCGGTGACCGCCCCGCTGGAGCGCCAGTTTGGCCAGATGTCCGGCCTCAAGCAGATGTCTTCCCAGAGCTCCGGCGGCGCGTCGGTGGTCACGCTCCAGTTCCAGCTCACGCTGCCGCTGGACGTCGCGGAACAGGAAGTACAGGCAGCCATCAACGCCGCCACCAACCTGCTGCCCTCGGACCTGCCTAACCCTCCGGTCTACAGCAAAGTTAACCCCGCCGATCCGCCGATTATGACCCTTGCGGTCACCTCTTCCGCCGTGCCGATGACCCAGGTCGAGGATATGGTGGAGACCCGCGTGGCGCAGAAAATCTCCCAGGTTTCCGGCGTCGGGCTGGTCACCCTCGCGGGCGGCCAGCGCCCGGCGGTACGCGTCAAGCTCAACGCCCAGGCCATCGCCGCCCTCGGGCTGACCAGCGAAACGGTGCGCACCGCGATAACCAGCGCCAACGTCAACTCGGCGAAGGGGAGCCTTGACGGCCCGTCGCGGGCGGTGACCCTCTCCGCCAACGATCAGATGCAGTCGGCGGAAGATTACCGCCGGCTGATTATCGCTTATCAGAACGGCGCGCCGATTCGCCTCGGCGACGTCGCCACCGTGGAACAGGGCGCGGAAAACAGCTGGCTTGGGGCATGGGCGAACAATCAGCGGGCGATCGTCATGAACGTCCAGCGCCAGCCGGGGGCCAACATTATCTCGACCGCCGACAGCATCCGCCAGATGCTGCCGCAGCTCACCGAAAGCCTGCCGAAATCGGTTAAAGTTCAGGTGCTTTCCGACCGCACCACCAATATCCGCGCCTCGGTCAGCGACACCCAGTTCGAGCTGATGCTGGCCATCGCCCTGGTGGTGATGATTATCTACGTCTTTCTGCGCAACGTCCCGGCGACGATTATTCCCGGCATCGCCGTACCGCTATCGCTGGTCGGCACCTTTGCGGTGATGGTGTTTCTCGATTTTTCAATTAACAACCTGACGCTGATGGCCCTGACCATCGCCACCGGCTTTGTGGTCGATGACGCCATCGTGGTGATTGAAAACATCTCGCGCTATATCGAGAAAGGCGAAAAGCCGCTGGCCGCAGCCCTGAAAGGGGCCGGAGAGATTGGCTTTACCATTATCTCGCTGACCTTCTCGCTGATTGCGGTGCTGATCCCGCTGCTGTTTATGGGCGATATCGTGGGCCGTCTGTTCCGCGAGTTCGCCATTACCCTGGCGGTGGCGATCCTGATTTCCGCGGTGGTGTCGCTGACCCTGACGCCGATGATGTGCGCCCGCATGCTGAGCCACGAGTCGCTGCGCAAGCAGAACCGCTTCTCGCGCGCCAGCGAGCGTTTCTTTGAGCGGGTGATCGCCGTCTATGGCCGCTGGCTGAGCCGGGTGCTGAATCATCCGTGGCTGACCCTGAGCGTGGCCCTCGGTACCCTGGTGCTGTCGATTATGCTGTGGGTGTTTATTCCGAAGGGCTTCTTCCCGATTCAGGACAACGGCATTATCCAGGGGACGCTGCAGGCGCCGCAGTCGGCGTCGTTCGCCAATATGGCCGAGCGCCAGCAGCAGGTGTCGGCGGCGATACTTAACGATCCGGCGGTGGAAAGCCTTACCTCCTACGTCGGCGTCGACGGTACCAACCCGGCGCTCAACAGCGCCCGCCTGCAAATCAACCTTAAGCCGCTGGACGAGCGCGACGATCGCGTGCAGACGGTGATCGGCCGCCTGCAGAACGCGGTGAGCGGCATTCCCGGCATTGAGCTTTACCTCCAGCCGACGCAGGATCTGACCATTGACACCACCGTCAGCCGCACCCAGTACCAGTTCACCCTGCAGGCCAACTCGCTGGACGCGCTCAGCAACTGGGTCCCGCAGCTGCTGGCCCGGCTGCAGGCGCTGCCGCAGCTCTCCGACGTCAGCAGCGACTGGCAGGATAAGGGCCTGGCGGCGTATATCAACGTTGATCGCGATAGCGCCAGCCGTCTCGGCATCAGCATGGCGGACGTCGATAACGCGCTGTATAACGCCTTCGGTCAGCGCTTAATCTCCACCATTTATACCCAGGCGAATCAGTACCGCGTGGTGCTGGAGCATGATACCCAGGCCACGCCGGGGCTGGCGGCGCTGGATAATATTCGCCTGACCAGCAGCGACGGCGGGATTGTGCCGCTGAAATCCATCGCCAGCGTCGAGGAGCGCTTTGCCCCGCTATCCATAAACCATCTCGATCAGTTCCCGGTTACCACCATCTCGTTTAACGTGCCGGACAACTATTCGCTGGGCGATGCGGTCGAAGCGATTCTTGGCGCCGAACAGGCGCTGGCGTTCCCGAGCGATATCCGTACCCAGTTCCAGGGCAGCTCTCTGGCCTTCCAGTCGGCGCTCGGCAGCACCGTCTGGCTGGTGGTTGCCGCGGTGGTGGCGATGTATATCGTCCTCGGGGTACTGTATGAAAGCTTTATTCATCCGATAACGATTCTCTCCACCCTGCCGACGGCGGGCGTCGGCGCGCTGCTGGCGCTATGGCTGGCGGGGAGCGAACTGGACGTTATCGCGATTATCGGCATCATTCTGCTGATCGGCATCGTCAAGAAAAACGCCATCATGATGATCGACTTCGCGCTGGCCGCCGAACGCGAGCAGGGCATGCCGCCGCGCGAGGCGATCTACCAGGCCTGCCTGCTGCGCTTCCGTCCGATCCTGATGACCACCCTCGCCGCCCTGCTGGGCGCGCTGCCGCTGATGCTCAGTACCGGCGTCGGCGCGGAGCTGCGGCGTCCGCTGGGGATTGGCATGGTCGGCGGTCTGATGCTCAGCCAGGTGCTGACGCTGTTCACGACTCCGGTTATCTATCTGCTGTTCGACCGGCTGTCGCTGTATATGAAGAGCCGGTTCCCGCGGCGTGAGGAGGAGGCGTAGGTGAAGTTTTTCGCCCTCTTCATTTACCGTCCGGTGGCGACGATTCTGATTTCGCTCGCCATTACCCTGTGCGGCATCCTCGGTTTCCGCCTGCTGCCGGTGGCGCCGCTGCCGCAGGTGGATTTCCCGGTCATCATGATTAGCGCCTCGCTGCCCGGCGCGTCGCCGGAGACCATGGCCTCTTCGGTGGCGACGCCGCTGGAGCGCTCTTTGGGGCGGATTGCCGGGGTCAATGAGATGACCTCCTCCAGCTCGCTCGGCAGTACGCGAATCATTCTTGAGTTCAACTTTGACCGCGATATCAACGGCGCGGCCCGCGACGTGCAGGCGGCGATTAACGCCGCGCAAAGCCTGCTGCCGAGCGGCATGCCGAGCCGTCCGACCTACCGCAAAGCCAACCCGTCAGACGCGCCGATCATGATCCTCACCCTCACCTCGGATACCTGGTCCCAGGGTGAACTGTACGACTTCGCCTCTACCCAGCTGGCGCAGACCATTGCCCAGATTGACGGCGTCGGCGACGTGGACGTCGGCGGCAGTTCGCTGCCCGCGGTGCGCGTCGACCTCAACCCGCAGGCGCTGTTTAACCAAGGCGTATCGCTGGACGCGGTGCGCACCGCCATCAGCAACGCCAACGTACGTAAACCGCAGGGGGCGCTGGAAGATGCCACCCACCGCTGGCAGGTGGCGACCAACGACGAGCTGAAGACCGCCGCCGAATACCAGCCGCTGATCGTGCACTATAACAACGGCGCGGCGGTGCGCCTCGGCGACGTCGCCAACGTCACCGATTCGGTGCAGGACGTGCGCAACGCCGGGATGACTAACGCCAAACCGGCGATTTTGCTGATGATCCGCAAGCTGCCGGAAGCCAATATCATCGAGACGGTGGACAGCATTCGCGCCCGCCTGCCGGAGCTGCAGCGCACCATCCCGGCCTCTGTCGATCTGCAAATCGCCCAGGACCGCTCGCCGACCATCCGCGCCTCGCTGGAGGAAGTGGAGCAAACGCTGGTCATCTCGGTGGCGCTGGTGATCCTCGTGGTCTTCCTCTTCCTCCGCTCGGGGCGCGCGACGCTGATCCCGGCGGTGGCGGTTCCGGTTTCGCTGATCGGCACCTTTGCCGCCATGTACCTGTGCGGCTTCAGCCTTAACAACCTGTCGCTGATGGCGCTGACCATCGCTACCGGCTTCGTGGTCGATGACGCCATCGTGGTGCTGGAAAATATTTCCCGCCATCTGGAAGCCGGCATGAAGCCGCTGCAGGCGGCGCTGCAGGGGAGCCGGGAAGTCGGTTTTACCGTGCTGTCGATGAGCCTGTCGCTGGTGGCGGTGTTCCTGCCGCTGCTGCTGATGGGCGGCCTGCCGGGAAGGCTGCTGCGCGAATTCGCCGTTACCCTGTCGGTGGCGATTGGCATTTCGCTGGCGGTCTCTCTGACCCTGACGCCGATGATGTGCGGCTGGCTGCTGAAAAGCGGCAAGCCCCACGAGCCGACGCGCAAGCGCGGGGTTGGCCGCCTGCTGGTGGCGATTCAGGGCGGATACGGCAAATCGCTGAAGTGGGTGCTGAAGCACAGCCGCTTAACCGGCCTGGTGCTGCTTGGCACCATCGCGCTGAGCGTCTGGCTCTATATCTCAATTCCCAAAACCTTCTTCCCGGAGCAGGACACCGGGGTGCTGATGGGCGGTATCCAGGCGGACCAGAGCATCTCGTTCCAGGCGATGCGCGGCAAGCTGGAGGACTTTATGAAGATCATTCGTGAAGATCCGGCGGTGGACAACGTCACCGGTTTTACCGGCGGCTCGCGGGTCAACAGCGGAATGATGTTTATCACCCTCAAGTCGCGCGATGAGCGCCATGAAACGGCGCAGCAGATTATCGATCGGCTGCGGAAGAAGCTGGCCAAAGAGCCGGGGGCCAACCTGTTCCTGATGGCGGTACAGGATATCCGCGTCGGCGGCCGTCAGGCCAACGCCAGCTACCAGTATACGCTGCTGTCGGACGACCTTGCGGCGCTGCGGGAATGGGAGCCGAAAATCCGCAAAACGCTGGCGGCGCTGCCGGAGCTGGCGGACGTCAACTCCGACAGCCAGAATAACGGCGCTGAGATGGATCTGATCTACGATCGCGATACCATGTCGCGGCTCGGCATCAGCGTGCAGGACGCCAACAATCTGCTGAACAACGCCTTCGGTCAGCGGCAGATCTCAACCATCTACCAGCCGCTGAACCAGTATAAAGTGGTGATGCAGGTCGACCCGGTCTACACCCAGGACGTCAGCGCCCTCGATAAGATGTTTGTGATCAACAGCGAAGACAAGCCGATTCCGCTCTCCTATTTCGCCAAATGGCAGCCGGCTAACGCGCCGCTGTCGGTGAACCACCAGGGGCTGTCGGCGGCGTCGACCATCTCCTTTAACCTGCCTACCGGCAAGTCGTTGTCGGAAGCCAGCGACGCCATCAACCGGGCGATGACCCAGATTGGCGTGCCGTCCAGCGTCCGCGGGTCGTTCGCCGGGACCGCGCAGGTGTTCCAGGAGACCATGAACTCGCAGGTGATCCTGATTCTGGCGGCCATCGCCACGGTCTACATCGTGCTGGGGATCCTCTATGAGAGCTACGTTCATCCGCTGACCATTCTGTCGACCATTCCGTCCGCCGGCGTCGGCGCGCTGCTGGCGCTGGAGCTTTTCGATGCCCCGTTCAGCCTAATCGCGCTTATCGGGATTATGCTATTAATTGGCATCGTGAAGAAAAACGCCATCATGATGGTCGATTTCGCCCTTGAGGCGCAGCGCAACGGCAACCTGCCGCCGGAAGAAGCGATCTTCCAGGCCTGTCTGCTGCGCTTCCGGCCGATAATGATGACCACCCTGGCGGCGCTGTTCGGCGCGCTGCCGCTGGTTATCTCCGGCGGCGATGGCTCCGAGCTGCGCCAGCCGCTGGGGATTACCATTGTCGGCGGCCTGGTGATGAGTCAGCTGTTGACCCTGTACACCACGCCGGTGGTCTATCTGTTCTTCGACCGTCTGCGGCTGCGTTTTTCGCGAAAAGTCCCTCAACCGGTAAGCGAATAACATGACAGATCTTCCCTCCAGCGTGCGCTGGCAGCTGTGGATAGTGGCCTTCGGCTTTTTTATGCAGGCGCTGGATACCACTATCGTTAACACCGCCCTCCCCTCCATGGCGCAGAGCCTCGGGGAGAGCCCGCTGCATATGCATATGGTTATTGTCTCCTATGTGCTGACGGTGGCGGTGATGCTGCCCGCCAGCGGCTGGCTGGCGGATCGGGTCGGGGTGCGGAATATCTTTTTTAGCGCCATCGTGCTGTTTACCGCCGGCTCCCTGTTCTGCGCGCAGGCCGCCACGCTCGATCAGCTGATACTCGCCCGCGTGCTGCAGGGCGTCGGCGGCGCGATGATGGTGCCGGTTGGCCGCCTGACGGTGATGAAAATCGTCCCGCGCAGTCAATACATGGCGGCGATGACCTTCGTCACCCTGCCCGGCCAGGTGGGTCCGCTGCTCGGCCCGGCGCTCGGCGGGATGCTGGTGGAGTACGCCTCCTGGCACTGGATCTTCCTGATCAACATTCCGGTCGGCATCGTCGGCGCCATCGCCACGCTGTGCCTGATGCCCAACTACACCCTGCAAACCCGGCGCTTTGATATCTTCGGCTTTATTCTGCTGGCCGCCGGCATGGCGACGCTGACCCTGGCGCTCGACGGTAAAAAAGGGCTCGGGCTCTCCCCCCTGTGGCTGACGGCGCTGGTGGCCATCGGCGCGGCGTCAATGCTGTGCTATCTGTGGCACGCGCGCGGCAACCGCAACGCGCTGTTTAGCCTGAAGCTGTTTACCAACCGCACCTTTTCTCTTGGCCTTGGCGGCAGCTTCGCCGGGCGTATCGGCAGCGGCATGCTGCCGTTTATGACGCCGGTGTTTTTACAGATCGGCCTCGGCTTTACGCCGTTCCACGCCGGGCTGATGATGATCCCGATGGTGCTCGGCAGCATGGGGATGAAGCGCATTGTGGTCCAGGTGGTCAACCGCTTCGGCTATCGCCGGGTACTGGTGACCTCGACGATTGGCCTCGCGCTGGTCAGCCTGCTGTTTATGGCCGTTGCGCTCGCCGGCTGGTACTGGCTGCTGCCGGTGGTGCTGTTCCTGCAGGGGATGATTAACTCCAGCCGCTTTTCTTCAATGAATACGCTGACCCTGAAAGACCTGCCCGACGATCTGGCCAGCAGCGGCAACAGCTTGCTGTCGATGGTCATGCAGCTGTCGATGAGTATCGGCGTCACTATCGCCGGGATGCTGCTCGGTCTCTACGGCCAGCAGCATATCAGCGCCGATGCGGCGATCGCTCATCAGGTCTTTCTCTATACCTACTTAAGCATGGCGGTGATTATCGCGCTGCCGGCGCTGCTTTTTTCCCGCGTACCGGATGACACCACGACCAATACCGTGATTCGTCGCCGTAAAAGGAGTGAGTCTTGAAGTTCTGGCGTCCCGGCATTACCGGCAAGCTGTTTATCGCGATCCTCGCCACCTGCATCGTGCTGCTGATCAGTATGCACTGGGCGGTGCGTATCAGCTTTGAACGCGGCTTTATTGACTATATCAAGCGCGGCAACGAACAGCGCCTGACCATGCTCGGCGATGCCCTGAGCGAGCAGTATGCCCAGCACGGCAGCTGGACGTTCCTGCGCAACAACGACCGCTTTATTTTCCAGCTGCTGAAAACCTTTGAGCGCGACAACGATGACCGCTCGCCGCCGGGCCGCGGTATGGGCCACGGTCCGATGGATGAGCCGCACGGTGGCCCCGGCCCGGAAGAGATGCCGCCGGACGCCGCGCCGGACCGGCCGCTCGACGGTCCACGCGGCGATCGTGGCGACCGCGGTCCCGGCCCCGATATGCCTCCGCACGGCTGGCGCACCATGTTCTGGGTGGTCGATCAAAAAGGACGCGTACTGGTGGGCCCGCGCGAACGCGTGCCGAAGGACGGTACCCGGCGCAGTATTATGGTCGACGGCGTTGAGGTTGGCGCGGTCATCGCCTCGCCGGTTGAACGCCTGACGCGCAACACCGATATCAACTTTGACCGCCAGCAGAAACGTACCAGCTGGCTGATTGTCGCCCTCGCCACGCTGCTGGCGGCGCTGGCCACCTTCCCGCTGGCGCGCGGCCTGCTCGCGCCGGTTAAACGCCTGGTTGAGGGGACCCACCGTCTGGCGGCCGGAGATTTCTCCACCCGCGTCGCCGCCACCAGCAGCGATGAGCTGGGGCGTCTGGCCAAAGATTTTAACCAGCTGGCCAGCACTCTGGAACGCAACCAGCAGATGCGCCGGGACCTGATGGCCGATATTTCCCACGAGCTGCGCACGCCGCTGGCGGTGCTGCGCGGCGAGCTGGAGGCGATTCAGGATGGGATCCGCAAATTTACCCCGGACTCCATCGCCTCCCTGCAGGCGGAAGTCGCCACCCTCACCAAACTGGTCGATGACTTACACCAGCTGTCGATGTCCGATGAAGGCGCCCTCTCCTACCAGAAAACCTCGGTGGATATCATCAATCTGCTGGAGGTCGCCGCCGGCGCGTTTCGCGAGCGCTTCGCCAGCCGCGGGCTGTCGATCGGCGTTTCGCTGCCGGAAAGCGCGACGATTTTCGGCGACCGGGATCGCCTGATGCAGCTGTTTAATAACCTGCTGGAAAACAGCCTGCGCTATACCGATAGCGGCGGCGGCCTGCAGATTAGCGCCAGCCAGAGCGGGGATATGCTGGTTCTCGATTTTGCCGATAGCGCCCCCGGCGTCACCGATGAACAGCTGGAGCGGTTGGTTGAGCGTTTTTATCGTACTGAGGGGTCGCGCAATCGTGCCAGCGGCGGCTCTGGTTTAGGGCTGGCGATTTGCCTTAACATTGTCGCGGCCCACGGTG
Organism: Klebsiella sp. GW_Kp182; assembly: GCF_040062275.1. Classification (NCBI taxonomy): domain Bacteria; kingdom Pseudomonadati; phylum Pseudomonadota; class Gammaproteobacteria; order Enterobacterales; family Enterobacteriaceae; genus Klebsiella; species Klebsiella sp. GW_Kp182. Next base: position 41,824 of record NZ_JBEAFQ010000002.1, on the reverse strand, counting down.
GCACTTTGCGTGCCGGCCATTCGCCTTTGGGCGGGGTTAGCATTAAAGTAGAACTACCTCTGGAACGTAATTTATCGAGAGACGTATGACTGAATTACCTGTTGATGAAAACACGCCACGCATTCTTATCGTGGAAGATGAGCCCAAGCTGGGTCAGCTGCTGATCGATTATCTTCAGGCGGCGGGCTATGCGCCGACGCTGATTAATCACGGCGATCGGGTTCTCCCGTACGTTCGCCAGACGCCGCCGCATCTGATCCTGCTGGATCTGATGCTGCCCGGCACCGACGGTCTGACCCTGTGTCGGGAAATCCGCCGTTTCTCTGAGGTACCGGTGGTGATGGTCACCGCCAAAATCGAGGAGATCGACCGCCTGCTGGGGTTAGAAATCGGCGCCGATGACTATATCTGTAAGCCCTACAGCCCGCGCGAGGTGGTGGCCCGCGTGAAGACCATTCTTCGCCGCTGCAAACCGCAGCGCGATCTGCAGGCGCTGGATGCGGAAAGCCCGCTGATTGTCGACGAAGGTCGTTTTCAGGCTTCCTGGCGCGACAAGCTGCTGGACCTCACGCCCGCCGAGTTCCGCCTGCTGAAAACCCTCTCCCAGGAACCGGGTAAAGTCTTCTCGCGCGAACAACTGCTGAATCATCTATACGATGATTACCGCGTGGTGACCGACCGAACGATCGATAGCCATATCAAAAACCTGCGGCGTAAGCTGGAGTCGCTGGACGCCGAGCAGTCGTTTATCCGCGCCGTTTACGGCGTAGGGTACCGCTGGGAAGCCGACGCCTGCCGGCTGGCATAATTAGCCCCTGCCCGACTTTTCCCCGGCTCGCGCTGCGCTTAGCCGGGCTACTGGCTCACCGCCGTCTGCGGGCCGGGTAGCCCGGACAGGCGCGTCAAGCGCCGCCTCCGGGGAAAAAGCAGCGGCTGAAACCGGCAGATAGCGGCAGATAGCGGCAGCTTGATGCCTACCCGGAACTGATTTGCCGTCCGCTTATCGCCAAAGATACCCGACTGATATTTACTCCCCTCCCCGACGGCGCTACAATGCCCGCCCTTAATGTGGGGGCACTCCCCAACTCGCCGTACCGGGTGCGGCGAATCTGACCTGTCATCAGAACGAGAAAATCATGTTTAAACCGGAACTCCTTTCCCCGGCGGGAACGCTGAAAAATATGCGTTACGCTTTCGCTTATGGCGCAGATGCCGTTTACGCGGGCCAACCGCGCTACTCCCTGCGCGTGCGTAATAACGAATTCAATCACGAAAATCTGCAGCTCGGCATCAACGAAGCCCACGCGCTGGGTAAAAAATTCTATGTGGTGGTCAACATTGCCCCGCATAACGCCAAGCTAAAAACGTTTATTCGCGATCTGAAGCCGGTGGTGGAAATGGGGCCGGACGCGCTGATCATGTCCGACCCGGGGTTGATCATGCTGGTGCGCGAAAATTTCCCGCATATGGATATTCACCTGTCGGTACAGGCCAACGCCGTCAACTGGGCGACGGTCAAGTTCTGGCAGCAAATGGGACTCACCCGCGTTATTCTCTCCCGCGAGCTGTCGCTGGATGAAATCGCCGAAATTCGCAGCCAGGTGCCGGAAATGGAGATCGAAATTTTCGTCCACGGCGCGCTGTGCATGGCCTACTCCGGCCGCTGCCTGCTCTCTGGCTATATCAACAAACGCGACCCAAACCAGGGGACCTGCACCAACGCCTGCCGCTGGGAGTATAACGTGCAGGAAGGTAAAGAAGACGACGTCGGTAATATCGTGCATAAGCACGAACCGATCCCGGTGCAGAACGTCGAGCCGACGCTGGGCATCGGCGCGCCGACTGACCAGGTGTTTATGATTGAAGAGGCCAAACGTCCGGGCGAATACATGACCGCTTTCGAAGACGAACACGGCACCTACATCATGAACTCGAAGGATCTGCGCGCGATTGCCCACGTTGAGCGCCTGACCCAGATGGGCGTCCACTCGCTGAAAATCGAAGGCCGCACCAAATCACATTACTATTGCGCCCGTACCGCTCAGGTCTACCGCAAGGCTATTGACGATGCTGCCGCTGGCAAACCGTTCGACACCTCCCTGCTGGATACCCTGGAAAACCTCGCGCACCGTGGCTATACCGAAGGCTTCCTGCGTCGCCACACGCACGATGACTACCAGAACTACGAGCACGGCTACTCCGTTTCCGAACGCCAGCAGTTCGTCGGCGAATTTACCGGCGAGCGCAACGGCCAGCTGGCGGCGGTGGCGGTGAAAAACAAATTTTCCGTCGGCGACAGCCTTGAGCTGATGACCCCGCAGGGCAACGTTAACTTTACCCTCGAGCATATGGAAAACGGCAAAGGCGAACGCATGCCGGTGGCGCCGGGCGATGGCCACACAGTATGGTTGCCTGTTCCGGAAGATATGGCGCTGCAGTATGCGCTGCTGATGCGTAATTTTACTGGTCAGACGACCCGAAACCCGCACAGTAACTAGTTAATTTGGGTTATTTTTTCACGATGTAAAGATATTAGAAACGGATCACATACCGGTTCGTTCAAAGCAGATATCATCCATTTCGCTGAAAAACATAACCCATAAATGCTAGCTGTACCAGGAACCACCTCCTTAGCCTGCGTAATCTCCCTTACGCGGGCTTATTTTTTTATCACTCTCCCGGCCTTCCCTTTCCGCATGCGGTACACTTTATGCATCATTGAGCAACAAAGGTCCCCTGATAATGTCCACGTTTCCAGCCAGCTTACTGATTCTGAATGGTAAAGGCGCCAATGAACCGTCCCTGCGAGAGGCGGTTAAACTGTTACGCGACGAAGGTATCGATATTCACGTCCGCGTCACCTGGGAAAAGGGCGATGCCGTTCGGTTTATCGATGAAGCCCTGACGCTGAACGTCGAAACGGTGATTGCCGGCGGCGGCGATGGCACCATCAATGAGGTGGCGACGGCGCTGGTGGAGCGCGACGGCAATCTGGCGCTGGGGATTTTACCGCTGGGCACGGCGAACGACTTCGCCACCAGCGTCGGCATCCCTCAGGATCTGGCCAGCGCCCTGAAGCTGGCCATCGTTGGCCGCGATGTGGCGATAGATGTTGCACGGGTTAACGATAAGACCGGTTTTATTAATATGGCCACCGGCGGTTTCGGCACCCGAATCACGACCGAAACCCCGGAGAAGCTCAAGGCCGCGCTGGGCGGCGTCTCTTATTTAATCCACGGCCTGATGCGCATGGATACGCTTAAGCCGGACCGCTGCGAAATCCGCGGCGAGAACTTTCACTGGCATGGCGACGCGCTGGTCATCGGCATCGGCAACGGGCGCCAGGCCGGCGGCGGCCAGCAGCTGTGCCCGGAAGCGTTAATCAACGACGGCCTGCTGCATCTGCGCATTTTCACCGGCGAAGAGCTAATCCCCGCGCTGTTCAGCACCCTGGCCAATCCGGAAACCTCGCCGAATATTATCGACGGCGTCTCATCGTGGTTCGAGATCACCGCTCCCCACGAGATGACGTTTAATCTCGATGGTGAACCGCTAACCGGCAAAACCTTCCGTATGGAGCTGTTACCGGCCGCGCTACGCTGCCGACTGCCGCCGGACTGCCCGCTGCTACGTTAATCAGGTTTCGCAAAGCAAAGACGGCGCCCGGCTGGTATACAGCAGCCGGGTACGTTCGTTGAGCCGCTGGATGTTAAGGTAAAACGGCACCTGCGGCTGGAGGAAAAACGCTGGCAGGATACGCTTTACATGCTCCTCCTGCTCGGTCTCGCCGATGCTGGCTGAGACGGTTTCCGAACGCAGGAAGTAGTGCTGGCCGTCGCGGGTAAAGCTAAACCAGATGTTCTGATTAATGGTAAACGCAGCGCCCTGCGGCGGCGTAATTTCCCCCCGGACCATCGCCAGCCCGCGATTACTATCAAATACGTAGCGTAAGGAAATATCGCCCTGGTAGCCTGCGTTAATTAGCCGCATCTCGCCGCTGCACTGGAAATGATTGCGCTGCCAGTATTGCCAGGATTTTATCATTATTCCGCTAAGCACCCCGATAAATACGATAGCGATTAACCATTTAATTTCACGCGGGCGCATTGGCTACCTCCTTAATGTAATATTTGGTGAGGCATTGATTATCACGCCATTGACTAAATGGCTGACGGCAGCGAATCACCGACACCCGCGCTTGCCCGGGATAAAGCGTCAAATAAATCCACGAGTATTCTTCACATTCAAATTTGCTGCGCTTGATAAAATTGACATGACGAACGTGATCAACCACATCATTATTGGCAAAGAAATGACATTGTTGCGAAAGTTTAGCAATTATGGGCGAATAAGTTTGCAAATAAGAGTCGAATTCTGTTTGCCACGCAACAAAACCGCCGACCAGACAGCTCAGCAGCGCCGCAAGCCCCCATAACAGAGAGCATCGCGGCCTTAACCGCTTTTTTTCAGGCACACTCGCAGCCGCGACCTCCTCGTGCACGGGCCCATCTACGGGCACCTGTGGCTCCGGCGCCTTCTCCATCTCGCACGGCTGAGACTCCGTCACCGATATTGTCGCATCCAGCCTGACGCCAACCCTCGGCAGCGTAATAATAATATCGCCCTCCATGCCCAGCTCTTTAAATGCCCGGCGCAGCAGAGAAATATTCTGGTAGAAACCGTTGCTGGTTACCTGGGAGCCATGCTTTATCCACACTTCCTCGAAAAAGGTTTCGCGGGCAACGGTTTTGCCATCCTGCTGAATAAGCAGCAATAAACAACGGCTGGCCGGCATATTTAATGAAACCGTTTTCGTCTCGTCAGCAATGAGTATTAGAGCACCACGTTGAGGAATAAATGTAATTATTCCATTAATCGTATATGTTTTTTCCATCCTGTTCCCTGAGAATAGTAATCAAGTGGATAAGCGGCATGGGTACCCTACTCTAAATACGGTAATCCTTTATGACGCAGCTGATAACTTAAGATTATTCGCAGGCGAGTTTACTCTATTACTCAGCGGATCTGGAGGCGTAATGCGCAGTTTTTCCTTGCAATTAACAAGGTTTAAATGAATTTACAGCATGGAATATTTTGAGATTTGAAGAAAATCTGGTTATTTATTTCAAAATGAATAATAAACACAAGTTATGATTCCATATATTTTCATTCATACAACAGATACTTTCATTTTAGATCTAAACACCACTTTTACATTAATAGACGATATTTATAACTATTAATACATATCATTTCAAAGTTTTATCCAAAAACAGGGCGCATTGTCCGCGAGACAATGCGCCATATCGCTTAGTATGCCGCCACCTCGCGCGCCATTTCGCGCGTATATTGCCGGCTGGCGTTAACCAGCATCTGCGTATAGGCCGTTTGCGCCTCGCCGTTGACCAGCGCATCGACCGTCAGGGTTTCAAGGATTTTCCCGTACTGCATTACCGCCACCTTCTGGCATAAATGGGCAATGACGCCCAAATCGTGGGTCACCATCAGGTAAGTGAGTTTAGCCTCCTGCTGCAATTCTGCCAGCAGGTTGAGGATCTCGGCCTGCACCGACACATCCAGCGCCGACGTCGGCTCATCCAGCAGCAGCACCTGCGGCTCAAGGATCAGCGCTCTGGCAATCGCCACGCGCTGCCGCTGGCCACCGGAAAGCTGATGCGGATAGCGTTCGCGAAACGCACGATTGAGGCCCACTTTGTCCAGCAGCGCATGAATCCGCCGGTCGCGATCGTGAATGCGATGAATCTGCAGCGGCTCTTCAAGGATATCGCCAATGGTGTGACGGGGATGCAGCGATCCGTACGGGTCCTGAAATACCATCTGCACCTGACGGCAGCGCTCGCGGCTAATCTCATGCCCTAAGCGCTGCCCGTCAATGGTTAACTCCCCCTGCCAGTGGGTAAACAGCCCCGCCAGGCACTTCAGCACCGTGGTTTTGCCGGAGCCGGACTCCCCCACCAGACCGTAGATCTCGCCGGGCTTAACGTGGAAATTAACGTCGTACAGCACCTGGTTACGCTTCTCCCCTTCGCCAAACGCGAGGTTGAGACGTTGAACTTCAATCATCATCCACTCCTTATTCCGTTAACCAGCTGGCCTGGCGCTGCAGCACCGGCAGTATCGGGCGACGATGCTGCATATCCGGCAGCGAGTTAATCAGCCCCTGAGTATAGGGATGGCGGGCGTTATCGAGATCGCAGGCGGCAATAGACTCCACCACCCGTCCGGCGTACATCACCAGCACGCGGTCGCAAAAGCTGCGCACCAGGTTGATGTCGTGGCTAATAAAAATCAGCCCCAGCCCGCGCGACTGAACCAGATCATCCAGCAGGCCCAGTACCTGCAGGCGCACCGACACGTCCAGCGCGGAGGTCGGCTCATCGGCAATCACCAGCTCCGGGTCGGTAATCAGCATCATGGCAATCATGATGCGCTGCCCCTGTCCGCCGGATATCTCATGCGGATAAAGCTGATAAACGCGCTCCGGCTGGCGAATACGCACCACCTCCAGCATCTCCAGCGCCTTTGCCTTCGCCTCATCTTTGCGTCCCGGATGATGGGTCAGCCAGGCCTCGGCGATTTGCTTACCGACGCAGACCACCGGATTAAGCGAATATTTCGGGTCCTGCATAATCATGGAGATACGTTTGCCGCGCACGCCGCGCATCTGCACTTCAGTAAGATGCAGCAGATCGAGGTTGGCAAACTGCATCCGGCTGGCGCTGACGCGGGCCTTTTTCGGATGCAGCTGCAGCAGGGCGCGCCCAACGGTGGATTTACCTGAACCGGACTCGCCGACAATGGCCAGCTTTTCGCGCCCCAGCTGGAAGGAGACGCCGCGCACGGCATGGGTCACCGCGCTGCCGTTAACAAAGTCGACGCACAGATCGCGCACATCGAGCAGCGGAGCATTATTCGCTGCGGGGATCGAGGATGTCACGTAGGCCATCTCCTAAGAAGTTAAACGCTAAGCTGTTGATCAGAATCGCCAGCCCCGGAATCGTAACCACCCACCAGCACTCCATCATGTAAGTGCGCCCGCTGGAGATCATCGCCCCCCACTCCGGCTCCGGCGGCTGCGCGCCGAGCCCGAGAAAGCCCAGACCGGCCGCGGTCAGAATGATCCCGGCCATATTCATGGTGATACGGATAATGACCGAGGGCAGACACAGCGGCACGATATGGCGCCAGAGGACGCGGGCCGATGATGCGCCCTGCAGACGTACGGCGGAGATAAAATCGGCCTGGCGCAGAGAGAGCGTTTCGGCGCGCGCCAGGCGGGCTATCGGCGGCCAGGCGGTGAGCGTGATGGCGATAACCACGTGCTCCAGCCCCGGACCTAAGGCGGCGACAAACGCCAGCGCCAGGACCAGACTCGGGAAGGAGATGAAAATATCGGTGACGCGCATCAGCACCATATCGACCTTACCGCCAAAATAGCCGGCGCTGACGCCGAGCAGCAGCCCGAGCGGACCGACGGTCACCGAGACCAGCAGCACGATATAGAGCGTGATGCGCGAGCCGTACACCAGGCGGCTAAAGATATCCCGGCCAAACTCATCGGTGCCGAACCAGTGCTGCGCGTTCGGCGCGACCAGCGCGCTGTTGAGGTCCTGCACCAGCGGGTTATACGGAGCAATCAGCGGCGCGAAAATCGCCACCACCAGCAGCAGAAAGATAATTCCGCCGCCGATGGCCGTTAGCGGGTTGCGCGCCATTTTGCCGATAAACCCGACGGCCCGCGCCGCCGCGCGTTGCAGCCGCTGACGGCCTTCGCCCGTGCCGCCCGAAAGCGGCGAATCCAGAGAAACGGTCATGATTTTGTCCTCGGGTCAAAGAATTGATACAGCATGTCGGAGAGCAGGTTGAGCATCACGAAGATCGCCCCCACCAGCAGCACGCAGCCCATTACCGCATTCATATCGCCCAGCAGCAGGCTACCGGTGAGGTAGGAGCCGAAACCCGGCCACGAGAAGACGGTTTCAATCAGCACCGCGCCTTCCAGCAGCGCGCCGTAGGCCAGCGCCACCACCGTCAGCAGCTGTACGAGGATATTGCGAAACGCATGGTTCCAGATGACCTGACGCTCGGTCAGCCCCTTCACCCGCGCGGTAATAATGAACTCCTGCGACAGCTGGGCCAGCATAAAGCTGCGGGTCATGCGGCTGATGTAGGCCAGCGAGTGAAAGCCCAGCAGCGAGGCGGGCAGAATCAGGTGATTAATTGCGTTCCAGAAGACCTGACCGTTGCCCGCCAGCAGCGCATCAACGGTCATCAGCCCCGTGCGGCGCGGCACCATACCGTCCAGACCAAGGTCCACCCGTCCGGCGCCGCCCACCCAGCCGAGCCAGGCGTAGAAGACTAAAAGCCCCATCATCCCGACCCAGAAAATCGGCGTCGAGTAGCCCGCCAGGCTGATAATGCGCACAACATAATCGGAGACACTATTGCGCCGCGCCGCCGCCAGCACGCCCAGCGGAATACCGAGGCCCGCGCCGACGAGAATCGCCATCGTCGCCAGCTCCATGGTGGCCGGAAAGACGCGGATAATGTCGTCCACCACCGGTTTCCCGGTCAGCAGCGCGTTGCCCAGATCGCCGTGCAGCAGGTTGACGAAATAGATGCCAAACTGGGTGGTCAGCGATTTATCAAACCCCAGCTGATGGTAAACCTGCTGGTAGGTACTCTGGTCAGCGTCCGGGCCAACAATCGCCAGCACCGGGTCGATGGGCATGACGCGGCCAATAGTGAAGGTCAACAGCAGCAGGCCGAACAGCGTAATCACCACCTGCAGCAGCCGTTTTGATAAGCGCCGGCCGCGTGAGCCGGGCGCAAGGATTGCGATACTCATCCTTTCTCTCCTTCGCGGACTTTATCGACGTCACGCAGAAAAGTGGTGGCAGAGGGGTGCGGCTGATACTGCCGCACCTCGTTACGCACCACCACGGAATCGACCATCTGCGAAAGCGGAATGAGGGCCGGGACCAGCTGGTCGTAGCGCGTCTGGATGGCCTGGTAGTCGGCCACCTGTTTTTGCGGATCGCGTTCCAGCAGGGCGCGGTCAATCATCGCGTTGAGCTGTGGGTCGTAAAAGCCGGTGCGCCAGCCCTGGAAGTTGGTCAGGCGCGCCTCATCGCTGTTATCCGGGTTATAGACCAGCGCGCGCAGGCTGGAGTGCGGGTGCGGCTCCATTCCGCTGCCGCCGCGTCCTACCAGCAGGTCAAATTTACGCTCGCGCATCGCGCCGTAGATCTGGTTACCGGTGCCGGTGATAATTTTGGCGTTAATCCCCGCCTGCATCAGCGTCGACTGCACGGCGATAGCAATGTTCAGGAACGGCTGATCCGAGAGGACCCGCAGCGTGGTATCAAAGCCGTTGGGATAGCCTGCTTCCGCCAGCAGCTTTTTCGCCCGCGCCACGTCCAGCTTATAGCCCGGGTCGGGCAGCGTTGACGGCATGCCCGCCTTAATCGGCCGCTGGTGCAGCACCCCGTAGCCCGGCATCAGCGCTTTATTGATGCCCTGGTAGTCAATCAGATAGCGCACCGCTTCACGCACTTTCGGATGGGCGAAGTGCGCCTCTTTCATGCTCATCGCCACGTAGTACATGGTGCCGCGCTGCACCGCGTCGACGGTCAGCTGGGGGTCGCTGCGCAGGGCGTTGATGTCGGAAACCGCCATATTGTTGGCAATATCGAGGTCGCCTTTTTCGATCATCAGGCGCAGGGTTTGCGACTCCTGGAAATGGCGCAGCACCACGCGGCTCATTTTCGCCTCGCCGCGCCAGTAGTCAGGATTGCGCTTCATGCGCAGCACATCTTTCGCCTGCCAGGTTTCCAGCGTGAACGGCCCGGAGCCGGCTTCATGGGTGGTCAGCCAGCGGTTACCCCAGTCGTTATCCTGCTGGTGGCTTTGCACCGTTTTGCTGTCGAGCACCCCGAGGTTGCCCAGCGCCGCCAGCGAGTAAATCACCAGCTGCGGATCGTTATCTTTGGGTAACTCGATTTGCACCGTGAAGCGGTCCGGCGCGCTGACCTGGCTGTCGATGTTTTTCTGACTGAAGCCGTAGGATTTCCATACCGAGGCCTGCGCCAGGTTGAGGTGCAGGATGCGCCGCATCGACCACACCACGTCGGCGGCGGTCAGCGGATTGCCGGAGTGAAATTTCACGTCGTCGCGCAGATGAAAGGTCAGGGTTTTGCCGTCGGGGCTGATATCCCAGGATTTCGCCAGCGCGGGCTTAACGTTGGTGAGCTGCTCAGGGTCAAGCTCCACCAGCGAGTCGTAGAGGTTGACCACGATCCCCACCACTTCATTACCGGTCATCGCCGCCGGGTCCAGGGTGAGCAGGTTATTCATATTCATACCGATGATGAGCTGGTCGGGCGGCGTTTTCGCCATCGCCGCCCCGCTCCCCATCGACACGGCGAGCGCGAGCAAGCACGCTGCCAGTCGGGAGGTTTTTTTCATATCTCTGTTTGCCTGTACTGTAGGGTACATGTTGCCGGATGACGGCATTTTCGCCTTATCCGGTCTACCGGGCCGCAGACCCGATAAGCGCAGCGCCATCGGGCATTTATTTTTTTGAATCAGTCGTGGCTAACGGTATTGGCTTCGATATACGCAAAATTAATGTCTTCGCCGAGGCCCGGACGTTGTGACAGATGCACAAAGCCCTGGTCATCCATGGGGTCGACAAGGCTGTTGAGATAAGCCGCCGGTTCATCGTAGTCGAGGAACGGATGCAGCAGGCCGCGCTCGTACCAGCGGCAGTTGCGGATCGCCCCGACCACCGCCAGGCTTGCCGCGCCGTTGCCGTGGACTTCGCAATCCATGCCGAAAGATTCCGCCAGCGCCGCGACCTTCATGGTCGGGGTAATACCGCCCACGCCGTTAGCGCCGGCGCGCAGAATGTCGCAGGCTCCGGCTTTCACCCATTCGGCGCGCATGCGGTGCTTACCGCCGAAGCTCTCCGGCCCGACGATGGGGATCGACAGGTTTTCCGCCAGCCACGCGTAGGAGGACATCGAATCCTCCTCCATCGGCTCCTCAAACCAGGCGAAGTTGAGTTTTTCCAGCTCTTTGCCGATCCACAGCGCCTCGGCGCGGCTGTACCAGTGATAGCCGTCAATCATCAGGTCAATATCCGGCCCCACCGCTTCGCGCACCGCCGCGCAGGCTTTAATGTCCATTTTGGGATTGGGCGCAAAAGAGATTGGCGGCATCCAGGTGTGCAGCTTGATGGCCTTGTAGCCGCGGGCGACCAGCTTTTCGGCAAAGGCGGCATACTCTTCCGGGGTCGACAGACCACCCGGCAGATCGTCACCGCACATCGTGCTGCCGTAAGCCGGGACGGTGTCGCGATAGCCGCCGAGCAGCTTGTAAACCGGCATCTTAAGGCTGCGGCCTATCAGGTCCCACAGCGCCTGTTCAATAAACGACAGCGCGCGCTCGGTCAGCTGGTGAGCGCTGCCGCGCTGCCAGTGGTTAAGATCCTGCCAGATACGCTCGCGGTTAAACGGGTCCTGCCCCACCAGCACCTTGCGGAAAAAGGTATTCACCACGAACGGGCGCACCACTTCCGGAGGCGCAAACGAAAAGCCCTGCGCGCCATCATCGGCGGTGATGGTCAGCATCGCCATTTTGGCCATGCTTTCAGCCCCCGGATGGGAGTGCCCGGCGCTGTCGGAAACCCGACGCGTGGGATACTGGAAAACGGTGACATTTACAGATTCAATTTTCATGCTCGGTCCTTATCACGGCCAAATCCGATCGATAGAAGCAAATCGGCAAAGTGGTTTCACATTATTGAAAATATGTTTCAATATCTAATCTAAGCACAATTACGCAGCAGTGCCTCGGACAAACACCGCTAAGCAAGGCAATAAATTTGGGCATTGGCACAACAAGGCGTGACTGTTTTCACAAAAGATAAGCGAAATGTGAGGCGGATCGGCATGGTGAAAAAGGGGGGCGTGAGCGCAGAAAAGAGAGTAACCGACCGTGTACATCCCGGGATTTTCTGCGCTCACGAAAGGGTGAGTTATTCGACCGCCTCTGGCTCGGCGGTGAGGGCTTCCAGCAGTTCAGGCAGCGCCCGATAGCGGCCAGCGGCGCCCTGAAAACGCGCATGCTGGCTATCTTCGGCAATCACTATCGTGGCAATCCCCGCCGCCCGGGCGGCGCTAAAGCCGTTGAAGCTGTCTTCGATCACCAGGCACCGGCTGGCGTCGAGATTCAGCTTATCCAACGTCGTCAGATACACCGCCGGATGCGGTTTGCCCTGCGCTTCATCGTCCGCGCTGCAAATCACATCAAAATAGTGCCAGAGCGAGAGCTTGTTCAGCACGGCGGTGATAACCTGCCGGGACGAGGAGGTGGCGAGGGCAATTTTATAACCGGTATGGCGAAAATAGCGTAACGCCTCATGCACGCCGCGCATCGGCTCGCCTTCGGCGGCGATCAGGCCGGTAATACGCTGCAATATCGCGGCCTCAAGCCGCTGCGGGGCAAGCTCAAGCTGGCAATAGCGGCACCAGGTGCGGGCAATATCATCGAGACGTTTGCCTTTGGTCAGGGTTTCGCACTCCTCGACGCTCGCCGTTGCCCCCCACTGCGCGAGGGCGTCGATTTGCGCCTGCCGCCACAGGGCTTCGGAATCAATAATTACGCCATCCATGTCAAAAATCACTGCCTGAATACTCATCATCCACCTCATTAAGGCCGGCATGCCTGGCATGCCGGCCGCATCACCTTAAGAGAACTCCACCTGCTCGCTGGCCGGCGCTTCCTTGTGGGTAAAACCCGGCTGCTCGACGCGAATAAACGCACAGAGGAAAAAAGCCGCCACGTACAGCGCGGTATAGGCGATCACCACTCCGATGGTGCTGAAGAACGGTAGCAAAATTACTGCAATGGCCGGCGCGAGAAAGTTCGACATCCCCGCCGACAGGTTATATACCGAAATGGCCGCGCCTTTGTGCTTCGGCTCCAGCGCCGGGAAAACGGCCGCCAGCGGTACGAACGCGGCGACAAAGATCCCCAGGGCGATAGCCGGAAGCAGCGCCATCGCGAAGTTATGTCCGAAGTGCTGCGGAATGTAATAAAACGCCAGGCTGGAGAGCGCCATGCCGATGCAGCCGAACCAGCGCACCACCTTCATCCAGCCCAGTTTTTCGCCCAGAATGCCCCATAGCACGTTCGAAAAAATGGTGGTGAAGAAGAAGACCGCCCACACCTGCAGCCATTCCGAGGTAGTAAAGCCCAGCTCATCGACGAACATCATCGGCATAATCACCGCAAAGCCGAACAGCGACAGGGTGTTGATAATTCTCACCATGCTCGACAGCAGAATATTGCGGTTGGTATAGAGCAGCGTCGCCGCGCGGCCCAGTTCGGCAAACTTCTCGCGGGTGGTCAGGTTCTGCATATGGTGCGGCGTTTTAATATGGCGCAGGGAAGCCAGCGCAATGATGCCGCCGGTGACGCAGAAAGCCAGCGCCAGCCACAAGGTCCCCAGCTCGCCGATATGCGGGATGGTAAAGCTCGGAATATAGCTGCCGAACACGCCGATGCCGATCGAGTAAACCGCCCAGAACCAGCCGATCGCCGAGCTGGCGTTATCGCTTTTCACGTTGTGGATAATGGCGACGATAAACGAGTAAAGGAACAGCGGATACGCGAAACCGCGGATGCCGTAGAAAACCAGGATCAGGGCATAGTTCGCGTGACCGAGGCCGAAAACGAGGAACAGCACGTGGAACACGCACCACAGCACGAAGCCAATCATCATGGTCTTCAGCGGCGTGATGATTTCCGCCACCACGCCGGAGATCCACGCCGACAGCGCGGCGGCCAGGCCGTAGAGGGTAAAGGCGAACGATGCCTGCGCCGGGGAGAACCCGAGCTCTTTGATGTAGTGCGACAGGAATGCCAGTTCAAAACCGTCGCCGGTCATAAATACGGCAATGGCGATGTATCCCCAGAGCAGGTTCAGGGGTAAACCGAGCCACTGTTTATTATTGATGGACATAATGACCTCGTTTTTAGGGTACAGGAGGCCGCTCCGGTCAGTTCACCGGAACGGTTATGGTGATAAAAATTAATGCTGCCGATAGTTCAGATCGTTTAAATACAGGGCCTTAAACTGCGCATAGCGCCGCATCAGGGTTTGATGGCGTACCGGGTCCGCGCGCCAGGTCTGCCAGATCTCCGGTTTTTCACAGACTTCGGTAATCGGTTTGCCCGCCGCCAGGCAGGCCAGCCGCGCCGCGCCCAGCGCGCCGCCGGTCTCACCGCCTTTGTGGGTCACCACCGGCATATCGAGGATATCGGCCAATAGCTGCGCCCAGAACGGGCTGCGGGCGCCGCCGCCAACCAGCGAACATTGTTCGATCTGCGTACCGCTCTCTTTCAGTACCTGCAGACCGTCGCTGATGCCGAAGCTCACCCCTTCCAGCACCGCGTAGCCGAGCTGGGCGCGCAGGCTGGAGTGGGTCATGCCCCAGAACATGCCGCGCGCGTCAGGATCGTTGTGCGGCGTACGTTCGCCGGAGAGATAGGGTAAGAAGAACGGCGCGTGGGACTTCTCCTCTTCGCTAAGTTCGGCAATCTCCTCCAGCAGCGCCACTTCCGTGGTGCCGGTCAGGCGGCAGAACCACTGCAAACAGCTGGCGGCGCTGAGCATCACGCTCATCTGATGCCACAGATTCGGCAGCACGTGACAAAACGCATGGACCGCCGACTGCGGAGCCGGACGATAGGCGTCGGTCACCACAAACAGCACCCCGGAGGTGCCAAGCGAAATGAACGCATCCCCGGGCGAAACCGCGCCGACGCCTATGGCGCTGACCGCGTTATCGCCGCCGCCTCCGGCTACCGCTACCGAGGCGTTCAGCCCCCAGCGTTCGGCCACTTGCGGGTCAAGGGTGGCGGAAACCTCGCAGCCTTCAACCAGGGTCGGCATCTGGCTGCGCGCCAGGCCGCATTTATCCAGCAGAGCGTCGGACCAGTCGCGCTTCGCCACGTCCAGCCACAGCGTCCCGGCGGCGTCGGACATATCGGAGACTTTTTTACCGGTCATCCGGTAGCGCAGATAATCCTTCGGCAGCAGCACCGTGGCGGTGCGCTGAAAGTTTTCCGGCTCATGGCGACGCACCCACAGCAGCTTCGGCGCGGTAAAGCCGGGCATCGCCAGGTTTCCCGCCACCTGATGCAGCTCCGGCGCCCTCTCCTCCAGCTCCGCGCACTCCGCGGCGCAGCGGGTGTCGTTCCACAGGATTGCCGGGCGGATCGCCTCCCCGTCGGCATCCAGCAGAACCGCGCCGTGCATCTGCCCGGACAGGCCAATGGCCTTAATGGCCGGCCAGTGCTGGGCGCATTTTTCCCGCAGCGTGGTCATCAGATACTCCGTCGCCTCCCACCATGACTGCGGCGACTGTTCTGACCAGTGCGGATGGGGCCGCTGAATGCTCAGCGGCGCGCTATGGCTGGCGATAACCTCATTGTTCTCATCAATGACCAGCGCTTTGACTTCCGATGTGCCGAGATCGATACCCAGATACATAGCCACCTCTTAGTTAATCAGCGTATAAACGGCCGCCACTTTTTCGCGCATCAGCGCGAGGAAATCGGCGTTTTCGGCCAGTTCGCCAAACAGCGCTTTATCGCGGGCGTACAGGGCCAGCGGATCGTTGGCTTCAAACATCTGATGTACCCCCTCGGCGTCGAGGATGCCGTCCTGGTACTCATACGGCAGGGTGCCCTTGTGCCACTGCTCCATAAAGACGAAGAACAGCGCGGGCAGCATGGCGGTGGCTTGCGGGCGAACGCCGCGCTGGTAGCACTCCTGCAGGGTTGGGGCGATCATCGCCGGAATTTTCGAGAAGCCATCGGCGGCGACGCGCTGGTTGGTGTCCTGGATATATGGGTTGGTAAAGCGTTTGAGCACCACGTCGCGATAGGCCGGCAGGTCAATGCCGTTATCGCCGAGGCATGGGATCACATCTTCCGTAACGTAGCGGTCGGCAATGGCGTAGATGAAATCCGTTAGCGTGCTTTCATGAATGTACTGCTGGCCAATTAACGTTCCCGCCCACGCAATGCAGCTGTGCGACGAGTTCAGAATGCGAATTTTCGCCTCTTCGTAAGGAATCACCGACGCCACCATCTCAACCCCGACCGCTTCCAGGTTCGGGCGTTCATCGCGGAAGTTGTTTTCCACCACCCACTGGATAAAGGTCTCGCCCATCACCGGCGCTTTATCGTCAATGCCGGTCTGCGCTTTGATGCGCGCGGGCAGGTCCGCCGCCGGGCGCGGGGTGATGCGGTCGACCATGGTGTTCGGACAGGTGGTGTTGGCGGCCATCCAGTCAATCACCGCCTGCTTGCCGGTTAGCTGCAGGAACTCAACCATACCGTCGTGGAAGCGTTCGCCGTTATGGCGCACGTTATCGCAGTTCAGCAGAGTCAGCGGCCCGGCGTTGTCCGCCATACGCTTTTCCAGAATCCGCGCGATAGTGCCGTAAATCGTTTTGCACTCCCCTGCCAGATCGGCCTGCAAATCGGGGTTGCTGGTTTCCAGCTTATGGCGGGTATTCAGGTAGTAGCCACCTTCCGTCACGGTGAAGGCGATGACTTTGGTCTGCGGGTTTGCCCCTTCGTTAATCAGCGGCTGCAGCCCGGCCTGCCACGGCAGCAGTTTCTGAATGGAGGTGATCTCTTCATATTCACGTTCCCCTTCCGGGCTGACGGTTTCCAGCACATAGCGCCCGCCCTGCGCCGCCAGCGCCTGAACCACCTGTTCGGCGTCGTTGCGGATATTCCCCGCCGCGATGTGCCAGCGTTTATCTCCGGAAGCGATCAGACGATGCAGATACCACGCCTGATGCGCGCGATGAAAAGAACCCAGACCAATGTGAAGCCATGTGAATTGATTGTTCATGTTCCGCTCTCCTTGAGTTGATGGCCTCACTGTAAATGATCAATTGACCAAAATAAGAGCCACGGATCACAAAAGAACAATTACCCAATAAAATTACAATTGACCAAAAAAGAGCAAAAGCTTGCCAGTTTTCCCGACCACGGCGAGAATGCGGGTATTCGCCGGGCGAAATTATCGCCGCGGCCCGACACTTAGGGCAGGAAAGCATGAGCAAAGAAGATGATATCCGGCTGGATCAAAAGGTCCGCGCCGCGTGGATGTACTACATCGCCGGGCAGAATCAGAGCGAGATCGCCAGCCAGCTTGGCACGTCGCGGCCAGTGGTACAGCGGCTGATCGCCGCCGCGAAAGAAGAAGGGATTGTGTCGATTAGCCTGCACCACCCGGTAGCGAACTGCCTCGACTATGCGCAGCTGCTGCAGGAGAAGTACCGGCTTATCGAGTGCAATATCGTCCCCGCCTTTAACGAAGAAAGCACCCTGGATAGCGTCTCCTTCGGCTGCTATCAGCTGATGGCCCGCTATCTGCAGGATGATAAAGAGAAAATCATCGGCCTGGGTTCCGGCCTGACCCTGAAAAAAGCGCTGCAGCGCATCGACTTCGACAGTCTGAACACCCGCTGCGTCGCCCTGATCAGCGCCATGGACGCCGACGGTCAATGTAACTATTACGATGACGTCCCGCTGCTGCTGACCAGCAAAATTAAGGCCAAGTACTATCAGTGGCCCGCGCCGCGCTACGCGCAGACCCAGGACGAGTACGACATGTGGTGTACCAGCCGGCTGTTTCGCAGCGTTTCCGCCGTCGCCCGCCGGGCGGACGTTATTTTTGTCGGCATTGGGCCATTAGGTACCCAAAGCCCCATCTTCAAAGATGGCTTTATCAATCAGGCGCAGATGGATGAGCTGACCGCACGCGGCGGCATCGGCGAGATCATGGGACGCTTTATCGATGCCGAAGGTGGCGTGGTGGAGAGCGAAATCAACAGAATGATCACCAGCTACGATATCCGCCAGAACCAGTGCCCGCGCATCGCGGTGGCGTGCGGCGAGTACAAACGCCCGGCGATTCTGGCGGCGCTTAAAGGCGGCTGGATCAACGGCCTGGTGACCGACGAGCACACCGCCCGCTGGCTGCTGACGCGCTAACGGCGGCAGCCGGATCAGCGGCTGCTCATCAACAGCGGCGGGATTTCAATCCGCTGCTGCCCGGCCTCGCCGGCGTCAATAATCGTGAACACCGCTTCCAGCATCGCCGGCACGTCCTGCTGCACCATGTCGATATCGTGCCCCAGCAGATAGACAAACGGGTCCCAGTCGAAGCAGCCCATCGGCGGCTGCTCGCTGCCGGTAAGTCCCGCCTGCGACAGCCAACGCACCACCCCTTCCAGCGATATTGTCGAGTTGACAAATAGCCCCGGCAATGGGGTCTTCGCGGTAGCAAACCGCTCCTGCAGGCAGGCCTCAACTTTGCCTTTTGAATAGCCGGGCGCCAGGATATTTTCCTGCGGCACGACCAGCCCCTGCTCCCGATGCGCATCGTGGAAGCCGCGTAAACGCTCGCGGGTGTTATGGTCGCTGCTGCGCCCGCCGATAAAGGTCAGCGGCGCCAGCGCTCCCCGGCGGCGAGCGCTGTTGGCGAGGATTTTGTGGGTCAGCGCCTTCGCGCCGCCGTAGTTATCCGATATCACCGACGGGGCGACAGAGCCCGGCAGGTCGAGATTGACCGTGGGCACGCCTGCCTGCTGGCACAGGGCGGTAATTTTGTCCGGATTGGTTGCCCCGGTGGCCACCACCCAGTCAACCTGCCAGGAGAGCATCGCTTTTACCGCTTCGATCTCCAGCTCCGGCCTCCGGCGCGTACAGGTGATAATCGGCAGCAGGCCGCGCTCGCGGGCCATCTCCTCAAAGCGCTCCGCCACCGAACCGAAATAGCGGTTATCGTATTTGGGGATAATCATACCGATGACGCGCGATTTTTTGCTGCGCAGCATGCTGGCCTGGCGGTTAATCGCATAGCCCTGCTCCTCGGCAATCCGCGTCACCTTTTCGGCAAGCTTCGCGCTGATGCGGCGCTTTTTCCAGTTGCCGTTGAGGATAGCGCTCACCGCGCTCGCCGAAACGCCGGACAGTTCCGCCAGGTCGTAAATCGTGATTTTCTTCATTTTCCCAACTTGCGTCACAAAATCATTTCGCTGTTAATTTCCCCACTTGCTCAATCGATGAAGCTAGCGCAACATGAGCTTCATCGATTGAGCTTCCATTTTACTTCCCGAAGTATTAACGCATTAAGCGTGAATACGCCAGCGAACATCAAAAAAATGACGCTCATATTCAATACCTTAACAAGTTTTCGTCTCCAGCGTCGAACGCGATGCCCTCGCGTTCGATAGTTCCAACCAGACTCTGTAAAGGATTATAAAATGAACCACTCTGTCTCCTCTATGAATACTTCCCTTAGCGGTAAAGTCGCCGCCATTACCGGCGCGGCGTCCGGTATCGGCCTCGAATGCGCCAGGACCCTGCTGGGCGCTGGCGCAAAAGTGGTGCTTATCGACCGTGAAGGCGAGAAGCTCAACAAACTTGTCGCCGAACTCGGCGAAAACGCCTTCGCCCTGCAGGTTGACCTGATGCAGGCGGATCAGGTCGATAATATTCTGCAGGGTATTTTGCAGCTCACCGGGCGTCTCGATATTTTCCACGCCAACGCCGGAGCTTACATCGGCGGGCCGGTGGCCGAGGGCGATCCGGACGTCTGGGACCGCGTGCTGCACCTCAACACCAACGCCGCCTTCCGCTGCGTGCGTAGCGTCCTGCCGCATCTTATCGCGCAAAAGTCCGGGGACATTATCTTCACCAGCTCTATCGCGGGGGTGGTGCCGGTGATCTGGGAGCCTATCTATACCGCGTCGAAATTTGCCGTCCAGGCGTTTGTTCATACTACTCGCCGCCAGGTTTCGCAGTACGGCGTGCGCGTCGGCGCCGTGCTGCCGGGCCCGGTGGTCACCGCCCTGCTGGACGACTGGCCGAAAGCCAAAATGGACGAAGCGCTGGCCAACGGCAGCCTGATGCAGCCGATTGAGGTGGCCGAGTCGGTGCTGTTTATGGTGACGCGCTCGAAAAACGTCACCGTGCGCGACATTGTGATCCTGCCGAACAGCGTGGATCTCTGACCGTTCAACCAGACTGTGTGAGAGGATGTTATGCAAATCGATACGCAACATATTATTGGCGTCGATGTCGGTTCGGGCAGCGTTCGCGCCGGGGTGTTCAATCTGCGGGGCGAGCTTCTCGCCCACGCGACCCGGGAAATTACCCTGTTTCGCAGCGCCGGAAGCGTGGTCGAACAGTCGAGCCGCGAGATCTGGCAGGCGGTGTGTTACTGCATTAAAACGGCGGTGGCCAGCGCCGGGGTCGCGCCGTCATCGATTGCCGGAATCGGCTTCGATGCCACCTGCTCGCTGGTGGTGATTGGCGATAACGACGCCCCGCTGGCGGTCGGGCCTTCGGAAGATGCGGAGCGCAACATTATCGTCTGGATGGATCACCGCGCCACCGGGCAGGCGGAAAAGATCAACGCCACGGGCCACGCGGTGCTGCAGTACGTCGGCGGTAAAATCTCGCCGGAGATGGAAACGCCGAAAATTCTCTGGCTGAAGGAGAACCGCCCGCACATTTATCAGCAGGCGCGCCACTTCTTCGACCTCGCCGATTATCTCACCTGGCGCTCGACCGGCGATTTAGCCCGCTCGGTCTGTACCGTGACCTGTAAATGGACCTACCTGGCGCATGAACAACGCTGGGATGCCAGCTACTTCCGCCAGATTGGCCTCGAAGAGCTGGCGGATGAAGATTTTGTCCGCATCGGCCAGCGGATTGTCGATCCGGGAACCCCCTGCGGCGACGGCCTTTGCGCCACGGCGGCAGAGGAGATGGGCCTGCCGGTCGGTACTCCGGTGGCGGTCGGGATGATCGATGCCCACGCGGGCGGTATCGGCACCGTCGGCGTGCTTAACGGCGCGGTTAACAATATGGCCTACGTCTTCGGCACCTCCTCCTGCACCATGACCACCACTCAGGAAGCGGTGTTCGTGCCCGGCGTCTGGGGGCCATATTACTCGGCGATGGTGCCGGGGTTCTGGCTGAGCGAAGGCGGGCAGAGCGCGGCCGGAGCGGCCATCGACCAGCTGCTGAGCTTCCATCCCGCCGCCGCCGAGGCTAAGGCGCTGGCCAGGGCGCGCGGCGTCCCGCTGCCGGTTTATCTTGCCGATAGCGTGCTGGCGAAAGTGGAACGTCCTTCTGCCGCGGTCAAACTCGCCGCCGGGCTGCACGTGGTGCCTGAATTTTTAGGTAATCGGGCGCCGCTGGCCGACCCGCACGCGAAAGCGATTATCGCCGGGCTGGGGATGGAGCGGGATCTGGACAACCTGATGGCGCTCTACGTCGCCGGATTGTGCGGCATCGGCTACGGCCTGCGGCAGATTATTGACGCCCAGAAAGCGTGCGGCATCCACAGCGAGCATATCGTCATCAGCGGCGGAGCCGGGCAGCATCCGCTGGTGCGCCAGCTGCTGGCGGACGCCTGCGGAGTGAGCGTGGTGAGTACCGAATCCAGCGAACCGGTGCTGTTAGGTTCGGCGATTCTCGGCGCGGTGGCCGGCCAGATCGCCCCGTCCCTGCCGGAAGCGATGAAGCAGTTTACCCGGGTGGATAAAACCTACCGCTGCGTTGCCCAGTATAGCGCCGATCATCAGCGGCGCTATGAAGCGTATAAAACGCTACAGCACACGGCGCGGCTGATTCGCGAGTAAGCAAGATCCCGGGCTGCGGCGTAAACGCCCTACCCGGGCTACCAGACCGCACGAAACCGTAGCCCGGCCAGGCGTAGCGCCGCCACACGAATGCTTAAGCGATGGTGACTTTGCCGTCCAGATAGACATCCTGCACGGCATTGATCAGCTTCACGCCGTCGGCCATCGATTTTTTAAACGCCTTACGGCCCAGAATCAGCCCCATGCCGCCCGCGCGCTTATTGATAACCGCGGTGCGCACGGCATCGGAGAGATCGGTTTCCCCGCCCGCGGCGCCGCCGGAGTTAATCAGCCCGGCGCGGCCCATATAGCAGTTCGCCAGCTGGTAACGCACCAGATCGATCGGATTATCGCTGGTGAGCTTGCTGTAAACCCGGTCATCGGTATAGCCGAAGTTCACCGCTTTATAGCCGCCGTTATTTTCCGCCATTTTCTGCTTCACGATATCCGCGCCGATGGTCGCCGCCAGATGGTTAGCCTGGCCGGTTAAGTCAGCGGAAACGTGGTAGTCGACGCCATCTTTCTTAAACGCCGAATTACGCAGATAGGCCCACAGCACGGTCACCAGGCCCAGTTCGTGCGCGCGCTCAAACGCAGCGGAGATTTCTTCGATTTGACGACGAGACTGTTCGGAACCGAAATAGATCGTCGCCCCGACCGCCACGGCCCCCATATTGAACGCCTGCTCAACGCTGGCGTACAGCGTCTGATCGTATTCGGTCGGGTAGCTCAGCGTTTCGTTATGGTTCAGCTTGACCAGGAAGGGGATGCGGTGCGCATAGCGGCGCGACACCGAGGCCAGCACGCCATAGGTGGAGGCCACGCAGTTACAACCGGCTTCAATGGCCAGTTCGACGATATTTTTCGGATCAAAGTACAGCGGGTTGGCGGCAAAAGAGGCGCCAGCAGAATGCTCTACGCCCTGGTCGACCGGCAGGATCGACAGATAGCCGGTTCCCGCCAGGCGGCCGGTGTTATACAGGGTTTGCATATTACGCAGCACCGCCGGCGGACGGTTGTTATCAACCATCACCCGATCGACGTAATCCGCCCCCGGCAAATAGAGCTGGTCGGCTGGAATCGTCATACAGCGGTGCTGTAAAAGCGTGTCGGCATCTTTGCCAAGCAACTGCGTAATATCAGTCATAGCGATCTCCCGTAAGTGCCGGTCAAAACCGGCATGCGTTTTCCCAACCCAATTATTTTGGGCAGGTTAAGCCTGGTACCGACTCAGCAGATTTTCCAGCCGGGAGCCTATTTTTTCAGCATAGTCTGCTGACACGTTGTCTTGCCGTTTACCACCAGGCGTGGAAATGGTGGACCGGACCGATGCCGTGCCCCACTTCCAGCGAATCCGCCTGCGCCAGCGCCGCCGAGAGCCAGCCCTTGGCTTCCGCCACGGTTCGCCCCCAATCCTCGTAACGCGGACGCAGGGCCGCCAGCGCCGCCGACAGCGTACAGCCGGTACCGTGGGTGTTTTTGGTCTGGACTCTCGGCGCGGTAAAGCGCTGCTCCCCGTCGCGGGTAAAGAGCCAGTCCGGGCTTTCCGCATCATCGAGATGGCCGCCTTTCATTAATACCGCTCCGCAGCCCATTCCCAGCAGCGCTCTGCCCTGCTCCAGCATCTCCTGTTCCGTTCTGGCATGCGGCGCATCCAGCAGCGCCGCCGCTTCCGGCAGGTTCGGGGTAATCAGCGAGACCTGCGGCAGCAGGCGCTGGCGCAGCGTCTCCACCGCCGAGGCTGAGAGCAGCGGATCGCCGCTTTTCGCCAGCATGACGGTATCGAGCACCACATTTTTAATCTGATAACGCGCCAGCCGTTCCGCCACCGCCTCGACGATATCGGTTTCCGCCAGCATCCCGATTTTGGTGGTATCGATGCGCACATCGCTGAAAACGGAATCGAGCTGTGCGGCGACAAAATCAGGCTCTATCCGGTACACCGACTGGACGCCGCGGGTGTTTTGCGCCACCAGCGCGGTGATGACCGAGCAGCCGTAGGCGCCCAGCGCCGAGAAGGTTTTGAGATCCGCCTGGATCCCCGCGCCGCCGCTCGGGTCGGTGCCGGCGATGGTTAGCGCATTAATTCGTTTCACAGATCGCCTCCCGCATAGAGCGCATCGAGGAAGGCGGGAGTAAAGCTGCCGGGGCCGCCCTGCAGCGCCGCTTTTCCCCCCGCGAGCTTCATCAGACCGCAGGCCGCGGCCACGTTCTCCAGCCGATCGCCGGGCATCGCCGCAGCGGCGGCAACCACCGCCGATAGCGCGCAGCCGGTGCCGACTACCCGGGTCATCAGCGGATCGCCGCCGGTGACCGCGCGCGTGCGCTGGCCGTCGGTCACGTAATCGACCTCGCCGGTTACCGCGACAACGGTATTCAGCTGGCGGGCCAGCGCCTGGGCCGCGGGCAGCGCTGCGGCGGCGGTATCGGTCGTATCGACGCCGCGCCCGCCGCCGCTCATTCCGGCCAGGGCCATAATTTCCGACGCATTACCGCGAACGGCGGCAGGCTGCAGCGCCAGCAGCTCCCGGCAAAATTCTGTCCGTAAGGTCAGCGCGCCGACCGCCACCGGGTCCAGCGCCCATGGTTTACCCGCCTGCTGCGCGCTGCGCGCCGCCGCACGCATCGCCGCCGCGCGTTCGACGGTCAGCGTACCGACATTAATCAGCAGCGCATCGGCAATGGCGGCAAACTGGCTGGCTTCGTCCGGGTCGATAACCATCGCCGGGGATGCGCCAATCGCTAACAGGACGTTGGCGGTAAAGGTCTGCACCACGTCGTTGGTCATGCAGTGAACAAGAGGAGAATGGCGGTGAAAAAGGTGCCGCAGATGGGCAATATGCGCGGGGTTCAGCAGGTCAGACATCGTTTGCTCCCGCCAGGCGATGAAGAAGCGACGACCCTGCGGTCTCTGACTTCCCTACGCTGGCATTATCCAGATCAGGTGGTACGGGTTTTTCTCAGCCTTCACAAAGAAGGGCACCCCGAGTCATTGAGAGATAAAAACGTTCTCAGCGGGCAGGTTACGGTAAGTCGCGGGACAACGCAAGCCGGCCCGGCGTAGGTATACAAGCGCAAGGCAATTCAAAATTAACAATAAGCATTCAAATAATTAACAAAATAAACACTTTTGCAGATACGTGTTTATAGTTTAGGAGGCGTTACAGGATGTAACCCGACGTCATATCGAAATTAACGAGTGAATCAGCGTAAACCCATGAGGATTCCGATGAAATTAACACCGATTATGAAAAGTCTGGCTCTGGCAGGAATTATCTCGACTCTCCCTGTGACCAGCTGGGCCGAAACGTCGCCGAAAGAAGCCGCTGCGGCGACCAAACAGGCAAACGATGCGCTGTATAAACAGCTCCCCTTCTCCGACAACACCGATTTTACCAACGCGCATAAAGGTTTTATTGCCGCGCTCCCTACGGAGGTGATTAAAGGTGAACAGGGCAACGTTATCTGGAACCCGCAGCAGTACGCCTTTATCAAAGAGGGGGAAAAGGCGCCGGATACGGTCAACCCCAGCCTCTGGCGTCAATCCCAGCTCATCAATATCAGCGGCCTGTTTGAAGTGACCGAAGGCGTGTACCAGATCCGCAACCTCGATCTCTCCAATATGACCATCATTGAAGGTAAAGAGGGCATCACGGTTGTGGATCCACTGGTATCAGCGGAGACCGCAAAGGTCGGAATGGATCTGTATTACAAAAATCGCGGCAATAAGCCGGTTGTTGCGGTGATCTACACCCACAGCCACGTTGATCATTACGGCGGCGTGCGCGGCGTGGTCGATGAAGCCGATGTCAAATCCGGCAAAGTCAAAATCTACGCGCCTTCCGGTTTTATGGAAGCCGCCGTTGCTGAAAATATTATGGCCGGTAACGTGATGAGCCGTCGCGCCAGCTATATGTACGGCAACCTGCTCAAACCGGATGCCACCGGCCAGGTTGGCGCAGGTCTCGGCACCACGACCTCTGCCGGCACCGTCACGCTGATTGCTCCCACCAATATCATCGAGAAAGATGGCCAGAAAGAGACCATCGACGGCCTGACCTACGATTTTATGCTGGCGCCGGGCTCGGAAGCACCGTCGGAAATGCTGTGGTATATTGAAGAGAAGAAGCTCATTGAATCCGCCGAAGATGTCACCCATACCCTGCATAACACCTACTCGCTGCGCGGGGCGAAAATTCGTGAACCGCTACCGTGGTCGAAATATATCAACGCCGCCATTGTGCGCTGGGGCGACAAGGCTGAAATCATTATGGCCCAGCACCACTGGCCGACCTGGGGTAATGAGAACGTGGTTAACCTGCTGAAGAGCCAGCGCGACCTGTATCGGTACATTAATGACCAGACTCTGCGCATGGCCAACGAGGGCCTGACCCGCGATGAGATCGCCGCCAAATTCAAGCTGCCGGACAGCCTGGCCAATACCTGGGCCAACCGCGGCTACTACGGCTCCGTCAGCCATGACGTGAAGGCTACCTACGTCCTCTATCTCGGCTGGTTCGATGGCAACCCGGCTACGCTGGACGAGCTGCCGCCGGAAGAAGCGGCGAAGAAGTTCGTTGATTATATGGGCGGCGCCGACGCTATCCTCAAGAAAGCCAAAGAAGATTACAACCAGGGCAACTATCGCTGGGTAGCTCAGGTAGTCAGCAAAATTGTCTTCGCCGATCCCGGTAATCTGGAGGCGCGCAATCTGGAAGCCGATGCCCTGGAGCAGCTGGGCTATCAGGCGGAATCAGGACCGTGGCGTAATTTCTACCTGACCGGCGCGCAGGAGCTACGCAACGGCGTCGTGAAAGGCCCGACGCCGAATACCGCCAGCCCGGATACCGTGCGGGCCATGACCCCGGAAATGTTTTTCGACTATCTTGCGGTCCACATCAACGGCGAAAAAGCCGGAACCGCCAAAGCGGTATTCAATATCGACCTTGGTAACGATGGCGGTAAATATAAGCTAGAGCTGGAAAACGGCGTGCTCAACCACACCGCCGATGCCGAAGCCAAAGACGCCGACGCTACCATCGCGCTGGATCGCGCCACGCTGAACAAAATCATCCTGAAAGAGGAAACGCTAAAACAGGCGGAGGATAAGGGTGAAGTCAAAGTGACCGGCGACGGCGCGAAGCTGGACGAGATGCTGGGCTATATGGATAAATTTGAGTTCTGGTTCAATATCGTGACGCCGTAAATAAGCTCCCGCGGCGGCCAGCTGCGGGGTTCCCCTCCCGGAGTCGACGCGCGTCGGTCAGCGCAGCGAACTTAGTAATAATGCGAAACATTCCTCAATCAGCGGCGGCAAAGGCTGCGGCCCGCGCATCAGCGCCACGGTTCGCGTCAGCGCGGGCTGCTGAAGCTGCGCCACCTTTAACGCCGGATCCTGAAGGTGGGTAGTATACAGCTCAGGCAGAATCGCCACCGCCAGCCGGGAACGCACCAGGCCGTAAAGCGTTTCAATATAGTCAACCTGATAACGCGTATTCAGCGTGAGGCGATGGCTCTCCGCCAGCGCGCCGACCAGACGCTGAATATTGCCCTTTGAGAACACCGCGATATCGCGCCCCGCGAGCAGCTTCCACGGCAGATGCGGCTGCCCGGCCAGCGGATCGTCGCAGTGCAGCACCGCCACAAACGGATCGTCGCGCAGAGGATAAACCTGCAGCTCAGGCGGTAACGAACTGTCTATTGCGCCAACGGCAAAATCTATCTTTCCCGACTGCAGCTCGCAAAACAGGGCGTCGTTGGTCTGATCGTGAAACTCCACCCTCAGGCGCGGAAACGCCTGGGCCAGCGTTTGCGGCAGCAGCGGAAACAGCAGCGAGCTCACCGAGGGCACCAGCCCGATACGCACCGTACCGTCGCCGCCGGCCTCGACTATCTGCTGCATATCCTGAAACGCCAGCTGCGCCACGCTCAGCACCCGCCGGGCGTGGGGCAAAATCGCCGCCCCCAGCTCGGTTAAGGTCACCGCCGAGGCGGTACGGTTGACCAGCTTGCCGCCGAGCACCGTCTCGATTTGCCGCAGCGCGCTGCTTAGCGCCGGCTGGCTGATAGCCAGCCGGTTAGCGGTGTCGGTGAAGTGGCGTAGCTGGGCCAGGGTCACAAAGTACTGGATCTGCTTAAGGGAGAGCGCGGGCAGACGCTGCCAGGGTTCAGTCATCATGTTTTCATCAATGGTGAGCATGCAGAATAACCCGAGGTTATCGGGCGATAAATTTATTCATCTGGGCAAACGTTTGCTCTGCCCCTAGAGTATCCCCATTATCCTTGTGCCGGAGTTGTTATGTCCAGCAGTGCTGAAACCCGCCGCCGCGCCGTGCAGGCCGCACGCGGCGAATCCCCGTTCGATCTCTTATTAACCGACGCGCAGATTGTCGATATGGCCACCGGAGAGATCCGCGAGGCCGACGTCGGGATCGTCGGCGAAACCATCGCCAGCGTGCACCCGCGCGGCAGCCGCTCCGATGCCCACGAACGCCGCTCGCTGGCGGGATATTTCCTGTCGCCGGGGCTGATGGACACGCACGTCCACCTTGAAAGCTCCCACCTGCCGCCTGAACGCTATGCCGAAATCGTCCTGGCTCAGGGTACCACGGCGGTATTCTGGGACCCGCACGAGCTGGCCAACGTGCTGGGCGTCGAAGGCGTGCGCTACGCCGTCGCCGCCAGCCGCCATCTGCCGCTGCAGGTGATGGTCGCGGCGCCTTCCAGCGTGCCGTCGACGCCGGGACTGGAGATGTCCGGCGCCGATTTTGCCGGTGCGGAGATGGAAACCATGCTGGCCTGGCCGGAAGTTTGCGGCGTCGCCGAAGTGATGGATATGCACGGCGTGCTGCACGGCAGCGAGCGGATGCAGGAGATTATCCAGGCCGGTCTCAACAGCGGCAAGCTGATCGAAGGCCACGCCCGCGGTTTGCGCGGCGCGGATCTGCAGGCCTACCTTGCAGCTGGGGTCACCTCCGATCACGAGCTCACCTCGGCGGACGATGCGCTGGAAAAACTGCGCGCCGGGCTGACTATCGAAATTCGCGGCTCGCACCCTTACCTGCTGCCGGATATCGTTACCGCGCTGAAAACGCTGCCGCATCTCTCCTCGCAAATCACCGTCTGCACCGACGATGTGCCGCCGGATATGCTGCTGGAAAAAGGCGGCATTATCGCCCTGCTCAACCTGCTGATTGAGCACGGACTGCCGGCCACCGACGTCCTGCGCTTCGCCACCTTAAACGCGGCGATCCGTCTGCAGCGTAACGATCTGGGGCTGATTGCCGCCGGACGCCGCGCCGATCTGGTGGTTTTTGATTCATTAGAAAAGCTCGACGCGCGGGAGGTGTACGTCGCCGGGAAGCTGATTGCCCGCGAGGGCGCCCTGCTTGGGTCGATTCCGCCGGCGCCGGGTATTACCCCGCCGCGCGATACCCTGCAGATGCCGCCGCTCAGCCCTGACGATTTTATCCTCCGCGTCGGCGCGATTCGCCACGGCGTCGCCCGCCTGCGGCATATTCGCGGCGCGCGCTTTACCCAGTGGGGAGAGGTTGAGGTGCAGGTCCGCGATGGCCGGGTGCAAATCCCGGACGGGTTTAGCCTGATTTGGGTTAAGCACCGCCACGGTCGTCACCAGGCGACGCCGCAAATTGCGCTGCTGGAAGGCTGGGGCGAGCTGCGCGGCGCCATCGCCACCAGCTACTCCCACGATTCCCACAACCTGGTGGTGCTCGGCCGCGATGCCGACGAGATGGCGCTGGCGGCAAACCGCCTGATCGCCTCCGGCGGCGGTATGGCGCTGTCTCAGCAGGGAAAAATCCTTGCCCACGTGGCGATGCCGATTGCCGGAATGCTTTCCGACTTGCCCGCTCCGGAGCTGGCCAGACAGTTCCGCCAGCTTCGCGACCTGAGCGCGGAGGTCGCCGACTGGGAGCCGCCCTATCGCGTATTTAAGGCTATCGAAGGCACCTGCCTTGCCTGTAACGCCGGGCCGCATTTGACCGATTTAGGTTTGACCGACGGCAGCACCCGCCAGATCGTCGAGCCGCTGATAGACTGCCGGGAAATCCCGGAACACACAGAACACAACAATAATCATCAGGGAGCCTGAGCATGGCCGACAATACCCTTCATTCATCCACGCAAGGAAGCTGGCTGGAGCGCCGTTTTGCCTTGTATTCCCGCGGCAGCACGCTGCGCACCGAATGCCTCGCGGGCATCACCGGCTTTCTCGCCGCCGCCTACCTGCTGGTGGTTATCCCCGGCCTGCTGGCGGTTGGCGGGATGGATAAAGGCGCGGCAACCACCGGCACGATTCTGGTGTTCGTCGGCGGCACGCTGCTGATGGCGTTTTATGCCAACCTGCCGTTTATCGTCGGGCCGGGCATCGGCGGCTCGGTGCTGGTCGGCGTCACGCTGGCGGGCAGCGAAGGCATTGGCTGGCAGATTGGTCTTGGGATCGCCTGCTGGTCGGGGATTCTGTTTTTCCTGCTAACCAGGTTCGGCCTGCGTGAAGTGGTGACCCGTTCGGTGCCGCAGTCGATCAAGCTCGGCCTGACGGCCTCCATTGGGCTGTTTGTCGCGGTGCTGGGTTTCCGTAACGCCGGGCTGGTGCTGGCTAACGCCAAAACCAACGCCCTGATGCTCGGCGATTTTCTCTCACCGGGGGCGCTGGTGGCGCTCTGCGGGCTGTTTCTGGCCATTGCCCTGCAGGCGAGAAAAATCCCCGGCTCAATTCTGTGGGCGATTCTCTTTGCCACCCTGGTCGGCATTCCGATGGGCGTCACCAGACTCCCGGGCAGCTTTATCGATATGCCGCATTCGCTGACGCCGGTGCTGGGGCAAATCGATATGCTGGGCGCGCTGAATATCGCCTTCCTGCCGTTCCTGTTCGTCTTTTTCGCCTCAGAGTTCTTTTCCACGATGGGCACCACGCTGGCGGTAGGCGGCGAAGCGGGTCTGCTGGATGAGGAAGGCAATATGCCGCATATCAATCGCCCGTTTATGGTTGACTCGATCGCCGCGGCCGTTGGCCCCTGGCTGGGCATTCCGGCGGCGACCGCGCTGATTGAATCCTCAGCGGCAGCGGAAGCCGGCGGCAAAACCGGGTTAACCGCGCTGTCGGCGGCGGTGATGTTCCTCCTGATGCTGCTGTTTACCCCGGTGGCGCTGATGATCCCGAAAGAGGCGACCGCGCCTGCGCTGATCCTCATTGGCCTGAATATGTTCAGCGGCCTGCGCAAAGTGGACCTGGCAAACTTCACCGACGGCCTGCCGGTGCTGATGATGGTGATGATTACGCTGATTGCCAATAGCTTCGGGACCGGGATTGCCGGCGGGCTGCTGTTTTATGTGGTGATTAAAACGATTGCCGGCAAATGGCGGGAAATCCCCATCGGGCTGTGGATCCTTGCGATTCCGCTGGTCTACTACTTTGCCACGCTGGTGAAGCATTAAGCTTCGCACCGATCGTTCTCCCGGAGGCGGCGCTGGCGCACCTGTCCGGGCTACCAATCCGTAGCCCGGCTAAGCGCAGCGCGAGCCGGGAACAAGCCACGCCGATTTATCACCCCAGTACCATTCCCGAGTCGGCGCTAGCGGCCCGCAGAGGGCGCGCGGGAATGAACCGCTTCGCACGCCTCTTTCACCGCCTCATACAGCAACCGTACCGCAGGCGAAAGCTGCTTGCGGTGCGGGCAAATCATATTCAGCGGCACCACGTCGCCCTGATACTTCGGCAACAGCACCTGGAGCCGCCCTTCACGGATATCATCCCCGACGTCGAGTTCAGATTTGAACGCGATCCCCTCCCCGGCAACCGCCAGGCGGCGAATCACCTCCGCATCATCGCTCACGATAGCGCCGGCAACCTGCACGTAATGGACCTTCCCGTCCAGGCTCAGCGGCCAGCGATCGAACGCCCTGCCGCGCAGCACGTAGGTCAGCGCATTGTGCCGGGCCAAATCTTCCAGCGTCTTCGGTTCGCCGTGTTCGGCTATCCAGCCGGGCGAGGCCACCAGCATCCGGCGGTTCTCCGGCGCGACGGGCAGGGAAATAAACGAGGCATCGTCGTTATCGCCGTAGCGAAACGCCACGTCCACCGGATCTTTAAATACATCGGTCCGATGATCGGAAAACAGTATCCGCAGGCGCAGCGCGGGATGGCGCTGGCGAAAAGCGCGAAACACGCGCAGAAGCAAGTTGCGCCCCAGGTCGGACGGAACGGCAATTTGTAACGTACCGCGTACTTCGTCATCCGGCGTGCTGATTTTTTGCAGCCCCGCGTGCAGCGTATCAAGCATCTGCGTGGCATAGGGCAGCCAGGTTTCGCCTTCCGGCGTCAGGCGTAAACTCCGCGTCGAACGGGCAAAAAGACGGATATTCAGCGTCGTTTCCAGACGCTTGATCGCCGCGCTCACCTGCGCGGGCTGCAGCCCGGCCTCTCGCGCCGCATCGCTGAAGCTGCTTAACGCCGCAGCGCGGACAAACAATGCCAGATCTTCCAGCCGGAACATACACACTCCTCAACCCGGATTATTCTCAAAACAGGCGCGCGCCGATGAAAAACGGCGCTGCATCACCGTTTGCTTACACTTTTAACCAAACCAACGCTTGCCAATCCCTTGACGTATCAGGAATCATACGAGGCTGCGATTTTGTGTCCAGGATAATAATGGGGAAATTATGCGTAAAACAAAAATGATGCTTCTGGGCGTACTGTTGGCCTGCGCCAGCGGCGCGTGGGCGGCGACCGGCGAAGGTATACAGAAATATGAGCTGGATGGGGTCACCGCGGACTTCAAACAATTTCACATCGGCGATACCGTCCCGCCGCTTTACCTCACGCCAGAATACAACATCAAGCAGTGGCAGCAGCGCAATTTGCCTGCGCCGGATGCCGGGACCCGCTGGACCTATATGGGCGGAAGCTACGTGCTGATTACCGAAACCGAGGGGAAAATCCTCAAAATTTATGATGGCGAGATTTTCTACCATCGCTAAAAGCTGAACGCCAGCGCGCTCTCCCTGCCGCTGGCGTTTTTTTGTGGCAAAGCGCTATTCGTTAAAGCGGTTCTGTTTTTGCATAAATTCCTCGACGGCAATATATGAAGCAACCTGCTCATAGAGCATTAAAATACTTAATATCAGATCGCCGCCGCTACGCAGTAAATCATCCGGGGCCGTACGACTCTTGTCATCCGATAAAAAAACAATCTGTTCAAAAATATCACTGTACTCACCATAAGCGCCAATCGGAATCTCAGCTATCGGGAGATGCTCCTGGCAATAACGCAACGCGTCTGCTGCTTTCTCCGGCAGCGAGCGCGTATGCATAAAAATAACCAGTAGTTCTCGTAACTTAACGATTAGAGCAATATTATTCATCATGCACTCCGGAAATGTGTACGGCTATACTTTCCTTCCATCGTTTTTATATACGTATTACTGATAACATCCACGTTTCGCCAAATAAAAAGCCAAAATTAAATCTCATCACGGCGAATTAAAATCGTTACTTCTTTGCTATTAAAGCTCGCACAACCGCCAGAGGAAAACAATGTTAGCAATATGTTTTATTGATTAATCTCAATATCGCTAAATGTGAATAAAAATAAATAATATTTAACAGCAATATTATTCGCGCGGTGATTATCTCCTCGGTAGAAAACCGGGGACGGAAAAAATAAAAAACCGCACGGCGAAAAACGCCGGGCGGCTCAGGATAGTGAGGAGATTAGACCGCGCGGAAGGCTATCTCTCCGGGAATGACTTCCCCCTGCCAGTACAGCTGCGCCGCGACGCGGTCGGCCAGCTGGCGGTAGGTCTCGGTAAACTCGCTTTCCGGACGCGCAACCACCGTCGGCGTCCCTTTGTCGAGGTCTTCGCGCAGAGTGATATGCAGCGGCAGCTGGCCCAGCAGCTGGGTATGATATTTCTCCGCCAGCTTCTGCGCGCCGCCGGTACCGAAAATCGGCTCGTGGTGTCCGCAGTTGCTGCAGATATGCATGCTCATGTTTTCCACGATACCTAGCACCGGTACCTCGACTTTTTCAAACATCACGATGCCTTTTTTGGCGTCGATCAGGGCAATATCCTGCGGCGTGGTGACGACGACCGCGCCGGTGACCGGAATGTTTTGCGCCAGCGTCAGCTGAATATCACCGGTGCCCGGCGGCATATCCAGTACCAGATAATCGAGATCCGGCCACAGCGTTTCCTGCAGCATCTGCATCAGCGCCTTGCTGGCCATCGGGCCGCGCCACACCATGGCGTTGTCGTCGGTCACCAGATAACCGATGGAGTTGGTAGCGAGACCGAATTTCATAATCGGCGCCATATGGGTGCCGTCCGGCGAAGTCGGACGCTGATCTTCCGCGCCGAGCATGGTCGGAATCGACGGCCCGTAAATATCGGCATCCAGAATGCCGACTTTCGCACCTTCCGCCGCCAGCGCCAGCGCGAGGTTGACCGCCGTCGACGATTTACCCACCCCGCCCTTGCCGGAGCTGATGGCGATAATGTTTTTCACGCCGTTGATGCCCGGCTGATTTTTTACCCGCTGAAGCGTGGCGATGCTGTGCGTCAGCTTCCAGTCAATGGCTTTGGCGCCGGTAATGCGCAGCAGCTCGGCGCTGCACTGCTCCTTCAGCGCTTCAAACGCGCTGTTCCAGACGAACGGCATCTGAATTTCAATGTGCACGGTCTCGTCCAGCCAGGCGACGTGATGCAGCGCCTTCAGCGTAGTGAGGTTATGTTTCAGGGTTGGGTGCTGGAAATTAGCCAGGGTCCCGGCGACCATCGCGCGCAGACGCTCGGGGGATTTGGCCTGGGATTGCGAACTCATCCCGACTCCTTTGTTATTGTGAGTTGAATCTTGTGCGTTAAGTTTACCTTAAAGGGAATAATTCCCCCACCATAAGCTTTGGGCTTACCAAATTATTGCCTTTGCGGTAACATCAAAACCCCTTTTTACAATAGAAGATGTAATGCCCACTATGACTCAAGTCGCGAAGAAAATTCTGGTAACGTGCGCGCTGCCGTACGCAAACGGCTCAATCCACCTCGGCCACATGCTGGAGCACATCCAGGCTGATGTCTGGGTCCGTTACCAGCGAATGCGCGGCCACGAAGTCAACTTCATCTGCGCCGACGACGCCCACGGCACCCCGATCATGCTGAAAGCGCAGCAGCTCGGAATTACTCCGGAGCAGATGATTGGCGAAATGAGTCAGGAGCATCAGACCGATTTTGCTGGCTTCGACATCAGCTACGACAACTACCACTCCACGCACAGCGATGAAAACCGCGAGCTGTCGGAGCTCATCTACACGCGCCTGAAAGAGAACGGTTTTATCAAAAACCGTACCATCTCTCAGCTTTACGATCCGGAAAAAGGCATGTTCCTGCCGGACCGCTTTGTGAAAGGCACCTGTCCGAAGTGTAAATCACCGGATCAGTACGGCGATAACTGCGAAGTGTGCGGCGCGACCTACAGCCCGACCGAGCTTATCGAGCCGAAATCGGTGGTATCCGGCGCGACGCCGGTGATGCGCGAGTCCGAGCACTTCTTCTTCGACCTGCCGTCGTTCAGCGAAATGCTTCAGGCGTGGACCCGCAGCGGCGCGCTGCAGGAGCAGGTGGCGAATAAAATGCAGGAGTGGTTCGAGTCCGGCCTGCAGCAGTGGGATATCTCCCGCGATGCCCCGTACTTCGGCTTCGAAATCCCGAACGCGCCGGGTAAATACTTCTACGTCTGGCTGGATGCGCCGATCGGTTACATGGGCTCCTTTAAGAACCTGTGCAACAAGCGCGGCGACGCCACCAGCTTCGAAGAGTACTGGAAGAAAGACTCTACTGCCGAGCTGTACCACTTTATCGGCAAAGACATCGTTTACTTCCACAGCCTGTTCTGGCCGGCGATGCTGGAAGGCAGCAGCTTCCGCAAACCGACCAACCTGTTCGTTCACGGCTACGTGACGGTCAACGGCGCCAAGATGTCCAAGTCGCGCGGTACCTTTATTAAGGCCAGCACCTGGCTGAATCATTTTGACGCCGACAGCCTGCGCTACTACTACACCGCCAAGCTCTCGTCACGTATCGATGATATCGACCTGAACCTGGAAGACTTCGTGCAGCGCGTCAACGCCGATATCGTCAACAAGGTGGTTAACCTTGCCTCGCGTAACGCCGGTTTCATCAACAAGCGTTTCGACGGTATGCTGTCCGCCGAGCTGGCCGATCCTCAGCTGTATAAAACCTTCACCGATGCGGCAGCAAGCATTGGCGATGCGTGGGACAGCCGCGAGTTCGGGAAAGCCATCCGCGAAATCATGGCGCTGGCCGACGTGGCAAACCGCTACGTTGACGAGCAGGCGCCGTGGGTGGTCGCCAAACAGGAAGGCCGCGACGCCGATCTGCAGGCCATCTGCACCATGGGCCTGAATATGTTCCGCGTGCTGATGACCTGGCTGAAGCCGGTTCTGCCGCAGTTGGCCGCCCGCGCCGAAGCGTTCCTCAACGGCGAACTGAGCTGGGATGCTATCCAGCAGCCGCTGCTCGGTCACAAGGTTAACGCCTTTAAAGCGCTGTATAACCGCATCGAAATGAAGCAGGTTGAGGCGCTGGTCGAAGCGTCGAAAGAAGAAGTGAAGGCGCTGTCAGCGCCGGTCACCGGTCCGCTGGCGGACGATCCGATTCAGGAAACTATCACCTTTGACGATTTCGCCAAAGTGGATATGCGCATCGCGCTGATTGAAAACGCCGAGTTAGTCGACGGTTCCGATAAGCTGCTGCGCCTGACGCTGGATCTCGGCGGCGAGAAGCGTAACGTCTTCTCCGGCATCCGCTCCGCCTACCCTGATCCGCAGGCGCTGATTGGCCGCCTGACGGTGATGGTCGCTAACCTGGCGCCGCGCAAAATGCGCTTCGGCATCTCTGAAGGCATGGTGATGGCCGCAGGTCCTGGTGGGAAAGATATCTTCCTGCTCAGCCCGGACAGCGGGGCTCAGCCGGGCCAGCAGGTCAAGTAAGGCTGTATAAAGCGCTGCTCCGGCAGCGCTTTTTTTTTAGAGCGCCACGATATTGTCGACGACATCGCCCGCCGGGTGCTGGCGCAGAAAGAAGAAAACGCTGGCATAAGCGCGAAACGGCGACGTCCGAGGATACGCCCGGCACCATCGCCCAATGCTGTATACAATTAGAGATGATGATTGATTAACAAGGAATGATAATGAAATTTAACCGCAGGATGACCGCCGCTCTGGGCGCCACGCTATTGATGGCTGCGCTTGTCGGCTGCGATAATAACAAAGATGAGGTCAAAACGTTTAACAATACGATCAACGGCGTTGATCTGACCTACATCTATCACTACAAAGGCGATGTCGTCACCCGCCAGGACGCTGAGAATACTATCCCCTATCAATCACTCGGGGTAAGTAACGAAGAGCAGGCGCGCAAGGTCATCGACCCTATCGGCGCGGCCTACAGCAAAATCAAAGGCGTTACCCACAGCGTCGACTATAAAGAGAACGTCGCGCAGGAACACCTCTCCATCGACTTTAATCAGGCTAAAATCAGCGAGCTGTGTCACTTGCCGGGGGCCAGTTTTTCCGACTGTTCACAAAAGTTCATTTCGCTGAGCGAGTCGGAGAAATTGCTGAAATCGCAGGGTTTTAAAGAAGTGAAACAGCCCTGACTGGTGCGGACTACTCCCGGCTTGCGCTGCGCTGAGCCGGGCTACGGAGCCGCGCATTCAGTAGCCCGGCTCAGCGCAGCGCAAGCCGGGGAGGCATATCAGGATTTCGCGTGTTCGCGCTCGGTCAGTCCGCGCAAAAAGTAGCGCAGGAACTGGTCGCCGCATTCGCGGAAGTTTTTATGATCCGGGGCGCGCATCATGGCGGTGATTTCCGGCATCGAGACGCGGAATTTCTGCTGGGTGAGGATAGCGAGAATATCATCCGTCTTCAGGGAGAAGGCAATACGCAGCTTTTTCAGCACGATGTTATTATTCACCCGGCGTTCGACCGCCAGCGGCGGCGCGGACGCATCTTTACCGCGTTTGTCGTAAATCAGGCCGTTGAGGAAATTCGACAGCACGATATCCGGGCAGCGCGCAAACCCCTCTTCGTCTTCTTTTTTCAGCCAGGGAACCAGCTGTTCCGCGCTGACCGGCGCATCCGCCAGGGCAAAAATACGAACCAGGCCGCTGTTATTGGTTTTCAGGGTGTAGCGCAGGCTACGGAGAATATCGTTACTGATCATATTGCCTTCATGATGAAAAAATCTGCCGCTAAGTCTATCACGATTCCGCCGTTTTACAGCCCAATCGCCTCTTTCAGGCTCTTCAGGTAGCGGCGGCTGACCGGCACCGTTTGCCCGGCGCGCATCAGCAGCTCCGCCTGGCCGTTCTCCTCAAAGCGGATCTCCTTGAGATGGGACATGTTGACCAGGTACTGACGATGGCAGCGCAGCAGCGGCGTTCGGCTCTCGAGCGTGCGCAGGGTGAGCTCGGTAAAGCCCTCTTTCCCTTCGCGGTCGGTCACGTAAATCCCGCTCATCCGGCTGCTGACGAAGGCCACGTCTTCCATCTGCAGTAGCCAGATCCGGCTGTGTCCGGTGCAGGGAATATACTTCAGCGCCTGCTGGGTATCGTCGAGTACGGTCATATCCTGCAGGCTACGCTCCTGGCGCAGGCGAAACAGCGTTTTTTCCAGCCGGGCGGACTCAATCGGCTTCAGTAAATAATCAAACGCATGCTCTTCAAAGGCCTTCACCGCGTACTCGTCAAACGCGGTAAGGAAGACGATATAGGGCCGATGCTGCGGATCGAGCATGCCGACCATCTCCAGACCGCTGATGCGCGGCATCTGGATATCCAGAAACAGCACGTCCGGGCGCAGCTTATGTACCGCGCCAATCGCCTCGACGGCATTCCCGCATTCGCCAACGATCTCAATATCAGG
This sequence comes from Klebsiella sp. GW_Kp182, assembly GCF_040062275.1. NCBI lineage: Bacteria > Pseudomonadati > Pseudomonadota > Gammaproteobacteria > Enterobacterales > Enterobacteriaceae > Klebsiella > Klebsiella sp. GW_Kp182. The sequence continues at coordinate 3,090 of NZ_JBEAFQ010000002.1, read as the reverse complement.
CTGGGTCTCCAGCAAAATACGCAGGTTTTCACGCGCCAGCGGCTCGTCGTCGACAATTAATACTTTTAACATGCGCTTTCCTCCAGAGGCAGTCTCAGCGTGACGCGGGTAAAACATTCCGGCTCGCAGGTTACGGTGATCCCGCAGTCGGTGCCAAAGCGCGCCCGCAGTCTGCGGTCGACCAGGTTCATGCCCAGCCCGCTGGCGCTGGGTTTGTCCTGATACAGCCCGGCATTATCTTCAATATCCAGCTGCAGCCAGCGCTCTTGCTGACTGGCGCGGATGGTGATTTCGCCCACCCCAAGGTGCTGCGAAGTCCCGTGTTTAATCGCGTTTTCGACGATTGGCTGCAGGGTAAACGCCGGTAGCTGATGCTGCCCCAGCGCCTCGGGCACCAGCATATGAATCTGCAAATTGGTCTGAAAACGCGCTTTCTCAATCTGCAAATAGGCGTTCACATGTTCAATCTCATCGGCCAGGGTCACGATCTCCGCTGGCCGCTTCAGATTTTTGCGGAAAAAGGTCGACAGATACTGCACCAGCTGCCCGGCCTGGTCGCTATCGCGGCGAATCACCGCTTTTAGCGTATTCAGCGCGTTGAACAGGAAGTGCGGGTTCACCTGGGCGTGCAGCAGCTTGATTTCCGACTGCGTCAGCAGCGCCTTTTGCCGCTCATACTGTCCGGCCAGGATCTGCGCCGACAGCAGCTGCGCAATTCCCTCCCCCAGCGTGCGGTTGATGGAGCTAAACAGGCGGTTTTTCGCTTCATAGAGTTTAATGGTACCGATGACCCGCTGATTTTCGCCGCGCAGCGGGATAACCAGCGTCGAGCCCAGCTTGCAGTTCGGATGAATCGAGCAGCGGTAAGGCACCTCGTTGCCGTCGGCGTAAACGACTTCGCCGGTATCGATCGCCTTTTGGGTATAGAGCGAAGAGATGGGTTTGCCCGGGAGGTGGTGATCGTCGCCGATCCCGGTAAACGCCAGCAGCTTGTCGCGATCGGTTATCGCCACCGCGCCGATATCCAGCTCCTGGATCAGCACCTGCGCGACCTTCATGCTGTTCTCTTCGTTGAACCCCTGGCGCAGGATCCCCTCCGTCGAAGCGGCGACCTTCAGCGCCGTAGCCGAAAAGGCCGAGGTGTATTTTTCAAACATCGCTCGCTTATCCAGCAGGATGCGCATAAATAGCGCCGCCCCGACGGTGTTGGTGACCATCATGGGCGCGGCGATGCTTTGTACCAGATGCAGGGCATCTTCGAACGGGCGAGCGATAAGCAGAATAATCAGCATCTGCACCATCTCGGCGAAAAAGGTGATCGCGCCGGCGGTGAGCGGGCTGAAGACTTTGTCCGGCCGCCCGCGTTTGACCAGAATACTGTGTACCAGCCCGCCGAGTAGCCCTTCTACGATGGTTGATACCATACAGCTCAGCGCGGTCATGCCGCCCAGCGAGTAGCGGTGAAGCCCGCCGGTCAGCCCCACCAGGCCGCCAACCACCGGCCCGCCCAGCAGGCCCCCCATCACCGCGCCGATGGCGCGCGTATTGGCGATCGAGTCTTCGATATGCAGCCCGAAGTAGGTACCGAGGATGCAGAAAATGGAGAAGGTTACGTAGCACAGGAGCTTATGCGGCAGCCGGACGGTGACCTGCATTAACGGGATGAACAGCCGCGTTTTGCTCATCAGCCACGCAATGACCAAAAACACGCACATCTGCTGAAGCAGCAGCAACACCAGATCAAACTCGTACATACCCGCAGACCACACTTCATTTGAAAGCGCGTAACATACACTGCTTGCTTATAACTTTCTTTGAAGCAATACATGAAAATGATAATTCATGTTCAGGATCACATTTCTTCGCGTCTCGCCGGCTCAAATCTGTACAAAAAACAGACAAAAATTCCCGCTTCGGCAAACAGCTTCTACAGTTAATGGAGGAGAACACAGCGGGAGGAGAAAATGGCGCTTTATACAATCGGCGAAGTGGCCCAGCTTTGCGATATCAATCCCGTGACGTTACGCGCCTGGCAGCGGCGCTACGGATTACTGAAACCCCAGCGTACCGACGGCGGCCACCGCCTGTTCAACGAATATGAGATAGACCGGATTCGCGAAATTAAACGCTGGATTGACTCCGGCGTGCAGGTGGGGAAAGTGAAAACGCTGCTGATGGATAATGAGCAGGAGGTGGCCGACGGCTGGCGCAAGCAGCAGGAAATTTTGCTCGGTTATCTGCAAAACGGTAGCTATCATCGCCTGCGTATGTGGCTTAAGGAGCGCAACCACAGCGAGTCAGCGCAAATTCTGGTGAAGAATCTGATTAATCCATTACGCCAGCGCCTGCTTAGCCCGCAGCCCACGCTGCTGGCGCTGCGGGGCATCCTTGATGGTATTCTGATTAATCATATCGCCCGCACTCTTTCATCCACGGCAAAATATCCCGGCAGCCATGCGCTGATTATCGGCTGGAATGTGAATGATATCACCCGGCTATGGCTGGAGGGCTGGATAGCCAGCGAACAGGGCTGGCGGGTGGACATTCTCGCCCATTCGCTGAACCAGCTCCGACCGGAGCTTTTCCCGGAGAGTACGCTGATGGTCTGGTGTGGAGAAGCGCCCTGTAGCGCCCAGGTCAATCAAATGCGCCTCTGGGAGCAGCAGGGCCAGATTATCTGGCTGAATCACGCCACCGCCACGTCTCCCGGAGGCGGCGCCTGACGCGCCTGTCCGGGCTTGTATGATTACTCCGTCAGAAAGAACCGGCCAGTTCTCTCTGATGGCGGTCCGGATGCCGTGTCCGGGCTTAGGCTTTCGCGCCTGTTCCGTAGATCCTTTGCACCGGACCGCCGTTCTTTCTCATGTGATAAACCGGACAGTATCATGGACCGGCTTTCACCGGTAACCCGTATTTGCAAGGTTGGTTTCACTATGGAAAATGAACTCCACTTCATCGGTATTGATGTCGCCAAAGCTAAACTGGATGTCGATATTCTTCGCCCTGATGGCCGGCATCGTTGTAAAAAATTTGATAATACCCTCTCCGGACACGAAGCGCTGGTCCGCTGGCTTCGCGGCCATGACGTGA